>CACPPH010000007.1 GCA_902635795.1 uncultured Pelagibacteraceae bacterium
GGGAGTGAGGGAAAAGGAGTACAAATTGAGCTTGGAAAAGATTTATTTTTAAAAGGGTTTGACGAACAACTAATTGGAGTAAAAAAAGGTGAAATTAAATCAGTTAAAGCAATTTTACCAAACAATCACCCTAAAAAAGAACTAGCAAATAAAAATACAATATTTAAATGTAAAATTCTTAATGTTAAAAAACAAATTGAAAGTAAAATTGATGACAATCTTGCTAAATTGATGGGGGCTAAAAATATTACCGACTTGAGAGCGTTAATTGAAAAACAAATCTCAAGCCAATACACTCAAGCTTTAAACTCTGTAACAAAAAAAAGAAATTTTAGATCAATTAGAAAAAAATCATTCGGTTGAAATACCAAAAAATTTGATTGAACAAGAAACTTCTTTAATAACAAAAAACCTAAAAACAGAAGATAAAGAAAAATATAAGAGAGACAATGAAGCGCTAGCAAAATCAAGAATTAAAATCGGATTAATTTTGAATGAATTGGGAGAAAAAAACAATTTGAAAATTTCGGATGAAGAAGTAAGTTCAGAAATAAATAAGCAGATTAAAGGAATGCCTGGACAAGAAAAAATGGTTTTGGAATATTACCAAAAAAATCCAAGTGCATATCAAAGTTTGAAAGGATCAATGTATGAAGAAAAAATTATTAATTTAATTAAATCTAAAATAAAAATTAACAAAAAAGAAATCGACACTAAAGAGGCAGAGAAAATTATTTTTGAATTTAATAAGCTAAATATGGATAAGAATTCAACCGTAAAAACTAAATCTTCCGAAAAAACAAAAACTAAAACAAAAAAAATTAGTAAAAAGTAATCAATAGTTGTATAAACCAAATATGAGTCGCGATTTTGAGGAAAAAATGAACAGTTTGATACCTATGGTAGTCGAGCAAACGGGTAAAGGTGAAAGAGCATATGATATTTACTCAAGACTTCTTAAAGAAAGAATAGTATTTTTAGTAGGACCAGTAAACGACGCAGTCGCATCATTGGTTACTGCTCAATTACTTTTTCTAGAATCTGAAAACCCAAATAAAGAAATAAGTTTTTATATCAATAGCCCTGGAGGTCTAGTAACTGCTGGGTTAGGAATATATGATACTATGCAATACATTAATTCTCCAGTTTCAACACTATGCATCGGGCAGGCATCTTCAATGGGATCCTTTTTACTATCAGCAGGCGAAAAAGGTAAAAGATATTCTTTGCCCAATTCAAGAATTATGGTTCATCAACCTTCAGCAGGTTTTCAAGGTCAAGCAACCGATATACAAATTCATGCTAAAGAGATCTTATCATTAAAAGAAAGATTGAATAAAATTTATTCAAAACATACTGGGAAATCTATAAAAGAAATTTCTGACGCTTTAGAAAGAGATTATTTTATGACAGCAGAAGAAGCTAAGAAATTTGGACTAATAGACTCGGTTGTGGAAAAAAGAAAATAAAACACTACATCTAGCAATAACTACAACTTCAGCTTGATAAGAAAATAATAGAGTTTTATATTAATATTATTGATTCGTTATGACAGATAAAAATAATAAAAACATTCTCTATTGCTCCTTTTGTGGAAAAAGCCAACATGAAGTTAGAAAATTAATTGCTGGCCCAACTGTATTTATATGCGATGAGTGTGTTGAACTCTGTATGGATATCATTAAAGAGGAAAATAAAAGCTCTTTAATAAAACATCAAGATGGAGTTCCATCTCCAAAAGAGATTTGCAATGTGCTTGATGATTATGTTATAGGACAAAAACTTGCAAAAGAAATTTTATCAGTAGCAGTTCATAACCATTACAAAAGATTAAATCATGAAACAAAAAATTCAAAAGATGTCGAACTATCTAAATCAAATATTCTTTTAGTAGGGCCTACTGGATGTGGAAAGACTTTGTTAGCTCAAACGTTAGCGAGAATTTTAGATGTTCCATTTACAATGGCTGATGCAACAACATTAACAGAAGCTGGATATGTTGGAGAAGATGTAGAAAATATTATTTTAAAATTACTTCAAGCAGCTGATTACAATGTTGAAAAAGCTCAAAGAGGAATAGTGTATATAGATGAAGTAGATAAGATAAGCAGAAAATCAGAAAATCCATCAATAACAAGAGATGTTTCAGGTGAAGGAGTTCAACAGGCATTACTAAAAATAATGGAGGGAACAGTAGCAAGTGTACCGCCACAAGGTGGAAGAAAACATCCTCAACAGGAATTTTTACAAGTAGATACTACGAATATTTTATTTATTTGCGGAGGAGCATTCGCAGGATTAGAAAAGTTAATTGACAGTAGAGGCAAAGGAAGCTCCATTGGATTTGGGGCAAAAGTTAAAGATTACAAAGAACAACCACTTTCAAAAATTATGAAATTACTTGAACCGGAGGATTTAATAAAATATGGATTAATCCCAGAATTTATTGGAAGAATGCCCATAATTGCAACTTTAGACGATCTTGATGAAAACTCTTTAGTAAAAATTCTTAAAGAGCCAAAAAATTCTTTAATTAAACAGTATAAAAGACTTTTTGAATTTGAAAATGTCGAATTAGAATTCAATGATGATGCAATTTCAGAAATAGCAAAAAAAGCTATTTCGAAAAAAACTGGCGCTAGAGGTTTAAGATCAATATTAGAAAATATATTGTTGAAAACTATGTTTGAATTACCAGATATGGAAGGTGTCATAAAAGTTACCGTTGACAGTTCAGCCGTTAAAGGGGCATCAGATCCCATTGTCACATATGGTAAAAAAACATCAACATCTGTAGCTTGAATTAAATTTGCTCCTTGAAATTAGTTTATTAATTGTCATATTAGAGTTATATGAAAACTTCATACGTTAAACCTGTTTTACCTCTTAGGGATATTGTTATTTTCCCATCTATGGTTATTCCTTTATTTGTTGGAAGAGAAAAATCTATCAAAGCTCTCCAAGAAGTAATGAAGTCTGATAAATCTATAGTGTTAGTGACCCAAAAAAACTCAGAGATTGATGATCCCAAAAGTAAAGATTTATATCAATACGGATGTTTAAGTAAAGTTCTTCAACTTTTAAAACTTCCAGACGGGACTGTAAAAGTTTTAGTGGAGGGAGAGAAAAGAGTAAAAATTTTAAAGTACAATGAAAATAACAATTTTTTAACAAGTGAGGTAGAGATAGTCGAAGATCAAATATCAGGATCGATAAAAGAGCTAGAACAGTTTGCAATCGGTTTAACTAAAAAATTTGAAAAGTTGCAAATACTAAGCAAAAAAGATTTTAATGAAGGAACAAATAACTTAAAAAATTTAAAAGATCCATCTCAAATAGCTAATAATATTTCATCAAATTTGAATATTCAAATTTTTGAAAAACAAGAATTATTAGAGATAATTGACCTTAAGAAAAAACTAGAAAAAATTCACTCTATTATAGAGAAAGAAACTAGCATGATTTCTGTTGAAAAAAAGATTAGAGGAAGAGTTAAAAATCAGATGGAAAAGACACAAAGAGAATATTACTTAAACGAACAATTAAAAGCTATACAAAAAGAATTAGGAGAAATAGATGAGGGTAAAGATGAGCTAACATCCATATCTAAAGCTATCTCAGAAGCAAAAATGCCAAAATTAGCTAAAGAAAAATGTTTGTCAGAATTAAAAAAACTTAAATCAATGAGCCCAATGTCAGCTGAAGCTACAGTAGTAAGAAACTATTTAGATTGGATGACGGAGTTACCATGGTCAAATAAATCGAAAATTAATACTGACTTAAAGGATGCTCAAAAAATTTTAGATGAAGATCATTATGGTTTGGAAAAAGTGAAAGAGAGAATTATTGAATTTTTAGCTGTTCAGAAAAGAATTCAAAAAATGAAAGGCCCAATTCTTTGCCTAGTTGGGCCCCCAGGTGTTGGAAAAACCTCCCTGGGAAAATCAATTGCGAAAGCTACTAATAGAAAATTTATTAGAATATCTTTAGGCGGTATAAGAGATGAGGCTGAAATAAGAGGGCATAGAAGAACTTATATCGGATCTTTACCTGGCAAAATCATTCAAATGATGAAAAAAGCAGGCACTAAAAACCCACTATTTCTATTAGATGAAATAGATAAAGTTGGCAATGATTATAGAGGTGATCCTTCATCAGCTTTATTAGAAGCCCTTGATCCTGAACAAAATAAAGAATTTAATGATCATTATTTGGAGGTTGACTACGATCTATCTGATGTGATGTTTGTTACAACAGCTAATACACTTAATATTCTGCCACCACTTTTAGATAGAATGGAAGTCATAAGATTGTCCGGTTATACAGAGGATGAAAAGTTAAATATTTCTCAAAAGTTTTTAATTCCAAATCAAAGCAGAAATAATGGACTAAAGAATGATGAATGGAAAATTAATGAAGAAATCATTAGAAAGATCATTAGACATTATACCAGGGAGTCAGGCGTAAGAAATCTTGAGAGAGAAATATCTAAAATTGCAAGAAAACTTGTTAAGAAAATTGATAATAGTGAAAAAGTAAATAATCCAATCAGTGATAAGGATTTGAAAGAATTGTTAGGGGTACAAAAATTCAATTACGGTGAAATCGAGGAAGAAAATAGAATAGGAGTTGTTACCGGTCTAGCTTGGACAGAAGTCGGAGGTGAAATTCTGAAAATAGAGTCAGCAGTAATGCCAGGTAAAGGAAAAATGCAAATTACTGGAAAGTTAGGTGATGTGATGCAAGAGTCAGTTAAAGCAGCAAAATCTTATATTAGATCTAAAAGTCTGGATTACGGTATTATTCCACCTATTTTTGATAAAAAAGATTTTCATATTCATGTCCCAGAAGGAGCAACACCAAAAGATGGACCTTCGGCAGGGGTAGGAATGGTAACTTCTATTATTTCAGCTATTACAGAGATACCAGTAAATAAAAATGTTGCGATGACTGGTGAGATAACATTAAGAGGTCTAGTTCTGCCAATTGGCGGTTTAAAAGAGAAACTTTTGGCAGCTCACAGGGCGGGAATTAAAAAAGTTTTAATTCCAGAGGAAAATAAAAAAGATTTAATTGAAGTTCCTAAAACAATCTTAGAGTCTATGGACGTGATACCTGTTAAAACTGTAGATGACGTATTAAAAATTGCTCTTACAAAACCATTTAAAAGAGTAGAATGGGTTGATGTAGATCCAATTTCCAAAAAAGGTAAATCTAAAGAAGAGTTAAGCACACATTAATCTAATCTAACCATTTTTTAAATTTTTCTTGATTTAAAGAAATATATTTTGGCAGCGATTTCATTTCTAATTTTTTTAATATTGATTTCCCTGACCATTTATATCCTCTTTGATCAACATTATGATCATACATAACTCTTTTTTCACTAATAAGTTTTTTTATATCTCCTAACTTAAGTCCGCTTTCTTCAAATTCGTAATGGTGTGCGAAATTTAATAGTTTTTTTTCTAAATCCTCAGCATCTCTTATACATGTAAAATGCCAACCGCCGTTTTTAACATGATATAAATTTGTATATTTTTTATTTGAAAAAAAAACATCAAGACGCCATTTAGGATACTTTTTTGATTTTATATTTCTAAGCCATTGAGGAGATTTAAAATTTTTTTTTTTTACAGCTTTTGATCCAGCCCAAATAAAATCCTTGTAAAGTAAATTAAATTTGTAGTAAAACATTTGTTGTTCAAAAATTATAATATTATCTTTTATTTTACTGAATTTTAAGTTTTCAATGTTTGGAATTTCATCTAGGTCACTTACTATGATTAAATCCTCATCTTCAGAATTTTTTAGGCCTTTGTTTAAATTCTCTCTTTGAAAGTAGTCTCTAGCCATCCCATTTAAAATCATTTTATCTTTTTTAGATTTTTGAGTTTCTCTAATATTTAATTCAAAAATATTTTGAGGTTGCTTATCAACAATAATATAAATTATTTTATCCTTAAATTTTTTATATTTGTTAATGTCAAAATTAAGCTTTTTAGGGCTGCCGTTATGAGTATATGTAGCCTCAGTAATAACAAATTTTTTGACATATTTGTTTAAAGTATTTAGTCTCAAATCTAACAAAAGGTCTTCATCATAGTACATGAAGCAATCATAAATATTCATGATATTTGAGTTATAATAAAATATAATATAAGTAAATATGAATTAACTTTTATGAAAAAAAAAATCATTATTACTGGTGGACTTGGTTATATTGGCACAGAAATATGTAAACTTTATTCAGGGGTCAGCTGGCATCACAATATTATCGTAATAGATAATAGATTCATATCTGAAAGAGTGAGTCAAATTAGAAATTGGAATATGAAGTTTATACATGGAGATATTCTCGATAAAAATTTGGTTGAAAGTCAATTCAAGGATGCTGATATTGTTCACCACTTAGCCGGTATAACGGATGTTCCAAGAACAAAAAGCGAGTCGTCAAATCTTAAAGATGAAAAAATAATTAAAGTTGGAGTTGAAGGTACAAAAAATATTTTAAATGCTATATCTAATAAATGTAAGATTATTTTTCCTTCAACACATGTTGTTTTCGAGGGAATACAAGAAGTAAGAAAAGACATTAAAGAAGACGAAAACACTAAACCAGTTTTATCTTATGCGTCTTCAAAAGCAATAAACGAAAAACAATTAAAGGAGTCTGGTAAAAATTTTATAATATTAAGACTAGGATCAGTTTATGGTTACTCTACAGATTCTATGCGTATTGATATAATGCCTAACTTATTTTCTAAAATAGCTTCTCAAGATGGTACTTTGAAATTATTTGCAGGAGGAAGACAGATAAAAAGTTTAGTTCCCTTAATAGATGTTGCAAGATGTTTTAAATTTATGGAAGAAAGAGAAGATATTAATTCAGAAATATTTAATCTAACAAAAGAAACCCTCACTGTTAAAGAGGTTGCAGAAATTTGCAAAAAATACAATCAAAAAGTTATTTTGAGGGAAACAAATGACGAAATACCAAATTTAGGTTTTTCATTATCAAATAAAAAACTTTTAAAGGCTGGTTTTGAGTTTCTGTATAACTTAGATCAAAATATTAAAGAAATGATTACAAAATGGTCAAATCAAAAGATAATTAAAGACTTAGAATATGTTCGAAGTGGTGAAAATCTTTTTGTTGATAAAAGAGGTTCAATAAGTAACCATGAACTCACCGAACCAATTAATCTTATAGGATTAATAGAATCTAAAAAGGGCACTATAAGAGCAAACCATTATCACCCACAACAAGAACAAAAATGTTTATTTACCAAAGGACAAATAATTGAAGTTTTTCAGGATATTATCAATCCTAATTCTCCAAAGATTACCCAAGTTGTTAATGCTGGTCAATTATCAGTGATTAAACCTAATGTGGCTCACACTATGGTTTTTTCTAAAGATACTACTTTTTTAAATTTAGTTAGAGGTGAAAGAGACCATGAAAATTATGGAATAACCCATACAATAAAACATATCTTTGTAGATGAAAAAGAAAAAAATTTACTATTAAAATGCTATAAATTTGAATGTAGATCTTGTGGAAATATAAATTTGAGAAGAGTGGTGTCATTAGGGTACCAACCTCTTGCGAATAATCTTTTAAATAAAAAAAATGACGAATGTGAACTTTATCCTTTAGAAGTGAATTATTGTGATAAATGTCACAATTGTCAACTTTCAGTGGCAGTTGACCCTAAGAAAATGTTTACAAATTACTTATACACTTCATCTACCTCAAAAGTCTTTAGAGATCATTTTGTTACTTCTGCAAAAAAATATATAAAAAGTTTTAAATTAAATAAAACAAAATCATATATAATTGATGTAGGAAGTAATGACGGTATTGCACTTAAACCCTTTTTAGATTTAGGATTTAAAAAACTATTAGGTATTGAGCCAGCTAAAAATTTAGCAAAATTAGCAAATAAGAATAAAATTAAAACATTTAATGGATTTTTGGAAAAAAAAAATTTACGGAAAATAAAAAAAAATGCAGATTTAATTCTAGCTTCGAACGTATTTGCGCATTCTGATAAATTAAAAGAAATGGCAGAATGTATGTTAGATTTAATTAGCAATAAAGGCGTCATAATTATTGAAGTACAATATTTAATGAATACTTTAAATGATTTAACATTTGATAATATTTACCATGAACATTATAATTACTGGTCTTTAACTTCGTTAGTAAATTTCTTCAACCAATTTGATGCGAAAATTATTAAGTCTGAACTTGTTGATACTCACGGTGGATCAATTAGGGTTTATATAAAAAAAGATAAAAAAGCAAAAATGGAAAGCAGTGTTAGAAAAATGCTTAAAGAAGAAGAGTCCTTTGGTATCAAAAGATTTAAAACATATCAAGATTTTGGTAAAAAAGTTTATAAGTTAAGAGAAAATGTATTAAGAAACTTAAAAAAATTAAAAGATAAAAATAAACTAGTAATAGGTTATGGGGCTCCTGCTAAGGCAACCACAGCTTTAAATTTTTTTGGAATTTCAAAAGAAATAGATTTTATAGTAGAGGACAATAAACTAAAACATAATAAATTTGTTCCTGGAGTAAAGATTCCTATTAAAAGCAAATCTCAAATTAAGGATAAAAAAAATATTTTAATTGTTTTAGCTTGGAATTTTTATAAGGATATAATAAAAAAAAATTCTGAGCTTTCAGAAAATTTTATTAATATTAAAGATTTAGAGACTAATAATTAGTGACTAAATTTTTCCATATTTCAAAAATATTTCTGATGCTTTCAAAAAAATAATTTAAATAATATTCAGAAGCTGGTATATTTGAGATTATAAATCCTTGAGAAAAATACAAAATACGCGATAAAGCTATTACAAAGAAAATAAATACAATTAGTGAATTATAAAATCCAAAAGACACTTTCCCTTTTTCCCGTTTAGTAATTATTTTTTCAGGGTTAGCGTCACTAATTTTGATACCATGCTTTTTTGCTAAATATTCGGGTGAGTAGAGACTAATTTCTCTTACTTTTTTTGTAGCAGTTTTTTTTACTTTTTTCGGTTTTTGTATTTTTTGTTGAACTGGCTGAGGTTTTGAAAATACTTTTTGTGGTCGAGAAATTGATTGAGGGTTTTTAACTTCGCCCACAGGAAATTGTTTCCATTTATTTCCGCAAGAACCGCATTGAACCATTCTTCCAGATGGGGTAATTGCTTCGTCTGGAACAACAAATTTTTTACCGCATGAATTACAAGTTAAAATCATACAAAATCAATAATACTGCTATTTATATAAATTACACTAGAAATTAAATACTTTTTTACTTTACAAAGTTTTTATTGTATATCTCACTTTTATTTAATTAGGGCGGTTAGCTCAGTTGGTAGAGCATCTCGTTTACACCGAGAGGGTCATAGGTTCGAGTCCTTTACCGCCCACCATTGAATAAGGGGGTGTAGCTCAGCTTGGTTAGAGCGCCTGCCTGTCACGCAGGAGGTCGCGGGTTCGAGTCCCGTCACTCCCGCCACTAGTTGATAATGGTTTTCATCTAGTGAGTTGTAAATAAACATCAATTCGTCAACATAAATGCTTCCTTCTGTCCTGTACTCTTAGTCATTAAATGTTATAAAGAATAGATATTAATATAAGAATCCTCAAACTACGGTATTGAGGTAGGTATTAAATAAAATGATTTATAACTTTTTAACAGATTACTTATCCATAATAATTTTTTTATTTATCGCTTTATTTTTAAGCATAGGTTTTATTGTAGCTAATTTTTTAGCTTCTCCTTCTAATCCTGATCCAGAAAAATTGTCAGCTTATGAATGCGGTTTTGAAGCTTTTGACGACTCAAGAATGGAGTTCGACGTTAGGTTTTATCTTGTTGCTATATTATTCATAATTTTTGATTTGGAAATAGCATTTCTCTTCCCATGGGCAATTTCCTTAGGCAGCTTAGGATCTCTTGGTTTCTGGTCAATGATGATATTTTTAGGTGTACTTACAGTTGGGTTTATTTACGAATGGAAAAAAGGAGCATTAGAATGGGAGTAAAATTGGATTTAAATCCAAATAAAACAAAACAAATACCAGAGGAGTTTAAAGAGCTTGCAAAAGATTTTGCAGAGAAGGGATTTATAACTACCTCTTCAGAAAATTTAATAAATTGGGCTAGGACTGGCTCATTGCATTGGATGACTTTCGGATTAGCTTGCTGCGCAGTTGAAATGATGCAAACATCGATGCCTAGGTATGATCTAGAGAGGTTTGGGGCAGCTCCACGAGCGTCACCTAGACAATCTGATGTGATGATTGTAGCTGGGACTTTAACAAACAAAATGGCTCCAGCGTTAAGAAAAGTTTATGATCAGATGCCAGAACCTAGATATGTTGTATCTATGGGAAGCTGTGCTAACGGGGGAGGGTATTATCACTATTCATATTCTGTTGTAAGAGGATGTGATAAAATTGTTCCAGTTGATATTTATATTCCTGGTTGCCCACCATCTGCAGAGGCACTCCTATACGGTATTTTACAATTACAAAAAAAAATTAGAAGAGAGGGAAATTTACAAAGATAAATAATGACAGAAAAAATTAGAAAATTAGAAAACATAATAAATTCTGAACTTTCAAGTAAAATTCAAAATTCTATAATTCAAAATGATGAGTTGTTAATTGAAATAGGCGAAAATGATTTATTAGATGTTGTACAGTTTTTAAAATCAGACGAGAAATGTAAATTCAGACAATTAATAGATATTGCTGGAGTTGATTATCCACAGGAGGAAAAACGTTTTAAACTTGTCTACCTTTTTTTGTCTCATGAAAATAATTATCGAATTAAACTTTCAATTAAATTTGTGACTAATCAGGCTATAAACTCAATTACAAAAATATTTCCATCAGCTAATTGGATGGAAAGAGAAGTTTTTGATATGTATGGTGTAAAGTTTAAAAATCATCCTGATTTAAGAAGAATTTTGACTGATTATGGATTTAAAGGTCATCCTTTAAGAAAAGACTTTCCACTAACTGGTTTCAATGAGGTTAGATATAGTGAAAAAGATAAAAAAGTTATCTACGAGCCTGTAAAATTAGAGCAAAATTACAGAAATTTTGATTTTGAAAGCCCTTGGGAAGGAACAAAATATTTAAAAAGCATAAAAAATAAAAAAGAAGATGGTAAAAAAAACTAAATCACTAAATTTAAATTTTGGTCCACAACATCCTGCGGCTCACGGAGTTTTAAGACTTATATTAGAGTTAGACGGAGAGGTAGTAGAGAAAGCCGACCCTCACATCGGTTTACTTCATAGAGGAACTGAGAAACTTATTGAACAAAAAACTTACACTCAAGCTTTACCTTATTTTGATAGATTAGATTATGTTGCACCAATGAATCAAGAACATGCTTTTGCTCTTGCAGCCGAAAAGTTGCTAAAAATTGAGGTCCCTATACGTGCAAAATATATACGAGTAATTTTTTGTGAAATCGGTAGAATTTTAAGCCATATTCTAAACGTTACCACGCAAGCACTGGATGTAGGAGCGTTAACACCATCTTTATGGGGATTTGAGGAGAGAGAAACTTTAATGACATTCTATGAAAGAGCTTCAGGATCGAGATTGCATGCAAATTATTTTAGAACAGGAGGCGTCCACCAGGATATACCTCTAAAATTAGTTGATGATATTGAAAAATTCTGCAGATCTTTCCCTAAAATTATTAATGATTTGGAGGAGTTACTTACAGATAATCGTATATTCAAACAGCGAAATGTTGAAATTGGAATTGTATCTAAGCAAGATGCACTAGATCACAGTTTTTCAGGGGTAATGCTCAGAGGCTCAGGTGTTCCTTGGGATTTAAGAAGGTCTCAACCCTATGAAATCTACAATGAATTAGATTTTAAAATTCCCGTAGGTAAAAATGGTGATTGTTACGATAGATACCTTTGTAGAATGGAAGAAATGAGAGAAAGTGTAAAAATTATTCTTCAATGCATTGAGAAACTTCCAAAAGGCCCAGTTAAATCGATAGATGGAAAAATATCTCCTCCTAATAGGGATGATTTAAAGCAATCCATGGAAGCACTAATTCATCATTTTAAACTATTCACTGAGGGATATCGAGTTCCTAAAGGTGATGTTTATACTTCAGTGGAGGCTCCGAAAGGAGAATTTGGGGTATATTTAATTTCTGATGGAAGTAACAAGCCATATAGATGTAAAATTAGAGCTCCTGGCTTTTCACATTTACAAGCTATGGATTATTTAATCCGAGGCCATATGTTAGCAGATGTGCCCGCTGTTTTAGGATCTTTAGATATTGTATTTGGTGAGGTAGACAGATGAGTTTAAAAAAAGTTCATGATAACCAACCAAAAGATTTTACATTCTCTAACGAGAATTTAAAAAAAGCCGAAGAAATATTAAAACGTTATCCAAAAAAAAATAAAAAAAGTGCAGTAATGCCATTTCTTTACTTAGCACAAAAGCAGAATGATAATTGGATACCATTAGCTGCTATGAAATACATAGCGAATTATTTATCTATGCCTTATATTTCTGTATATGAAGTAGCTACATTTTACACAATGTATAACTTAGCTCCTGTAGGAAGACATTTTATTCAAGTTTGTACTACAACGCCTTGCTTAATTCGTGGGGCTGATAAAATTGTTCAACTTTGCAAAGAAAAAATAGCCTCTAAAGAAAATGAAATTTCAAAAAATGGAAGCTGTTCTTGGATGGAAGTTGAGTGTTTAGGTGCTTGTGTAAGCGCCCCCATGATACAAATTAACGATGACTATTATGAAGATCTTGATGAAAAAAGCACTAAAGAAATCTTAGACTCGCTCATTAAAGATAAACCTTTAAAACCAGGATCTTATCGAGGACGCAAAAATACTTCTCCTGAAAAAAAAAAACTCATTAATGGAGAAAATCATGCTTAAACAAGAAAATAAGATATTTAAAAATTTATATAACGATTTCGGTTGGGAAATAGACAATGCACTAAAAAGAGAAGATTGGAAGGACACTAAAAATATAATTTCAAAAGGCAGAGAGTGGATTATAGATGAAGTTAAAACCTCTGAACTAAGAGGAAGAGGTGGCGCAGGTTTTTCTACTGGGCTTAAATGGTCATTTGCACCTAAAGAGGTTGGGTCAAGACCACATTATTTAGTTATTAATGCTGATGAGTCAGAACCTGGAACTTGCAAAGATAGAGATATTTTAAGATTTGAACCTCAAAAATTAATAGAAGGTTGTTTGATTGCAGGTTATGCAGTTAATGCGCATACTTGTTATATATACATTAGAGGCGAGTATTCAAATGAAGGAAGAAGATTACAAGATGCTATTAATCAAGCATATGAAAAAAATTTTTTAGGAAAAAATGCATGTGGTTCTGGATGGGATTTTGATATTCATATTCACTATGGTGCTGGTGCATATATTTGTGGCGAGGAGACGGCCTTGTTAGAAAGTATCGAAGGAAATAAAGGTCAACCAAGGTTGAAACCTCCTTTTCCGGCTTTAGTAGGTTTATATGGCTGTCCAACTATTGTGAATAATGTAGAGACAATAGCAGTTGTGCCAACTATTTTAAGAAGAGGTGGTAAATGGTTCGCGTCACTTGGTAAACCCAAGAATACTGGAACAAAAATATTTTGTATATCAGGAAACGTGAACTCTCCTTGCAACGTTGAAGAAGAAATGGGGATTTCCCTTAAAGAATTAATTGAAAAACATGCTGGTGGTGTTGTAGGTGGTTGGGAAAATTTACAAGCAGTAATACCAGGTGGTTCATCTATGCCACTATTGTCTAAAAAGATATGTGATACGATAACCATGGATTTTGACTCTTTGATTAGAAATAAAAGCGGATTAGGTACAGCAGGTATCGTTGTTATAAATAAAGATCAGGACATCGTTGCTTGTATGGCTAGAATTGCAAGATTTTACAAACATGAAAGTTGTGGACAATGTACTCCTTGTCGAGAGGGTGCAGGCTGGATGTGGAGAATTTTAGACAGAGTAGTGAAAAGAAAGGCTACTTTTAGTGATATAAATTTACTTTCAGACGTTACAAAGCAAATTGAAGGTCATACTATTTGTGCTTTTGGAGAAGGTTCTGCATGGCCGGTTCAGGGACTTTTAAGACATTTTAGAAAAGAGATTGAAAGTCGATGCAGAGAAGAACCTTTAATAAAAAAGAAAATTGATAATCCTTATTTAGTAGACCAGCATCTATTGGAGAATAAGAATGCCTAAAATTATAATTAATGGAAAAGAAATAGAATTTGAAAAAGGTATGACAGTCCTTCAAGCATGTGAACTTGCTGATGTTGAAATTCCAAGATTTTGCTATCATGAGAAATTGTCAATAGCTGGAAATTGTCGGATGTGCCTAGTTGAGTTAGATAAATCTCCAAAACCTATAGCATCTTGCGCGATGCCAGCAGCAGAGGGCATGAATATAAAAACAAACACATCTTTAGTAGAAAAAGCTAGAAAAGGTGTAATGGAATTTTTATTAGCTAATCATCCCCTTGACTGCCCTGTTTGTGATCAAGGCGGAGAATGTGATTTGCAAGATCAATCAATGTATTATGGAGTAGATAAATCCAGATTTGTTGAGAATAAAAGACAAGTAAAAGAAAAATATATGGGTCCATTAATTAAAACTCAAATGACTAGATGCATCCACTGTACAAGATGTGTAAGATTTGCAACTGAGGTTGCAGGTGTTCCAGAAATTGGAGCTATTGGTCGAGGCGAGAACATGGAAATTACAACCTATTTAGAGAAGGCTATGGAGTCAGAACTTTCAGCGAATGTTATTGATTTATGTCCAGTAGGAGCATTGACGTCAAAACCCTATGCTTTTGAAGCGAGACCTTGGGAACTTAAAAAAACCGAGAGTATAGATGTTACAGATGCAGTTGGATCAAATATCAGAATAGATACATATAATTGGGAAGTTAAAAGAATACTACCAAGACTAAACAATAATATAAATGAAGAATGGATTTCTGATAAAACGAGATTTTCATGCGATGGTTTGCTTAAACAAAGACTTGATACTCCTTACATAAAAAGAAATAACAAACTTCAAAAATCCTCTTGGGATGAAGCAATTTCGCTTTTAATAGATAAATTAAAGTCAACCGACTTAAACGAAATAGGCGGTCATATTGGAGATTTGGTAAACTTAGAAAATGCCCTAAGCTTCAAAAAATTTTTTGCGGCTTTAAAAATTAATAATTTAGAATTTAGAGAGAGAAAATATTACATTAATCCAACTGAAAAAATCAATTATATATTTAATTCATCAATAAAAGGTATAGATGAAACAGATTTAATTCTCTTAATTGGTACCAATCCAAGACTTGAGGCAACAATGCTAAATGCTCGAATAAGAAAAGCTTTTGCTCAGAGGCGTGTACCTGTTTACTCGATTGGTGATCCTGGTGATTTAACTTATGATTATACTAAAATTGGAAATACTACTGATGATATTAAAAAAATTTTAAATATAGAGGGAAAATTCTCCAAAGAATTATTATCTTCAAAAAAACCAATCATAATTATTGGTGAGTCAGCTTTAGAATTAAAAAGTGGGAAATATATAATCGAAGAATTTAAAAAGTTTTTAAAAGCAAATAATTTTATTAATAAAGACTGGAATGCTTTAAATTTTCTTCCGCAAAATGCTTCTACAGTAGGTTTGATTGATTTAAAAATTTTACCAAACAAAGAGGAAGAAAATAATTCATTTTTTGAAAAACTAAAAAAAAATAAATTTAAGTTATTGTACCTATTAGGTTCAGATAATTTAAATATTAAAAAAAATAATGAATTTATAGTTTATCAAGGAAGTCACGGTGATAGAGGTGCAGAAATTGCAGATTTAATTTTTCCTAGTGCTGCGTTTACCGAACAAACCGGACTTTATGAAAATCTTGAAGGTAGAGTTCAAGAATGTAAAAAAGCTTCTTACCCTATTGGCGAAGCATTAGAAGATTGGAAAATTTTTAATTTAATTTTAAAGAAATTAAAAAAAAACGATCATTTAATGAACTTCGAAAATTTACGAGAAGAAGTTTTAAGTTTGATACCAAATTTTACCAAATTAAATGAATTACCTAGTTTTAAAGATATTAGAACTAGTAATCAATCTTCTTATTTTGTGAATGAGGAAGTTTTTATAAAACAATTGGATTATTTTTTTACTAACGCTATTTCAAGAGCGTCTAAAACAATGAGTGAATGTAGGCAAATAAAACAAAATATAAAAAAAACTGGCACAGATAATATATGATCGAATATTTACAAATTTTAGGGCAAGAGATTTATAAAATTATTTTTTTACTTGTTCCTATCCTCGTATCTGTAGCTATGATTGTTTGGCTTGATAGAAGAGTTTGGGGTTTAGTACAAAAAAGAAGAGGTCCTAATGTTGTTGGGCCTTTTGGGATTTTTCAAACATTAGCAGATGCACTAAAATATATTTTTAAAGAAATTATAATTCCTGCAAGTGCTAATAAAGTAGTTTTTATACTTGCGCCTATTGTAACCATGACATTGGCCTTGGTAGCTTGGGCTGTAATCCCGATGAGCAAAGATTTGGTTTTATCTGATATAAATGTTGGAATTTTGTATTTATTCGCAGTTTCTTCTCTAGGTGTTTATGGAATCATAATGGGAGGATGGGCATCTAATTCAAAATACCCTTTCCTAGGAGCAATCAGATCTGCTGCACAAATGGTTTCATATGAAGTATCGATTGGAATTATAATTATAAATGTTCTTATATGCGTGGGATCATTAAACTTAAATGATATAGTCATTGCACAAACAGATCTTTGGTATGTAATACCTCTTTTTCCAATGTTTGTAATTTTTTTTATTTCAGCCCTTGCTGAAACTAATAGACCCCCATTCGACTTACCAGAAGCTGAAGCAGAGTTAGTTGCCGGATACCAAACTGAATATTCTGGAATGATGTACGCAATGTTTTGGCTTGGAGAATATGCGAACATTCTTCTGATGTGTGCGATGGGCTCAATACTTTTTCTAGGCGGGTGGTTGCCAATTATGGATATTTATCCTCTCAATCTAATACCTGGACCTTTATGGATGATAGTAAAAATTTTATTTTTATTTTTATTATTTGCTTTAATCAAAGCTATAGTTCCAAGATATAGATACGATCAACTTATGAGATTAGGTTGGAAAATATTCTTACCATTATCTTTAATTTATCTCGTATTAACGGCAAGTTTCTTATTTTACTTTGACAAATTACCTAAGGTGAACATTTAATGAATTTTAACAGGTTATTTAAGACAATATTTCTTATAGAATTTATTACTGGATTATTCATGGCTATAAAAGAATTATTCAGAAAATCAAAAACTATAAATTATCCTTTCGAAAAAGGACCAATCAGTCCACGTATGAGGGGTGAACATGCATTAAGAAGATATCCTAACGGAGAAGAGAGATGTATAGCTTGTAAATTATGTGAAGCAGTTTGCCCAGCTCAAGCTATTACAATAGAGTCCTCTGAGAGGTCAGACGGTAGCAGAAAAACAACTCGCTATGATATTGATATGCTTAAATGTATATATTGTGGACTTTGTCAAGAATCGTGTCCAGTAGACGCCATTGTGCAAGGACCAAATTTTGAGTTTGCGACTGAAACAAGAGAGGAGCTTTATTACAACAAAGAAAAACTGTTAGAAAATGGTGATAGATGGGAGACGGTTATAGCTAAAAATATCAAGCTAGATAAACCTTACAGATAGATGATAGTTCACACTATTTTTTTTTATTTCTTTTCAGTAATAGCAATATTTTCCTCTTTGATGGTAATAACCTCAAGAAGTACGATCAACTCGGTTTTCTTTTTAATTTTAGATTTCATTTCAGTCGGATGTTTATTCATAATGGTTGGAGCTGAATTTCTGGGGATGATATTATTAATTGTTTACGTCGGGGCAGTAGCTGTATTGTTCTTGTTTGTTGTTATGATGCTTAATGTTGCTGAACAGAAGCAATCTTGGTTCATTGGAAAAAAATCGACTCATATTCCTACAGGATTAATTGTAAGTGTATTGATTTTATTAGAGTTACTAGTCGTGGTTGGAGGATGGAGATACAAAGAAGATTTAATGTCAAGTAGCTCTTTGCTTATATCAAATATTTCAAACACTCATCAAATAGGGTTGGTAATGTACACCGATTATATCTTATATTTTCAAATAGCTGGTATCGTGCTTCTTTTATCGATGATAGGAGCAATTCTTTTAACATTCAGAGAAAGGGTAGGTGTAAAAAAACAAAGTTACATTAATCAAATTTCTAGAAATCCATCAACTGCAGTTGAGCTTAAAGAAGTTAAATCTAACCAAGGAGTTAAGATAGATGATTGAAATTGGTTTAGGACATTACTTGTCATTAGGAGCTATAATTTTTTTCTTAGGTGTTATCGGGATTTTTTTAAATAGAAAAAATGTAATAGTAATATTGATGTCTATTGAATTAATTTTATTAGCAGTGAATATAAATTTGATCTCATTTTCTATTTTTTCGGGAGATATAGTGGGTCAAATTTTTACAATGCTTATTTTAACTGTCGCCGCAGCTGAAGCAGCAATAGGACTTGCTATAATTGTGGTTTATTACAGAAACAGAGGTTCAATTAGAGTTGAGGATATACACGGCATGAAAGGTTAGATGGAATACGCAATACTATTTTTACCATTGGTTGGTTCACTCATAGGTTACTTAGGTAGATCTTTAGTAAATTATTTTGCAGAAATTTCTACAAGTTTATTTGTGTGCATCTCTGCTGTTCTCTCAATTCTAGTCTTTTGGAATGGAATTCAAAATGAAGTTTATGGAAATTACATCATTTTTGAGTGGATTAGCTCAGGAGGATTTACTGCTAACTGGTCAATTAATATCGATCCACTGAGCTCAGTTATGTTAGTGGTGGTGACTTTTGTGTCTGCGTTAGTTCATATTTATTCAATAGGTTATATGAGTCACGATCCTCATAAACCAAGATTTATGTCATATCTATCTCTTTTTACTTTCTCTATGTTAGCTCTAGTTGTTTCAGATAATTTTTTACAACTTTTTTTTGGGTGGGAGGGAGTAGGTTTATGCTCATATTTGCTTATAGGTTTTTGGTATAAAAAAGAGACCGCAAACAATGCTGCGATAAAAGCATTTATTGTAAATAGAATTGGAGATTTCGGATTAGCGATTGCAATATTTTTGATATTTTTCTTTTTCGGAAGTATTAATTTTGATGAGGTTTTCCAAGCCTCAAGTCAATTTGCAGAAAACAAAATAGAATTTTTTGGTTTTGAGTCAAATTTAATTACTTTAATATCTATTTTTCTTTTTATAGGAGCAATGGGAAAATCTGCTCAATTTTTACTTCATACTTGGTTACCAGATGCAATGGAGGGACCAACACCAGTTTCTGCCTTAATTCATGCTGCTACAATGGTCACAGCTGGAGTTTTTCTTGTTGTTAGATGTTCACCAATATTTGAATATTCTCAAGTGGCTTTAAACCTAGTCACGATAGTGGGAATGACAACAGCAATATTTGCTGCCTCCGTTGCATTAGTTCAAAATGATATAAAAAAAATTGTAGCTTATTCAACGTGTAGTCAATTAGGCTATATGTTTTTTGCAGCAGGTGTCGGCGCTTACAATGTTGCAATGTTTCATTTATTTACTCATGCTTTCTTCAAAGCTTTACTATTTTTGGGTGCTGGTTCTGTAATACACGCATTTAAGGATGAGCAGGATATAAGAAATATGGGTGGAGTTCGAAAAAGACTACCTTTTACTTATTTCTTTATGTTAATAGGGACATTAGCTTTGACCGGATTTCCTTTTCTTTCAGGCTTTTATTCGAAAGATGCAATCATTGAATTTGCTTACCTTAAAAACTCTGCTTTAGGAAACTATGCTGCTACAGTTGGAATATTTACAGCATTTTTGACATCAATTTATTCATGGAGATTATTTTTTAAAGCTTTTCATGGTCCCTATAACAACAGGAAAATTTCAATAAATGAAACCCACGAGTCACCGTATGTTATGTTGATTCCTTTAGTTTTTTTAGGATTAGGAGCAATATTTTCTGGATATATTTTTAAAAGCACTTTTATAGGACATCACAGCAATGAATTTTGGCAAGACTCAATCTTTTTTTTAAATGAGATAAAACATGATACGATACCATTGTGGTTTTTATTAATTACTCCAGTTTTAGTTTTAATCTCAATACCAGTATCTTTTTATTTTTATATTTTGAGTCCAAAAATTCTAGAAGATTTTAAAAAAACTAATTTACCCTTATACAACTTTTTACTAAACAAGTGGTATATCGATGAATTATATGAAAAAGTTTTCGTTATTCCTGCCAAAAAAATAGGCTCTTTTTTTTGGAAAAAAGGAGATGTGGGCATAATTGATAAGTTTGGCCCTGACGGTATTTCAAAACTAGTAAAAATTATTTCCAATAAAACAGGGCGTCTTCAAACAGGATTTATTTATGATTATGCTTTTGTAATGCTTTTAGGTTTATCAATTTTATTAACTTACTTAATATTAAAATAAAATGAATTTTCCAATACTATCGACTTTAATTTTTTTACCTTTAATAAGTTCTATTTTCATTCTATTATCTAAAGATAAAACAACTAATAACAGTTCAATTTATATCTCTTTATTTAGTAGTTTTGCCACTTTTTTATTATCGTTATTTTTATGGTATTCTCTAGATTTTAATACATCAGAATTTCAGTTTGTAGAAGAAAAATCTTGGATAAATAACTTTATTAAATTTAAATTAGGTATTGACGGTATCTCAATACTTTTTATTGTTTTAACAACTTTTATCACTCCAATTTGTATAATTTCTTGTGTAAACAGTATTAAAGTTAGAGTAAAAGAATTTTTAATTGCGATTTTAATACTAGAGACATTTATGATCGGTGTATTCTGTTCACTTGATCTTGTAATTTTTTACTTGTTTTTTGAAGCAGGTTTAATACCAATGTTTTTGATTATAGGAGTTTGGGGAGGACCAAAAAGAGTTTACTCGGCCTTCAAATTCTTTTTGTTTACTTTACTTGGTTCAGTTTTGATGTTAGTGGCTATAATTGTTATTTATTGGTTAACTGGCACAACAGATATAACTCAAATATATGAAATAAAAATACCAAAAGAGTATCAAAATCTTCTATGGCTCGCTTTCTTTAGCTCCTTTGCAGTTAAAATGCCTATGTGGCCAGTACATACTTGGCTACCGGATGCACATGTTGAAGCCCCAACAGCTGGCTCTGTTATTCTTGCTGCTATTTTATTAAAAATGGCTGGGTATGGTTTTTTAAGATTTTCAATACCTATGTTTCCAATAGCATCAGAATATTTTACACCATTAGTATATACCTTAAGTATAATAGCAATTATTTACACATCTTTAGTTGCGCTTATGCAAGATGACATGAAAAAATTAATAGCATATTCCTCTGTAGCTCACATGGGGTATGTTACCTTAGGTATTTTTACTTTAACAAAACAAGGCATAGAAGGAAGTATCTACCAAATGATAAGTCATGGTTTAATATCAGCTGCGCTGTTCTTATGTGTGGGGGTAGTCTATGATAGGCTCCACTCTAGAATGATAAGTACTTATGGAGGACTAGTAAATTATATTCCGAAATATTCTTTTTTATTTTTAGTATTTGCTTTAGCCGCACTAGGTTTACCAGGAACCTCAGGATTTTTAGGTGAATTCCTTGTTCTAGCTGGAACATTCCAAAAAAGTTATCTTGCAGCCATGTTAGCAACTTTTGGAGTAGTCCTTGGAGCAGCATACATGCTTTGGCTTACAAAAAGGGTTATTTTTGGTGTTGCAAACAACTCAGAAATTAAAAAATTAAATGATATTAACAAATCCGAAATTATAATGTTGGTTAGTTTAGCATTTTTAATTCTTTTTTTTGGTTTTTACCCATTACCACTAATGGAGACCTTTAATGTCTCAGTTAACGGCTTAATAAGTGATTATGAAACGGCACTTGCTTCAAATTAAACATGATAAATAATTTTAATATAATATTACCTGAAATATTTTTATCTCTATCGGTTTTTTCTATTCTGATGATAGGAGTTTTTATTAAAAATAGTTTTAATTTGATTTTCAATCTTACTATGATGATAATTATAGTAACAATTACGATTATTCTATCAAGCCCAAGTAATAAAGAAAAGATATTTTTAGATAGTTTTATAAGAGATGCTTTCTCAAATTACTTTAAGATTTTGATTCTCTTGTCGTCATTATTTGTTCTCAACTCTTCTAAAAAATTTATTATAGATAATAAATTAGATAAATTTGAGTATCCTATAATTATTTTATTATCAATTTTAGGTATGTTCTTCATGGTAAGTTCCAATGATTTAATACTCTTTTATTTAGGATTAGAATTACAATCATTATCGCTTTATATTCTTGCATCTATTGACAGAGACAATCTAAGATCAACAGAGTCTGGAATAAAGTACTTTGTTCTTAGTGCATTATCTTCCGGTCTGTTATTATATGGATGTTCATTACTTTATGGATTTACTGGTTCAACGAATTTTGAGGCAATTGCAAATCAACTTAATAGAGAAAATACAGGTGCGGTATTTGCGATGGTATTCATATTAGTTGGGCTTGCATTTAAAGTTTCTGCAGTTCCATTTCATATGTGGACACCAGATGTTTATGAAGGAGCCCCGACATCAATAACAAGTTATTTTGCAGTTGTTCCAAAAGTAGCTGGTTTAGCGTTATTGATAAAATTTATGTTTGTTCCATTTTCAAATATTTTATTAGAATGGCAAACAATAATAATTTTTATATCAATAGCTTCTATGATCCTGGGTGCTGTCGCAGCTATGGTCCAAAAAAATCTTAAAAGACTTTTAGCTTACAGCTCTATTGGCCATATTGGTTATGCACTTGCTGGTGTTGCCACTGGAGCAATATCAGGTTATCAAAGTGCAATTGTATATATTTCAATTTATGTAATTATGAATATTGGAGCATTTTCTTGTCTTTATTTGTTAAAGAAGGATGAACAATATAAAGAGAATATTTCTGATTTATCTGGAATTTCAAAAAAACACCCTTTATTAGCTATTTCGTTATTAATAATTTTATTTTCTTTAGCAGGAGTTCCTCCACTAGGCGGTTTCTTTGCAAAATTTTATATTTTTGTCGCTGTCTTAGAGAAAGAAATGTACGCATTAGCGATTATTGGTTTATTAACTACTGTTATGTCTGCATTTTATTATCTGAAAATAATTAAGACAATTTATTTTGATGACAGTATCATCACCTTTGAGTCAACTAAAAACAGAAGTGCTCAAGCTTCGATATTTGCAAGCTGTACAATTTTGATTACGTTTTTTTTATATCCTTCTTTTTTGAATAATTTAGTAAGTTTACTATTCGTTAGTCAATGAAGATTAAAATTAAAAAGTATAAAAAAGTAAGAAGTACTAACGATATTGCATTGAAACTTATTAAAAAAAATGTTTCAAAACCAACTTTAATTACAACTGAGAAGCAAACTAATGGAAGAGGTAGAATTGGAAAAAAATGGGTATCTAACAAGGGAAATCTTTTCATTTCTTTATTTTTTAAATTTGATCAAAAAAAAATTACTTTTAAACAATTTGCTGTTCTCAATGCTTTTTTAATTAAAAAAGTGATTTCAAAGACTGTTTCAAAAAAAATTAAAATTAAATGGCCAAACGACTTATTGTTTAACAGACTTAAGTTCTGTGGAATCTTACAAGAGGTAATTAAATTTGATGACTTTGACTACCTTATAGTTGGAATAGGGTTAAATACTAATATTGTTCCTCAAAACAAAAGCTTTAAATCGACTAGTTTAAAAAATATATTAAGTAAGAAAATAAACAATCAATTAATTTTAAAAAATATTCAAATTACATATGAAAAATTTCTAAAACAAATTGATAAACTATCTTTTTCAGATTTGAAACAGATATATAAATAATTAAAATGTATTATATTATTGGAGATATAGGGAATACTTCGACAAGAATTTGTTTAATAAATAATTCAAAAATTTTCAAGTCTATAATTTTTGATACAAAAAATATTTTTTTAAAGGGGTATATAAAAAAAATTTTTAATAGATTCTTTAAAAAAAATTTAAAAAGAAAGATATTATTTTCATGTGTTGTTCCTTTAGCTTTAAAGGAAATAAAGAAAGCTCTTAAAAAAACAAATTATAAAGTTTTTGAGATTAAAAGTTTGAATTTGAAGAAATTAATCAAAATAAACATAAGAAATATTAATCAACTCGGTTCAGATCGAATTGTAAATTCTATAGAGGGCAAAAGATTTAGAAATTGTTTAATAATTGATTTTGGAACTGCTACAACTTTTGATATTGTTAAAAAAGGAATATATGAAGGAGGCGTTATAGCTCCTGGTGTAAAATCATCTATCAAAAATTTAAGTAAGTCCACAGCTTTACTGCCCACGTTTGATTTAAAAAACAAACAAAAAACTTATGGAAAAAATACTAAAGATGCATTAAATGCTGGATTTATCTGGGGTTATGACGGATTGATAAATAACATAATTAATAAAATAACTAAAAATTGGAAAATGAATTATAAAATAATACTAACCGGAGGATATGCAAATTTATTTAAAAAGATTATAAAAAGGAAAACTATTGTTGATCAAAATATTACTATCAAAGGAATTTCTAAAGTTTACAGGGAAGTTTTATGAGTAAAGAAGAATTGCTTTTTTGCCCTTTAGGTGGATCAGGAGAAATCGGTGGAAATATGAACTTATACGCATATGGAAAACAGGATGATCAAAAATGGATTATAGTAGATATGGGAGTATCTTTTGCTGATGAGTCAGTACCAGGTATTGACCTTATAATGCCAGATGCAGGATTTATTATCGAAAAGAAAGATGATTTACTTGGTATTGTATTAACCCATGCGCACGAAGATCACATAGGAGCAGTTTCCCATATATGGCCAAGTCTTAAATGTAAAATATATGCAACACCTTTTACCGCAGCACTTATTATTGAAAAATTCAAAGAAAAAAAAATTGATATTTCGTCGTTTTTAGAAATTGTGCCTTTAAACAGCAAAATTAAACTTGGAAGTTTTGAAATAGACTTTGTGACCTTAACACACTCTATTTTAGAGCCTAATGGTTTAAGCATAAAAACTCCTCTTGGAACAGTTTTACATACAGGGGACTGGAAAATTGATCCAAATCCTCTGATAGGTAGTCAAATCGATGAAGAAAAATTAAAATCAATAGGAAACACAGGTGTATCTGCAATGATATGTGACTCCACAAATATTTTTAGCCCTGGAAGAGCAGGATCAGAGTCTGAAGTAAGGGATAGTCTTTTAAGAATTATAGAAATTAAAACAAACAGAATTCTAATTACTTCGTTCGCTTCTAATGTAGCCAGAATGGAGTCTGTTTTTTATTGTGCGAAAAAAACTGGAAGAAATATTTGTTTAGTTGGTAGATCTATGCAAAGAATCTACAAAGCAGCACGAAAATGTGGCTATCTCAAAGGACTTATAGAGCCCTTAGAGCCTAAAGATGCAAAAAAAATAGCAAAAAATAAAATTTTATACTTAGCCACTGGTAGTCAAGGAGAGCCAATGGGAGCAATGACAAGAATAATTAATGGTATTCATCCAGATGTGTATTTGGAAAGTGGAGATTGTGTAATTTTCTCATCTAAAATTATACCGGGTAATGAGAAAAAATTATATCATTTGCAGAACTTAATAGTAAAAAATAAGATGGAAATGATTAGTGAAGAAAACGCATTTGTTCACGTTTCTGGTCACCCTAATAGAGAAGACCTAAAAGATATGTATAGGTGGGTAAAACCACAGTGTGTAATACCCGTTCATGGAGAACATCGTCATATGTCCGAACACGTTTTATTTGCAAAAGAAATGCAGGTGCCAAAAACTTTATTAATTGAAAATGGGGATATAATTAGAATTCTTCCTGGAAACCAACCAGAAATTGTTGACAAGGCGCCATCGGGAAAAATTTACCTCGACGGAACCATTAATGTTGATACAGACTCTAAATCTATTAAAGATAGAAAAAATCTTTCCGCAAATGGTTATTTGGAGATTACTTTAATCGTATCGCACAATGGAAGCATAAAAAAACCAATTATATCCTATAAAGGTATTCCAGAAAAAAATGAGGATGATACTTTTATTTTTGATATGGAAGATGAAATAATGAATATTTGTAGAACTTTTTCAATGGATAATAAAAAACAACAACAAAACTTAATTGAAACCTTAAAACAGAATTGTAGAAGAATAGTTAGAGAGAAAACCGGAAAAAGACCTTATACTAATATCAATATTGCTAGGATATAATGGGAATAACAGGATCTATTATTGTTTATGTTATGATTTGGTGGATAATATTTTTTTCAGTTTTACCAGTTGGAATTCAATCAAATAAAGAAATTTTCAAGGAAAAAATTGAGGGAATGGATCCCGGAGCTCCAAAAAATCCAAAAATAGCAAAAAAATTTTTTATAACAACATTAATTACTTCTATAATTTTCTTAGTTATATATTATCTTGTAGAGATTGATTTGTTAAATTTAAGAAGGTTTTTACAATAATGTATCTTTCAAAACTATTTATTCCAATTACAAAAGATCTTCCGTCAGAGGCAAAAATTAAATCACACCAGCTAATGCTCAGAACAGGTATGATTAAACAATCTTCTGCCGGAATTTATTCCTGGCTCCCCCTCGGTTTCAAAATAATGAAAAAAATCGAGCAAATAGTCAGAGAGGAACAAAATTTTATAGGTGCGCAAGAAATGTTAATGCCCACCATTCAATCATCAGAAATATGGAAAGAGAGCGGCAGATATGATGATTATGGTGAAGAAATGTTGAGAATCAAGGATCGTCAAGGTAAAGAAATGCTTTATGGGCCAACAAATGAGGAGCTTATCACTGATGTTTTTAGGTCAAGTATTAAATCTTATAAATCACTTCCACAACTTCTCTACCATATTCAATGGAAGTTTAGAGACGAAATAAGACCAAGATTTGGTGTGATGAGGTGTAAAGAATTTTATATGAAAGATGCATATTCTTTTGATTTGAATGATGAGGAGGCAAAAAAATCCTATAATAAGATGTTTTACTCATATTTAAAAACTTTTAATAGATTAGATTTAAAAGCTATACCTATGGCTGCGGATACAGGTCCAATTGGCGGAGATCTTTCTCACGAATTTGTAATTCTAGCAGAAACAGGAGAGAGCGATGTTTATGCTGATAAAAATATTTTTGAAATAGATCCTAAACAATATAAATTTGAAGATACTTCACTCCAAAAAATGAGAGAAGACTTTACAAAAATTTATGCCGTAACTGATGAAAAATATGTAAAAGAAGATTTTAATAGATACGTTAAAAAAGAAAATCAAATTGTTACTAAAGGCATTGAGGTAGGTCATATTTTTTATTTTAGTGACAAATACTCAGAGCCTATGAATTGTTTAATAGATGATAAAAGCGGAAAAAAAACATCAGTTAAAATGGGATCCTATGGTATTGGAGTTTCAAGGTTAGTAGGAGCGATTATAGAGGCGAAGTATAATAATGAAGTTATGAAATGGCCCAAACCTATCTCACCATTTGATGTTGTAATTATACCAAACATCAGTAAAAATAATAACAAAAATCTTGAAAAAGGTGAGAAAATTTATAAGGAACTCAAAAAACAAAATATTGACGTATTGTTAGACGATGTTGATGAAAATATGTCTAATAAATTTAAAAAGCATGACCTAATTGGAGTTCCATATCAAATAATTATCGGCTCAAAGTCTGAGGGAAATAATTTTGAATTTAAGGAATTAAATAATAAAAGTGAAATACTAGGTCTTGATAAAATTAAATCAAAAATAAAAAATTAATACATTGTTTACAAAAGCAGAGACACTTATTTCTTTCAGAAATTTAAGACCTAAAAAAAAAGAGGGTTTTTTAAAAATTATTTCAATATTTTCTTTCCTAGGAATAATGCTCGGAGTAGCTATTTTAATCATTGTGATGTCAGTTATGAACGGTTTCAAAACTGATTTGACAAATAAAATTTTAGGTTTAAATCCCCACATCGTTATTCAACCAAATAGTTTTAAAATTGATGATAGCTATATAAATGTTTTAAAAAAAAATTTTGATAATTTAAGTATAAGTAAATCTTATTCTGGTGAAGGCATTATAATAAATAACAATAACGCCAAAGGTGTAATTCTAAAAGGAGTAAATAAGAAGGAAAGAAATATAATCGAGTTTTTTAAAAATTATACTACTGACGGAAATATAAAAAATTTTGAGGCAAATAGTGTTTTTATTGGATCAGAACTTTCTTATAATTTAAATTTAAAAAAAGGAGATAATATAAGTCTAATGTCATCTGCTTTTATAGCTACACCGTTAGGTAGCTTACCAAAACAGGAAAATTTTAAAGTTGCTGGAGTTTTTAGTACCGGGTTTGTTGAATTTGATCACAATATAATTTATCTAAATATTAATGACGTGCTTTCAATTTTTGACAAAGAAAATTCAGATCAAAATATAGAAATATATTTAGAAAATCCATTAGATGCAAATTCTTACAAAGAAGAAATTCAAAAGATAAATCAAAATTATTTTATTTATACTTGGTCTGATTTAAATAAGTCTTTATTTAGTGCATTAAAAGTAGAGAGAAACGTCATGTTTATAATATTATCTTTGATAGTTGTTGTTGCAACATTTAATATTATATCCGGTTTAACAATATTAATAAAAAATAAAACCAAAGAAATAGCTATTCTTAAAACACTTGGTTTGAGCAATAATTCTATTAAAAAAACTTTTTTCTTAACGGGATTAACAATTGGTTTTTTCGCTACCTTAAGTGGTATTATTTTGGGAACTCTAGTTGCAATTAATATTGAACAAATTAGAATTTTTTTATCTGTTATATTTAATTTAGAGATATTCCCATCTGATATTTATTTTTTAGAAAAACTACCAAGTGAAATTAACGTAAGTTCAATTTTAATTATTTTTTTCATTTCATTATTAATTTCAGCGATTTCATCATACTTACCCGCAATGAAAATTTCAAAAATGAACACTTTTAGAGCGCTTAGATATGAATAAAATTTTACTAGAAACCAGTAATTTAAAAAAATGTTTTGAACATAATAGTGGTACTATCACACTTTTTGATAACTTAAATTTAAAAGTTAGCGAAGGAGAACTTGTAGCACTTGTTGGCCCCTCGGGTTCAGGAAAATCTTCATTGCTTCATTTGTTAGCCCTTCTTGATGAGCCAACTAAAGGAAAAATAATTTTAGAAAGAAAAGAAACAAAAAATCTCTCAGATAAACAAAAAGATTTCATAAGGAGAAAAAGTGTTTCCATCATCTTTCAAGATAATAATTTACTAACAGATTTTACAGCCAAAGAAAATGTAATGATGCCTTTAATAATAAGAGGAGAAAAAAAAAAAATTATCTCAGAAAAAGCTGAAAAAATTTTAAAACAGGTAAAGATTTTTAATAGGTCAAACCATTTTCCCAACGAACTTTCTGGAGGTGAACAACAAAGAATAGCAATCGCAAGGGCTTTAATTGCAGAAACTAAACTAATTTTAGCTGATGAGCCAACAGGTAATTTAGATTTTAAAACTTCAGAGGAAATCTTCTCACTCTTTTTGAAATTAAAAAAATTAAAAAAAACAGTTATCTTTGCAACTCATAATAGAGAACTTGCCAACAGGGCTGATTACAAGTTGTTTATTTCCCAAGGTAATATAAAACGAGTAAATGCTCGTAGCTGAAAAAAAATTTAATAATATTAAAATTCATACTCAGTATTCTATTTGTGAAGGAGCAATCAAAATAGATGAATTAGCAGATTATTGTAAATCTAACAAAATACCTTCTCTGGGTCTTGCAGATAGCTATAATTTATGTGGGGCATTAGAATTTTCTGAGAAGTTATCTAAAGTCGGTACCCAACCGATTATTGGTTCTCAAATAAATCTTAAAGCTCATAATACAGTTGGAAAAATAACATTATATGCAAAATCAGAACTAGGGTACAAAAATCTTACAAAACTATCTTCTCTGAGCTATCTAAAAAATAAAGAAAACGAGGAACCCGCATGTGAAGTTGAAGACTTAATTAAAAACCACGAAGATTTAATTTTTCTAACTGGAAGCCATAGAGATTTCTTTGGAAAACTTTTTAAAGTTAACAAATTAAAAGATATTAATGAATTAATTAATCTATTAAATGACTATTTTGAAGATCGAATTTATATTGAAATTCAAAGACATAATGAAAGTGGTGAAAAAAATTTTGAAAATTATTTATTAAATATATCAAAATCTTTAAATATTCCTATTATTGCAACCCAAGAAGTTTTTTATCTTAAAGAGGAAATGTACGAAGCTCATGACGCTTTAACATGTATAGGTGATAAAAAATTTATAGAAGATAAAAATAGATTTAAATTTAGTAATCAACATTATTTAAAAAAAAATGAGGAATTATCAATTTTATATTCAGATATACCCGAGGCTTTAGAAAATAACTATAATTTTCATTTAAGGTTTAATTTTAAACCAAAAAAATCAAAACCTATTTTGCCATCAGTCACTAATAATCTAAGTAAAACACCAGAGGATGAATTAACCCATCTAGCTTTTGAGGGTCTTGAAAATAGATTAAAAGATTTTGTATTTAAAAAAAACCAATTAAAGAATAAAGAAGAAATCAAGAATATATATTCTGATAGATTAAAACATGAGATAAACATAATAAACTCAATGGATTATGCCAGTTATTTTTTAATTGTATCAGACTACATTAAATGGGCCAAAAAAAATTCTATTCCAGTAGGTCCAGGCAGAGGATCTGGTGCGGGTTCACTGGTAGCATATAGTTTAGATATTACAGATCTTGATCCAATCGAATATGACTTGATTTTTGAAAGGTTTTTAAATCCAGATAGAATTTCGATGCCAGATTTTGATATAGATTTTTGTGAGGATAAAAGAGATCTAGTTTTTGCTTATTTAAAGGAAAAATATAAAGATGGTGTAGCTCACATTATAACATTTGGAAAGCTCAAGGCTAGGATGGTGTTGAGGGATGTAGGGAGAGTACTAGGTTTATCCTATGGACACGTTGATAGAATTTGCAAAATGGTCCCATTCGATCCATCAAGACCTCTATCTTTGCAAGAATCTATTGACAGAGAACCCAGATTTAAAGAAGAGGTAAAGAATAACTTAAAGGTTCAAAAGTTACTTGAGTTGTCATTAAAATTAGAGGGTTTAAATAGAAATATGGCCACACATGCTGCAGGAGTTGTCATAGCAGGAGATAAATTAGCTGAACAATTTCCCCTATATATGGACCATAGTTCAAATCTTATCTTGCCTTCTACACAATTTGATATGTATTCATCCGAGAACGCTGGATTAGTAAAATTTGATTTACTTGGTCTTAAAACATTAACTGTAATAGATAAGACTTTAAAAAGGTTAAAGGCAAAAAATTTAAATCTTGATTTAACCAAAATTAATCAAAACGATGAAAAAGTCTTTTCTTTACTTTCAACTGGTGAAACAACAGGCTTATTTCAATTAGAGAGCGCAGGTATGAGAGAGGCCATAAAACAAATGAAACCAAACAAATTTGACGATATAATTGCCTTGGTAGCTTTATACAGACCAGGCCCGATGAGCAACATTCCAATCTATAACGATTGTAAAAATGGGTTGAAAGAACCAGACTATATACATCCAACTTTAAAAAAAATCCTTGAACCAACTTACGGAATAATTATTTATCAAGAACAGGTTATGCAAATAGCACAAACATTAGCAGGATTCACAGCAGGTGAGGCAGATATTTTAAGACGAGCAATGGGTAAGAAAAAAAAAGCAGAACTTGATAAGCAAAAAGAGAGATTTATTAATGGGGCAATTAATAATGGCATCACAAAAGATGTGGCTAACTTTGTTTTTACAAAAATCGAACCATTTGCACAATATGGTTTTAATAAAAGCCATGCAGCTGCCTACGCGCTAATTGCTTACCAAACAGCATATCTTAAAACCTATTATAAAGAAGATTTTATCGCAGCTACCATGTCAACAGAATTAACAAATTCATCAAAATTGAGAGAGTTTGTTGAAGAATTAAAAAGATTAAAAGTTGAAATTATTAGACCTTCAATTAACAAATGTTTCGCTGAATTTAAATCAATAGATGGGAAGATTTATTATGGTTTAGGTGCTATCAAAAATGTTGGTTTTGAAGCTGTAGGCAATATTATAAAAGAAAGAGAAAAAAATGGTAAATACAAATCATTTAGCGATTTTATTAATAGGGTAAATGATAAAGATGTAAATAAACTGCAGTTAGAGGGCTTAACTAAAGCGGGAGCATTTGATGAATTTACGAAAGATAGAGGAAAAATTTTTCAGTCAATACCTAAAATTTTACAACAAATAAAAAATGCAAATGACGAGAAAGATAGCAAACAAAGCAGTCTATTTGGTGGTAAAAGTTCTACAAGTGAGGAATTTGAGTTTTTAGACTCAAGTAATTGGACCCAAAAAGAAATTTTAATTGAGGAATTTAAATCTTTGGGATTTTATATTTCTGACCATCCATTAAATGAATATGAAGAAATTTTTAATCAATTAAATATTATTTCTTACGAAAATTTTTTTAATAATGAATTAAATGAAGGTTTGGTAGCAGGTACGATTATGTCAATTCAAGAAAAAAAAAGTGCTAAAGGAACACCTTACGCAATTATTAAATTTAGTGACAAAAAAAGAGAATTTGAGTTGTTTCTTTTTTCAGAATTGCTAGTAAATAATAGGGAGAAATTAAAAGAGTCAGAATCATTTATTCTTACCCTTCAAAAAGATAAAGCTACTACTGATAATACAAAAAGGAGAATTAATATAAAAAAAATAGTAAGTTTGGAGAACTTAATAAGTCAACCTTATTCTAAAGTTACGATTGAATTAAAGGATGATTTAAAGATTAATGAAATTAAAGAAATTTTATCTAAAAGTGGAAAAACAAAAATCAATTTAATTGTAAAAAATAAAAATAAAAAAGCATATTACAGTCTCGAAAGTGACAGAAAATTTGATTTGAAGGATTTAAAGGCGTTAAAAGCTAAGGAATACGTAGCAAAAATATCAGTATAGAGTATTGATTTTTTAAAATGATTGTATATATCAATGCTTAATTACGCACACAGTTTCAAGGGTGGTTCCCTACCGGTCCATAAATTTGGAATTACTGTGGTGGTTTAACCGGAAAAAAATATGAATGTACCAAAAGTAGATATAAAACAGCTATTAGAAGCAGGTGTTCATCTAGGGCATAAAACTTTAAGATGGAATCCAAAGATGAAAAAGTTCATCTTCGGAGAGAAAAATTCGATTCACATTATTGATCTAACTCAAACGGTAGAATTTATTAAAAGTGCATTAACTGAAGTACACAAAGTTATTTCAAGCGGAGGAAAATTACTTATCGTATCAACAAAAAAACAAGCCTCAGAACAAGTTAGCGAATTATCAAAAGAAACTAACCAATACTATGTCAACTACAGATGGTTAGGCGGAATGTTAACTAATTGGAAAACAATTCAAAATTCAATTAAAAGATTAAAAAAATTAGATGACCAGTTATCAAAAGAAAATTTAGGTTTCACAAAAAAAGAAATTATAAAATTTGGCAAAGAGCGAGAAAAATTACAGCGATCACTCGGCGGTATATCTGAAATGAAAAAACCTCCAGAATTAATCTTCATTATAGATACGAATATTGAGTCACTAGCTGTAGCAGAAGCTAAAAAATTAGGAATTCCAATTATTGCAGTCTTAGATACTAATTCAGACCCTACAGGAATAGAGTTTCCAATACCGGGAAATGATGATGCACGTAGGTCAATAAATCTTTACTGTGAGTTAATCAAAAATACAATAAAAGATGCTGAGAAGTTTATTAAATCTCCTAAAGATTCTGAAAATAAAGAAAAGAACACAGATAAAAAAAATAAGTAATTATCAGTAAGAAAGTAATGTCAAACAAAGATATTTTAGAAAATATAAAAAAATTAAGAGAACTCACTGGTGTTGGTTTTAAAGATTGTAAGTCTGCATTAGACGAAAACAATGGTGACATAGAAAAATCTATTGAATACTTGAGAAAGAAAGGAATTGCCAAAGCTTCAAAAAAAATGAGCAGAACAGCTTCAGAGGGTTTAGTTTTAATAAAAGAGGACAAAGGTAAAATTTCTGTCTTAGAGATTAATAGCGAAACAGACTTTGTAGCAAAAAATAAAGATTTTATAAATTTTTGCAAAGAACTTTCAGAATTAAATTTTTCATGTAGAGGAAAATTAGAAAAATTAAACAATTTAAAGATGAAAAATAATCAATTAGTAAAAGATAATCTTGTGAACTTAATAGCTAAAATTGGTGAGAAGATTACTATTAGAAGAGCAAAGTTTTTTGATAATGATAAAGGTCATAATTTTTTTTATGTTCACTCAGCATTAGAGAAAAATATTGGCAAAATAATATCAATTGTTAAATTAGAAGGTATATCTAAAGATAAAAATGATGGTTTAGGAAACAAAATTGCAATGCATATCGCTGCAAGTAATCCTTTAGCAATTGACAAAGATGGAATTGATAAATCGATAGTAGACAAAGAATTAGAAATTATAAAAGCTGAAATAATCAATTCTGGCAAACCAGTAGATTTAGCTGATAAAATTTCAAAAGGCAAAATATCAAAATTTTTAAGCGACAATTCTCTTTTAAATCAAATTTGGATTATGGATCCTAAAAAAAAAGTAGCAGATATTTTAAAAGAAAACTCATTCGAAAAAGAATTAAAAATTTTAGATTTCGCTAAATTCAAAGTAGGAGAGGGTGTGTAAAATATGAGCAATGAATTTAATGAAAAAAATTTCTCAATTAAAATGGATAAAAGTATTCAGGCTTTAAAAAAAGATATTTCAACTCTCAGAACAGGAAGAGCAAATACAAATATGCTTGATACAATTAAAGTAGACGTATATGGACAATTAATGCCAATTGGCCAGTTGGCGACTGTAAGCGTTCCTGAAGCAAGATTAATTTCAATTCAGGTATGGGATAAAGCCAATATAAATTTAATTGAGGCTGCGATACAAAAATCTGAATTAGGAATAAACCCACAAACAGATGGTCAAATGATTAGGTTAAGAATTCCTGATCTTACAGAGGAAAGAAGAAAAGAGCTTATTAAGGTATTAAAAAATATGGGTGAAAAAGGTAAAGTTTCAATACGAAATATAAGAAGAGAAGCAAATGAAGAATTAAAAAAAAAACTCAAAGATAAAATAATTTCAGAAGATCAAAATAAAAATTTTGAAAAAAATATCCAAAAATTAACAGATACAAATATTGAGAATATTGAGCAAATTTTAAATGGAAAAGAAAAAGAGATAATCCAAATATGAACAAACTCAACCATATTGCCTTTATAATGGATGGCAATGGCAGGTGGGGAAAAAAAAGGAAAAGAGGAAGAAATTTTGGTCACATAAAAGGGGTTAGCGTAGTAAAAAAAATTGTTAATCACTCAATAAAATTAAAGGTACCAATTGTTACATTTTATGTTTTCTCATCTGAAAATTGGAAAAGACCAAAAAAAGAAATTACCTTTTTATTCAAACTAATAAAAACATATTTTTCAAAAGAAATTCAAAATGTAATATCGCAAGGTATTAGAATTAATATTTTAGGAGAAGTAAGTAAACTTTCTCTGGACTTAAGAAAAGTTCTTAAAAAAAGTGAGCTTTTAACCAAAAAAAACAAAAAAATTTTAGTTAATTTAGCTATAAACTATGGATCAAAATATGAAATACTCAATGCAGCAAAAAAACTTAAAAATAAAAAAAACTTTAAGGAATTTGAAAAAAATTTGTATACAAAAGATATGCCATACCCTGATATTTTAATAAGAACTGGTGGTCACAAAAGATTAAGTAATTTCATGCTATGGCAACTAGCTTATGCTGAATTATTTTTTTTAAATAAATTATGGCCAGATTTTAATGCAGTAGATTTAAGAAAAATAATAAATGATTTTAAAAAAACTACTAGAAATTTTGGAAATATATAATGAGTAAAAATTTTTCTAAGAGAATAAATACATCTCTTTTCTTATTTTTAGTATTATTATTAATGTTTTATTTTTTTCCCGTTTTAGTTTTTGTTTTATTGGTGTTGAGCGTTATCTCAATTTTAGAATTTATAAATATAATGAGAAAAATAAATAATAATTATTTATTGAATTTTTTTTTAATAATTTTTTTCACAATTTATATTTTTTCTTTCTGTGTAGCTTTTACCATCTTATCAAATTTTGATTTGTCAAAATTTGTTTTATTTACAATCTTATTAGGATGCGCTGCATCAGATTTAGGTGGGTATATTTTCGGAAAAACATTTAAAGGGCCAAAACTGACAAAGATAAGTCCTATGAAAACAATTTCAGGTGCAATAGGCTCTTTGATATTAACGACTATTGTAATTTCAAGTTTAATCTTTTACTTTTCAAACAATTTAAATATAAAAATTATAGCAATTAGCATTTTAATCTCTTTAGCATGTCAAACAGGTGATTTATTTTTTTCTTATCTAAAAAGAAAAGCAAAAGTTAAAGATACAAGTAATTTTTTGCCCGGGCATGGAGGTGTTCTTGATAGGATAGACGGTATTATAGTAGGCGTTCCTGTAGGTTATGTTACGCTAATTTTTTTTAATTAATGACTAAATTTGTATCAATCTTAGGCTCTACTGGATCTGTTGGGTTAGCAGTATTAAAAATTTTAGATAAAGATAAGCTTATTAAAATTAATTTATTGTGTGCAAATAAAAGTTATTCTTTAATATGTTCTCAAATAAAAAAATACAAACCTAAAATATTTATAATAAATAACCATGCAATATTTAAAAAAGTAAAAAAAAGATTTAAAAAAAAAAAAACTATAATTCTTAATAATTTTAATTCTTTAAAAATAAGAAAAAAATCTGATATTACAGTTTCAGCAATTCCAGGAATAGCTGGCCTTCAGCCAACATTAAAAATGATTGCAGGGAGTAGAAAAATACTTATTGCAAATAAAGAATCTATTATTTGTGGATGGGATATATTAAATAAAGAGGCAAAAAAAAATAAAACAAAAATAATACCAATAGACTCAGAGCACTTCTCAATTATGAAACTATTAGAGAGTAATAAATTAGAGGATATAAATAAAATTTATATTACAGCATCAGGTGGACCTTTCTTAAACTATAGCATTAATCAACTTCAAAAAATTAGACCATCGGACGCTTTAAAACATCCTAAATGGAAAATGGGAAAAAAAGTTACAATAGACTCAGCAACACTAATGAACAAAATATTAGAGTTAATGGAAGCTCAGCTTTTATTTAATTTAGATTTAAAAAAATTAGATATCTTAATTCACCCAGAGTCACTTGTTCATGCAGTTGTGGAGTTAAGTAACGGATTATATAAATTTATCTATCATGATACTTCGATGATTATACCTCTCGCGAATGCAATATATGAGGACAAGTTAAATATTAATCATTTTTATATTAAAAAAAATAGCATAATAAAAAATCTTACTTTTCAAAAAGTAAATAAAAATATTTTTCCTATTATCAAGCTTAAAAAGAAATTAAATGAATACCCAGCAACTCCAATTATTATTAATGCAGCAAATGAAATATTAGTTGATCAATTTTTGCGAAAAAAGATACCTTTTTCGAGCATATATAAATTCATTATGGCCATTCTGAAAGATAGAAATTATAGAAAATATGCTATAAAAAGGCCTAAAAATATTAATCAAATTTTTAAAGTGGATAATTGGGCAAGGAATAG
>CACPPH010000008.1:0-2500 GCA_902635795.1 uncultured Pelagibacteraceae bacterium
GCGCTATTATATTGACTTTATTAATTTTGGATTTGTCGAACCTCAGTGAACTAGTCTGATATAATGTTTTTTTGAAAAATTCCTTAAATATTCGGATTATCGCCATAGTTGTTTTCTACAAAAATTACTCGGCCTTTGCAATGCGAAGTAGTCAAAAAAGGTAGGTTTTATTGTTAATTTTGACTAATATACGCCTTGACTTACAGACAAATTGTAATAAAACCTGCCTTCACCTCTACGATATTAAATTATAACAAGGCCAGAGGTGTGTAGATTTTATTCAATAAAATCTTAGCTTTTTTATATTGTAAATTTAGAAGAGAAGTGTGGACGGCTAGGTTAATAAAGAAATTGTCGTACACGCTTTAACGAAAAATAACTTTGATATACCTCAAAGTTATTAAAGCTAGTGTGCGCCGTTATTAAACTTGAGAGTTTGATCATGGCTCAGAACGTACGCTGGCGGCACGCCTAACACATGCAAGTCGAACGCAGTAGCAATACTGAGTGGCAAACGGGTGAGTATAATGTGGGAATCTGCCTTTTGGTTTGGAATAACACGGGGAAACTTGTGCTAATACCGAATAAGCCTTTACAGGGAAAGTTTTAACGCCGAAAGATGAGCCCGCACTTGATTAGCTAGTTGGTAAGGTAAAAGCTTACCAAGGCAACGATCAATAGCTGTTCTTAGAGGAAGACCAGCCACATTGGGACTGAGACACGGCCCAGACTCCTACGGGAGGCAGCAGTGGGGAATCTTGCACAATGGGGGAAACCCTGATGCAGCGATGCCGCGTGAGTGAAGAAGGCCCTTGGGTTGTAAAACTCTTTCGTCGGGGAAGAAAATGACTGTACCCGAATAAGAAGGTCCGGCTAACTTCGTGCCAGCAGCCGCGGTAATACGAAGGGACCTAGCGTAGTTCGGAATTACTGGGCTTAAAGAGCTCGTAGGTGGTTAAAAAAGTTGATGGTGAAATCCCAAGGCTCAACCTTGGAACTGCCATCAAAACTTTTTAGCTAGAGTGTGATAGAGGTAAGTGGAATTTCTAGTGTAGAGGTGAAATTCGTAGATATTAGAAAGAACACCAAATGCGAAGGCAACTTACTGGGTCACTACTGACACTGAGGAGCGAAAGCATGGGTAGCGAAGAGGATTAGATACCCTCGTAGTCCATGCCGTAAACGATGTGTGCTAGACGTTGGAAATATATTTTTCAGTGTCGCAGCGAAAGCATTAAGCACACCGCCTGGGGAGTACGACCGCAAGGTTAAAACTCAAATGAATTGACGGGGACCCGCACAAGCAGTGGAGCATGTGGTTTAATTCGAAGATACGCGCAGAACCTTACCAACGCTTGACATGTTCGTCGCGAGACTAAGAGATTAGTCTTTTCAGTTAGGCTGGACGAAACACAGGTGCTGCATGGCTGTCGTCAGCTCGTGTCGTGAGATGTTGGGTTAAGTCCCGCAACGAGCGCAACCCCTACTTTTAGTTGCCACCATTTAGTTGGGCACTTTAAAAGAACTGCCAGTGATAAGCTGGAGGAAGGTGGGGATGACGTCAAGTCCTCATGGCCCTTATGTGTTGGGCTACACACGTGCTACAATGGCACTTACAATGGGATGCGAAGAGGCGACTCTTAGCTAATCCCTAAAATGTGTCTCAGTTCGGATTGTACTCTGTAACTCGAGTGCATGAAGCTGGAATTGCTAGTAATCGCGGATCAGCGCGCCGCGGTGAATACGTTCCCGGGTCTTGTACACACCGCCCGTCACACCATGGAAGTTGGTTACACCTTAAGGCAAAGCTCATACCTTTGACTACGGTACGATCAGCAACTGGGGTGAAGTCGTAACAAGGTAGCCGTAGGGGAACCTGCGGCTGGATTACCTCCTTTCTAAGGAAGACCAAAATATTTCTTTTGGTCTTAAAAAATTAAGTTAATGTGGCCGTCCTCATTTCTCTTCTTTTAAGATTAAAGTGTCTCATAAATGCTTAGGGGCCGGTAGCTCAGGTGGTTAGAGCGCACCCCTGATAAGGGTGAGGTCGGACGTTCGAGTCGTCCTCGGCCCACCATTTTTCACGGGGGATTAGCTCAGCTGGGAGAGCGCCTGATTTGCATTCAGGAGGTCAGCGGTTCGATCCCGCTATCCTCCACCATAAACACTTTTAGCTTTTTTAAATTGTAAATAATGTATATCAATTTTGATTGTTCAAAAATTAAGAACAATCATCAATATCTATATCCGATTGTTCGAATAGATGAACAATCTAAATATTCGAATAGATGAATATTTTAAAAATTTAATTTGAACAGAAAATTATTTTCTGTGCATAAATCAAGCGTTTAAGGGCGTATGGCGGATGCCTAGGCACTGAAAGGCGATGAAGGACGTGGTATACTGCGATAAGTTTCGGGGAGCTGTATGCAGGCTTTGATCCGAAAATTTCCGAATGGGACAACCCACCACTTTATGTGGTACTTCAAACTGAATAAAT
>CACPPH010000008.1:5000-32581 GCA_902635795.1 uncultured Pelagibacteraceae bacterium
GTAGTAGACCACTACGTTGATAGGCTGGATGTGGAAGCGCGGTAACGCGTGTAGCTGACCAGTACTAATAGCTCAATTGGCTTGATTTGTGCACTGGAAATAATTTTAAATTAAAAGAAAATCTTAAAAGGCCGGTAAATTTTGCCGGCCTATTTTTATTTTATTATAGTAAAATACCAAAATATGTGTTTGAAGTTTCAATTGATAGTTAAGAAATAAAATATGTGTGGAGTATTTGTTGTATTTTCAAAGACAGGAACTGAACTTTCAGAGAAGCAATGCATTTCGGCTTCCAAGGAAATTTATAATAGAGGTCCAGATTTTTTTAAATATAGTTTCTTAAGAAAAAAAACACTTTATATCTCAAATACTATTTTATCAATAACCGGGAAAACTAGCACAAGTAAACAAGTCTTATTCTCAAAAAATAAGAATTTTCACATCTCTTTTAACGGCGAAATTTATAATTACAAAAATTTATGTCGAGAATATTTTAATAGAAACATTCTTTCAGATAACTTTACAGACACAGAGGTTTTAGTAAATCTATACGAAAAACTGGACTCAAAAATTATTCCAAAAATACTAAATGGAATGTTCGCTTATGTAATTTATGATAAGTTAGATGATAAGCTTAGTATTATAAATGATGTTCAAGGAGAAAAAAACTTATATTATTTTCAAAATAAAGATTTTTTATTAATATCGTCTACAATCCAGGCAATTTTAAAATTTATTAAGAATTATAATATAAATATACCTCAAATTAAAAACTATTTTTTTACAAGACATTATATGCCATGCGATGAAACCTGTTTTAAAGGCATAAAAAATTTTAAAAGCGGAAATATATTTGAGTATAACCTTACCAATAAAAATTTTACAAATTTAGAATATGACTCTCCTCACAATTGGATCTCAGAAAAAAAATATAGATTTTATAATAAAATGAAAGAGGAAGATTTAATAAGTTTTTTCGATTACGAACTGAATAAACAGGCTAAGCTAATGACACCAAAAATTAAATATGGATCCATTGTTTCAGGTGGAATTGACTCAACGCTTCAAGCAGCAATAATTGATCAGTACAGAAATATTGACGAAAAACTTGTAATCGATCATGAGAAAAAAGATCAAATAATGCCTCATATAAATAAATTTGATTATTTTTTTAGAAAAAAAATTAATAAAATTAAACTTAATAAAACAAAATATATTAATCTTGCTGATAAATGTTATCGAATAGTCTCTAGCCCACTCCAGACTCATGATTTGCCTGCAAGATTAGAAATATCCAATTTTTTTAAAAAAAAACATTGTAAGGTTTTCTTTTCAGCTGATGGGTGTGATGAATTATTCGGTGGTCAACAAATTTATTACAATGTTTTTAAAAAAAAATACGATTATAAAATTAATAAATCTCCTTATTCATCATTAATAGATTTTAAAAATAAATTAAAATCAGTTGCGGGAGATGAATTTAAAAATTTACTCAAAAAGACTTGGTCCACGTCTCTTAAAAATTATAATTTCATCAAATCACAAAAAGATAGAAATATTCAGAGCTCACTATTTTCAGATTATTTTATACAATCAATTAGTGTCGCAAATAGATCAAATGATTTGATTAGCTGCAATAATTCAGTTGAACCCAGAAATATTTTTATTTCAAAAAATATTTTAAAAATAGCATTAAATTTACCATTAAAATACAAGATTAATTACAAAGAAAAAAACATCAATTTTAGACAAAAATATATTTTAAAAAAAATATTTTCAAAATATTTAGACAAAAAATTAATTTTTCCCAAAGAGGGATTCTCTGGATTTCCAAATTCTTTGAGAAGAAAAAGCCAAAATTATTATTTGACAAAAAAACTGCTAAAAGTTGACAAAAAGATGCTATTAAAAAATATCAATAAATATTATGATGTTAAAAATTTAAATAGAGATGTGGAATGGAAACTCATTAATACGGAAAAATTTTTAAGTAATTTCTATAATAACTAAATATTTTAAAAAATGAAAAAAAATGAAGAGGTTTATATAGTAGCTGAAGTAGGTCACAATCACAAAGGTAGTATTGATGAAGCTAAAAAATTATTTCTTGCTGCTAAAAGTGCTGGAGCTGATGCTGTAAAGTTACAAAAAAGAGACAATAAAAATCTTTACACAAAAAAATTTTATAATCAAATTTATGATAATCCTAATAGCTATGGCGAAACATATGGAGAGCATAGAGAATTTTTAGAATTTGACTATGATCAATACAAAGAATTACAAAACTACGCAAAAAAAATAAATATTGATTTCTTTGCTACTCCATTTGACATTAATAGTGTTAAATTTCTCGAAAAATTAAATATGCCAGCCTACAAATTAGCATCAGCAGATTTGACAAACACTCCTTTACAAGAAGCAGTTGCAAAACTTTCAAAACCAATCTTTTTAAGCACTGGAGGCGGAACTATGAAAGATATTAGACGAGCAGTTGATACAATTTTAAAGTACAATAAAAATCTTACTATACTTCATTGTACCGCTTCATATCCCGCAAATTTACAAGATATGAATCTAAACGTAATTAAATCTTTAAAAAATGAATTTAAAGCTTTAAGAATTGGTTTATCGGATCATGAAAACGGTATAGACGCAGGTGTTGTTGCTTATATGCTAGGTGCTCGTACCTTTGAAAAACATTTTACTTTGGATAGAGGGCAAAAAGGAACAGATCATAGCTTCTCTTTAGAACCTGTTGGTTTACAAAAATTTGTCAGGAACATTAAGAGAGTTGATATAATGCTTGGAAATGAGACAAAAAAATTATTAGAGAATGAAAAAAAACCATTGTTTAAAATGAAAAAATCAATAGTTGCAAAAAAAGATTTAAAAACCGACCACGTTCTCTCTTACGAAGACTTATCGTTTAAATCTCCAGGAGGAGGATTAGAGCCTTATATGTATGTCGAGATAATTGGAAAAAAATTAAAAAAAGATGTTCACGAAGAGGATTTAATTTTATTAGAAAATCTAAAATAAATATATGAGAAAAAAAAATAAAGTTATTTTTCCAAAACCTAGCATAATAGGAAAAAGAGACTGGGGTATGGAAAAGCTATTAGTTCTTATTCCAAAAGTTCTTACCTTAAAAGTGCTAAAAATCAAGAAGGGTAAAAAAGGTGGTTTACAATTTCACAGAAAAAAAAATGAGTGTGGTATTCTTTTAACGGGTAAATTAAAAGTTCGTTTCGATAACGGAAAAGGAATTCTAAAGGAAAAAACTCTTAAATCTGGTAATTGTTTTCACTTTCCTCCAGGATCGATTCATCAAGAAGAGGCATTAACAAATTGCACTATAATCGAAGCCTCTTCTCCACACTTTAACGACAGAGTAAGAGTTGAAAAAAAATATAAAATTAAAACGAATGGTGGGCTTCCATCAACTAGAATATCTGATATCAAAATTAAGTAGGAAGTAATGGCTAAAAAATTTACTAAAGAAAAAATTTTAGCATTAATTCCAGCAAGAAAAGGTTCAGAAAGAATTATAAATAAAAATATTGTTAAATTATCCAATCACCCTTTGATCGCATATACCATTAATGTTGCAAAAAAATCGAAGATATTTGATAAAATTGTGGTCTCAACCGACTCTAATATTTACTCTAAAATTTCACAAAATTATGGAGCAGAAGTTCCATTTTTGAGACCAAAAAACATATCAACTTCTACCTCACCAGACTATCAATGGGTTAACTTTACAATCAAGCAACTTGAAAAAAAAGGATTTTTTTTTTCTCACTTTTTTATTTTACGCCCTACCAGCCCATTCAGGAAAGTTTCAACAATTATAGATGCATGGAAAAAATTTAAAAGAAATAAAACAGCAGAGTCTTTAAGAGCAGTAGAATTATGTAAACAACATCCTGGAAAAATGTGGCTGAAGTCTCATGGATTTATTAAACCTTTTTTTCCTGGAAAAAAAAATAAACAGCCATTTTATAATTTACAGTTTAAGAGCTTACCTAAAATTTTAGTTCAAAATGCAAGTTTGGAAATTTCAAAGATAGGGGTATTAAAATTATATAAATCAATTACTGGTAAAAAAATTATCCCATACTTTACAAAAGATATCGAAGGTTTTGATATTAATGATCAATATGATCTTAAACTTGCTAATTATTTAGCAAAAAAAAATAAAATTAAGATAAAAAAGTAAAAACTGCAAAATTAACTTTATGAAACGTTTTTTTTCTATAATAAAACTAGTTCTAAGAGTCAAAATATCATTTACCGAACCAAAAGAAAATAAACTCATTGTATTTGATGATGAGTCAATAGAATATTTAAAACCTGTGATTCCCTTAAAAAAATATTTTGTTATGAAAAATAGAGTAGACAATATAAACAAGATTTATCTTTCTTTGGGAATTTTTAAAAGATTTATAAAAAATTATAATGGAAATATAATGACCGCATACTTGCTATCATTAATAGAAATTATAAGACCTAAAGTAATAATTACATTTATAGATAATTCTATAAAGTTTTCAGATTTAGCAAAGTTATTACACAAGGAAATTAAATTTATTGCAATTCACAACGCATATAGATTCGAAATTATAGAAAATGATTATTTATTTAAAAAAAAACTCATTAAAACCAACCTGAATAAAAGACTCTTTATACCAAAATTATTAGTCTATGGAAAATGTGACATTGATATTTTCAAAAAATATAAGATTAAAGTTAATGAGTTTTTAAATGTAGGTTGTTTGAGGTTAGCCAATGCCATGAATTATTTAACCAAAAATAAAATAAAAATCAAAAAAAATAGATACGATGTTTGTGTTATTTCAGATACGACATGGTTAGCTCATTTTCTAAATTTTAAAAGAGAACATACAAATTCAGGAAAATATCTAGAAGAGGGAACTGCTCTAATGGTTAAACACACAATAAATTATTGTTTGAATCATAAAAAAAAATTCATTTTTGTTCTTAAAAATAAAAAAAATGATTTAAGTAGGCAAAATCAGGAATTGAATTTTTACAAAAAATATTTAACTAAAAAAGAATTTAATTTTTTAAAATCAAACTCAAATAAAAATCAAATAAGTCTATTCGCATCATATGCAATAATGTTACAAAGCAAAGTAGTTATAGGAACGATTTCCACAATGTTGGGTGAAAATTTAGCGTTAGGTAGAAAAATTTTAGCCTGTAATTTTTCTAGAATTAAAATTCTTGATTTTCCAGTAAAAGGCATTTGTTTTATTAACAATCAAAGTTACCAAGTATTTGAAAAAAGATTATCTTATATCTTCAATTTATCAAAAAAAAATTATTTACAAAAATTAAATAAAAGTAAAAATTATATAGTTAATTACGATAAACAAATTTCAACTATTAAATTAATTAAATTTCAAATATCTAAAGCAATCAAAAATTAAAGGTCTAAGGTTTGTATCAAACCCAATTTTCGTAAGATAAATCTGTTGCTCTAGTTTGTGATTTAGCAATTCTTCGAGAGACAAAGTTTTTTTGAGATGTTTTACCAAAGCCTCTTCGCAAACTTCTGATGTGTTCTGCTGTTGCTCTTTTTCCTTTTGGTCTTAAATATTTAAATATTTCATAAAGAAAACCTCCCAATCTTTTCTCAAGATTTGGAAAGATCTTGTAAGTATAATAAGATAATTTTGATATCCCCATCAGGTACTTCTGCTTAATTACATTATTAGGATATATGTTTTCTAAATTATGTCTACCAATCTCAAAAACAAATTCAGCAACTTTCTCTTTAAAATCATCAGAATATTTGAAGAAAGAATCATCTTGAATGTAAGAGTCATCAAATAAATTTCTTTGATAGTACGTACTAACTGAATATGGATTTGCTGTATTTTGATATGTTTGTATGCCAAACTTTTGAAACTCTTCTTTTAACCAGTAGTCCTTGAATTGAGGAAAGTCTTTTACATATTGATCATAGACTCTCGTTCCAGGATAAGGAACTAATGAACCTGAAACTTGAAATAAAAATACATCGTCCCAAATTTCACGAACCATTTTTAAAGTATTTTCTACATGCTCTGGTTTTTCCCATGGAAAACCTACCATTAAATTTGCATAAACTTTTAATCCCGCTGCTGCAGCCATCTTTGGAGCATTAGTATTTTGTTCAACAGTACATTTTTTGTCCATTTTAGTAAGTGTTTCTTGATCACCGCTTTCTAAACCAAAATTTACTAAATAACATCCAGCATCTTTCATTTGTTTCATCATTTCTGGATTAACGAATTCCGCCCTTGTTTGTGCTTGCCATTCAACTCTTGGAGTTATTTTTACTACTTCATTGCAAAATGCATCAACATGTTTTTTGTTTACTGTGAAGACGTCGTCAGCAATTTTAAAATTTGTAGTACCATACATATCAACTCTTCTCTGCATTTCCTCTATTATTTTTGGGATATTTTGAAAAGTAACTCTTTGTCCAAACACACCCCAGTCACAGAAAGTGCATGTTGCAGGACAACCTCTTGAGGTAAAAATTCTGTTAGTACCTCTTATCATTCCATCTTGATCTGAAAAATGTGAATGATTGAAAACATCATAGTTAGGTTTTGGTAAGCTACTTAAATCTGTAATTCTTCTTCTTGGCGGAGTTGAAACAATTTTTTTCTGTTTTTTATCATAATACGTAATCCCAAGGATAGCGCCTAAACCTTCACCTGACTGTCCCTCCATGTTTTGTGGAACATTAAGCCCTTTATCAATTCTTTCTGAAAATTTTTTATCTAGTGTCTCTTTATCTGTATTAAGGCTTTCTCCATTCCAATACTTGCAAAGTTCTCTTAAAGTTTCTTCACCTTCATTTCTTACCACAATGTCAGCACCTTGTTGCACAACTTCCTCTGGCCGAGTTGTTGCGTGAGGACCACCAACAATTACAGTATAACCAAGATCTTTATAGGATTTTATCAAATCGTAGGTTTTAATCATTTCATAAGTCAACGTGCTTATGGCTATGTGATCAGCCTTACATTCAGCTGCTAATTTTATAAAATCCTCATTAGTTAAAGGATTTTTAAATGTGTTAATAGCAGTGGTGACGTCATAACCTTCGTCCTCGTAAACACTTGCAAGCTGAGCTATACAGTTAGGTATTTCACCAATTATGGTAGGATAGATTAATAAAACGTTTTTTCTGCTCATTCTAACCTTTATTAAATTTATTATTGTTTAAATTCGTGTAGAGCAGGTCTAGTAATTAGATTATTTTTAGCGATAACACAAGTGTTAAAAAAACTACAAATGTCACAGTTTTATAGCAATAAAAATGGTTTTTATAAAAATTAAGCTTTACAGTTCAAAAGTTGAACGTTATTATGTTCAAAATTTGAACAATAATTAGTCAAAAATAGAAAATCATTGAAATTTATAAATAAATGAAAAAAATTTTCTGGTGTAAAAAATGTGTAGTAATGTCAACACGACCCAGAATTACCTTTGATGAAAGAGGGTATTGTTCAGCGTGTCAGTGGTCGGAGAAAAAGAAAAAGCTAGATTGGAGTTTACGAGAGAAATCCCTATTAAATTTATTAGAAAAACATAAGTCAAAGAATAATCATTATGATTGTATTGTTGCTGTAAGCGGGGGAAAAGATGGTTCATATATATCTTATAATTTGAAACATAAATATAATCTTAATCCTCTTACAGTTACAGTGAGACCAGTCACTGAAACAGATATTGGCAAAAAGAACTTAAATAACTTTATTCAAAGTGGTTATAGCAATATTTTAATTTCTCCTGATTTAGAAGCAATGCGAGTGCTTAACAAACTTGGTTTAATCGAAATGGGCTTCCCTTACTATGGTTGGCTTATAACTGTTCACACAGCCGTAATTAGAGTAGCAATGCAATTCGGAATTTCTCTTATTTTTTATTCAGAGGATGGTGAGGTCGAATATGGAGGGGACGCAAAACATATTAACGACGGAGTTTATAGCGTAGATTACATGAAAGCTGCTTATTTAGAGGGTGGATACGATAAAATTTTAAAATTATCAAAATTAAATGAAAAACAACTTTACTGGTTTAAATTTCCAACAAAAGAAGAGCTGGATAAAATAAATTTGGAAATTACTCATTATAGTTTTTACGAAAATTGGGACCCGTACAGAAATTATCAAATTGCAAAAAAATTTTGTGGACTAATAGAAAATACAGACCTGAATGAAGGCACATATACTAATTTTGCACAAAATGATCAAAAACTATATGCACTTCATGTTTATTTTATGTATTTAAAATTTGGTTTTGGTAGAACAACTCAAGATGCCGCAATAGATATAAGAAGAGGATCTTTATCAAGAGATCAGGCTATTCGATTGATAAAACTTTATGACGATTTTTATCCAGAAAATTTGTTCGCAGAATATTGTGATTATTATAAAATGAGTATGTCGGATTTTTTAGAAAATATTGATAAGTGGGCAAACAAAGAGTTATTTGAAAAGAAGAATAAATGGATACCTAGATTTGAGGTAAAATGAAATTTAAAAGAGTCGGTATAATTGATTATGGAGCAGGAAATCTCGGATCTATTTATAATTCGATGCAATACTTAAATATTGAAACAAAGGTATTAAATACTCCCTCCAATCTTGACCAGTTTTCTCACTTAATTTTACCTGGAGTTGGATCTTTTGGTAAATTAGCAGAAAATCTCTCAAGAAAAAATTGGCCTCAAAATATCAAAGATTTTGTCAGAAAAGGAAAAAATTTACTTGGGATATGTGTTGGTATGCAGTTGTTGTTTGAGAGCAGTGAAGAAAGTAAAAATTCTAAGGGATTATCTTTAATTAAAGGTAATTTTAAACTATTTGATGCCTCTTTTAATCTACCAATACCTCATATGGGATTTAATGAAGTAGATCATTCAAATACTGAAATTTGGAAAGGAATAAAAAATAAATCACCATTCTATTTCATACACTCTTTTAAAGTAAAAAATACTGAAGATAAAACAATCTTATCTAAAACATTTTACGGAGAAGAGTTTATTTCTTTTGTAGAAAAGGAAAACATTTTTGGATCCCAATTTCATCCTGAAAAAAGTCATTTGGTAGGTTTAAAATTATTAAAAAACTTTTTGGAAATAAATAATTGATAAAAAAAAGAATTATATTTGCACTTTTATATCAAGACGGATACTTTCATTTAAGTAGAAACTTCAAACTCCAAAAAGTAGGTGATGTAAATTGGTTAATAAATAATTTCAGATTTGGATCTACGTCAAATTATATAGATGAACTAATCTGTTTGTTGGTTAAAAAAGAACCAACAATAGAAGATAAAAAAGCTTTCATAAAAGATGTGAACAAACTGCGAGAAAAAATTTTTATACCAATTACTCTTGGCGGAGGCATAAGAAATTTGAAAGATGCTTCAGACTATTTTAATAATGGGGCAGATAAAATTTCCCTAAATACCTCAATTTTTCAAAAAAATCTTACTAGAGAGATTTCAAATATATATGGCGAGCAATCTATTTCAATTATGATCGATTACCTTAAAAACGAAAATTTAGAAGAACAAATTTTTTCTAACTGTGGAACTAAATTAGAAAATAATCTGTTCAAATTTTTTAATAGAATCAATGAATTTAATTATGGAGAAATAATTCTAAATTCAATTGAACAAGATGGAACTGGAAATGGTTTAGATTTAAATGTAATTAAAAAGATGCCAAAAAATCTAAAAAAAAAACCTTTTTTGTTGATGGGCGGAGCTGGAAAACCGGAACATATCGTTGAAGGACTTAAAAATAATTTTGTATCTGGTGTTATAACTGCAAATTTATTTAATTTTCTTGGAGAAGGTTTAGAGGAGTCGAGAAAAATGTCTATTTTAAATAAAATCAATTTGGCTGATTTTAGTGCGAAGATAATTCTTTAAAATTATTTCTTTAATTTAAAACTTTTAATTTAACTTTTAAAAAATTATAAACTATTTCAATTATTGTTGAAAAAAATAATGTTGAAATCAAACTGAAAGCAAAAAACGGAAGAGCTAAGGTATAACAAAGTAAAAAACCTTCTAAAGTCATTTCATACATTCCTGAGATCCACACACCGAAATTTGTTATAATAAAAAAAATACATGCTCCCAAAAGCGCACCGCTCATTCTCGATGTTAAATTTTTTGAAAAAAGAGGTGCCACCAAACCAATCAAAAAAATACTTCCCCACACCCAATGTGTGCCAGTATGGTAACCAATTACAAAATCAGTTATTGCGTAGCTAATTAGCAATATAGGTAAATATTTTAAACCAAGTAAAACTGGCACATAAAAACTTAATGCTAGCAAACTTGTGAAATTCGGAGGATGAGGAATAAACCTACTAGCCGCTAAACTAAAGAAAATTCCTAAGCAAATATAAATTTTTTTCATTAAATTGATTATTAATATCTATATTTAAAAGACAAGCTAATTCTTCTTCTTTCTTGGTTGTAAGTATCAGGTCTTTGGTAAGCTTCATCAGTTAGATTAAATATGTTTAAAGACCAAATATTTTTCAAAAACTTTTTAGAAAAAGACAAATTCATTATATCTGAACTATCAACTTTTGAGCGAATGGAGCCACCTTTCCAATCTTCAACTTTTCCAACGTGTCTGTAATCATAATTTAAATCGAAAGGACCAAAAAAATTAGATTTGAACTTTTTATTATAATTTATACCGAATTGTTTCTCAGGCCTTCTAAGCTGGGGTCTCCCATTTCCTTCCCTACTTTTTGAGAATGCGCTAGATAAAATTAGTCTTTGATCATTATCTTTTAAAATGAAACTACTTTCGATACCCTCCTGTTCAATATCTATGATCTCGTTGTATCCATTAGTCGAAGTTCCTCGATTCAAAACATCTGATACACTACCCTTATAAGCTGTAGTTTCAAAAGACAGAAGATCAGAAAATTTATAGCCGACTAAAAACTCTCTTGTCTTGCTTGTTTCCGGCTTAGTAGTTTTCATAGATTTAAATGTACCACTGTTACTTGCACCATGTAAAACATATAAGTCTGGATGCCTAAGACCAGTAGATTCGGTAATACTTAAAGTTAAGTCATCAATTTTTTTAATGGCATTAAATCTGTAAGTGATATTTTCTTGACTATATTTATGTCTGTCTGCTCTAAAATGAGAAGAAAGAACAGTAGTTTCATCTAAGTTATATCCTAAATTTCCAAATAACCCAAAATTGTCTGAATGTCCTTTAGCAGAAGAACCCCAATTTCCGTGTACTATAAAATCGCCTTTATTATAATTATAATCACTACCAAAACCGGCAGACAAATCATCTGAGATGTTCATTTTTCTTTCACCTTTTAAAGTATATGATTGTGAGTAATATTTATTCTTCACAGCAGTATCATAATATCTATCGTGAACGTGGATATGAGAAGTCAAGGTATCTTCAAAATTATTTTCTCTCTTTTCTAAACTTGCTTGTAAAGCGTACATTATATTATCCGCGTTAGCATTTGCATCATCCCAGCTATCGTAACCGCTATCAGTTTTCCTTACAAATCCAATACCTTTAAACTTTAAATTATCATTTATAAATTTCATTGAATTATAATTTAAAGAAATATTTTTTGTTCCGTCTAAATCTTTTGAAGTATTTTGAGTGCTCAATTCTTCGATTTGGGAAGAACCTGCTTGGACATTATGATGCCACCCATTATCTGTGATATAGGTGTAATTTCCGCCAATAGAATTGGTTCTACTATTTGAACCACTTAAAGAAATTGAATTTTGATAATTAATATCTGTTACAAAATTAATTGCCCCACCAATTGCTGCTGGACCAAAAATTGCGCCACTAGCACCTTTATAAATTTCAATTTGCTGTAAACCTTGTAGAAAATCGTATCCAAAATCATACATAGCTTTAGGAGAACTTTGATCATTAATTGGAATTCCATTTAGCAAAACCAAAGTGTGATTTGAGTTGGTTCCTCTCATAAATATCGATGTTTTTTGTCCTTTGGGGCCATCACTATAAACGTCAAGACCAGGCACTTGTTCTAATACACTTCTTACATCCTCGTAACCCGAATCAATCATTTGTTTTTTCGTAATAACTTTTTTAACAAGACCTTTTTCTGTAATTTTAGAAGTGTTAGAAGGGTTAAAGATACTTAAACAAGGTATTCCAGATTTGTTTTTCCACTCACATTTCTCAAGTTCTTGTCCGTAAGCAACGTTTAAAGTCAAGAAAGTGATTAATAATAAAAATAATTTTTTCATATCAGCTCCAAATTTTTTCAAAGTTTTTTCTTTGAATTTTACTATGTGCCGATGTCAATTAAAAATTGTAGAACTAGACTTTTCCTGGCCTTCATTCAGCAGCGGACTATGTTGGGTGGAGCTCCGACTTTACGGTTGCAGGTACAGCCAATGAATTTCACACTGATTTCCCACTCACTTATTCAACACACGTTCTTTTTACACAAAACACCCATATTTTAAAGAGAAAAATTAATGCTTGGCCTAAATATTAAAGGATATAGATTTTTTTCTTTACTGTTCAATGAATGAACGGTATAAATGTTCAAAATTTGAACAATAGGGTAAAATGAAAAATAGTAAAAATAATGAGGACCATTTTCATCTTTTGAGGACGATTCATAAAAAACCAAAATCGAGTCAAAGAGAACTTGCAAATGAATTAGGTTTTAGTTTGGGTAAATTGAACTATTGTTTAAAGGCTCTTAGACAAAAGGGATACATAAAAATAGAAAATTTTAAAAAAAATCCTAATAAAATAAATTACTTTTATATTCTCACTCCACAAGGAATAGCTGAAAAAACATCTCTTACAATAAATTTCATGAAAAGAAAAATGAAAGAATACGATGAACTTAAAAAAGAAATTGAGTAATTATGTGGACAATTGTTAAAATTGACAAAAAAAAACTTAATTTGTTTAAGTTTGAAATGCATAGAAGATTAGGAAAGACCTGTAAATTTTATGCACCTAAAATTAAAATTGATGCAATAAGGAATAATAGGAAGATTGAAAAAAGCTTTTTTTTACTTGGTGACTATATTTTCTGTAATCATGAAAAATTCAGTCAAAAACATATTATTAACGAATTAAAATCTATCATTGGATTAAAATACTTTATTAAAAATTTTATTTTTTCACAAAATGAAATCAAACTTTTTATTGATAAATGTAAAAAAATGGAAAATAAAGATGGATTTATAAAAGAGACCTTATTTAAAATTTACATTAATAAAAGCTACAAGTTTATTTCAGGCGCACTTTCAGGAACTTTGTTTAAAATTTTGGAATTAAATAAAAAAGAAATAAATATTTTAATAGGAAATACTAAAGTAAAAATGGATAGAAAAAAAAATTATTTATTCAATCCAGCCTAATTAAAATTAAATTATATGATATTAAAATTGTAAAATTGTATTTTACAAAGTGCGGAGCTATGTAATTTAATTTCTCATGATTTCACTAATTTCGAAAATTTTAAAAAAAAAAGACTTTTTAAATTTACAAATTCTTGTTGCATTAAATTTTATAAGTTTTTTTTTAGAATTAATCTCCATCATTTCAATACCTATATTTGTAGGCCTAATAATTGATGCTGATGTTATAATAAATAAATTTGGAAATTTTGGAAATTTGAATTTTTCACAAATTTCAAATGAATATTTAATTAAATATTTTGGTTTATTTATAATTTCTATTTTTGTAATAAAAAATATTTTTTATTATTCGCTTACTTATATTCAAGGAAATTTTGTAAAAAGTATAAAACTAAAACTATCAAAAGATCTTTTAAATTTTTATGTTATGTCACCATTTTCCTACCACATACAAAATAATCCTGCTACATTAACAAGAAATACTACAGACTCGATCGAAGGTATCAGTGTGGTAATTCTCCAAGGATTAGAATTATTTAAAGAGACATTAGCTGTTTTAGTAGTTTTTATAATCCTGGCTTTTGTTAATCCGATAATTACAATTTCTATAGCAACGATATTTTCAATATTAGCTTTTTTATATTTAAAAAAAATACGTCCTTCTTACAAAAAAAAGGCAGAGCTTAACGAAAGTTTTAAAGTAAATTTTATCCAAACTATCAACGAAACTTTTGGAGCTATCAAAGATATTAAAATTCTAAATAAAGAAAAAGATATCGTAGAGTATTACGAAAAGTACAGAAATGAATTTGAACAAAATCTATTTTATTTTACTATATTACAAAAAGTACCTAAACTTTTACTTGAGACGATTGCCATATTAGTTATAACACTTTCGACTGTAATAATTCTGTCATTAAATAATGACATATTAACTCTTTTTTCTATTTTATCTTTAATAGTAGTGGCTATCGCAAGGTTTATCCCTGCTTTTAACTCAATTATCACAAGCTTATTTTATATAAGGCTTTTTCAGCCATCAGTTAGAATTATATTAAATGAATTAAATAAAATTGAAAAATTTAAAAAAGATTCATTAAGAGAATTAAAATATGAAAAGCCAAAAAATAAAAAAGCTAAAAATAATATAATTTCTTTAGAGAATATTTCTTTCTCCTACAATGATAGCAAAAAAGAAATACTAAAAAATATTAATCTAAGTATAGAAAAAGGTACAATAGTTGGAATTACAGGAGAGACTGGATCTGGTAAAAGCACTTTATTTCACATTATGTTAGGTTTGTTAAAGCCTAAAACAGGCAACGTATTTAATTTAGAACAAAATATCCACGACGATTTGGCGAATTGGAGAAATCAGATTGGATATATTGCTCAAAACATTTATCTACTCGATAATACAATCGAACAAAATATTTCTTTTGATTTTTTAAATCAAAAAATTGATAAAAAAAGAATGGATTTTTCAATTAAAATGTCTTGTTTGGACCAAAAAATATCAGAACTTCCTTTTGGTTTAAAAACAAAAGTTGGAAATGATGGGGTAAGATTGTCTGGTGGAGAAAAGCAAAGAATAGCATTAGCTAGATCAATTTATAAAAATCCTAAAGTCTTTTTCATGGACGAGTCTACAAGTGCCTTAGACTCAGTAACTGAGCAAAAAATAATAAAAAACTTGAAAGATAATTTTACAGATAAGACTATTGTTCTTATAGCTCATAGAAAAACAACTGTAGAGGCATGTGATAAAATCATCAACCTAAAAAATGGGAATATAAATTAAGAGATTGATATGAATATATTAGTTACAGGCGCATGTGGCTTCATAGGTTCACATCTAGTTGAAGAATTAGTTAGAAAAGGACATAAGGTTAAAGCTTTCACATATTATAATTCGAGGGGTTCAAGAGGGTGGTTGGATAATATTGATAAAAGGATAATTAAAGAGGTAAATATTATTTCTGGAGATATTAGAGATAACGAGTTTGTAAATAACAATTCGAAAAAAATAGAAGTTATATTTCATCTTGCAGCTTTAATAGGCATACCTTACTCGTATCATGCTCCAAAAAGTTATTTAGATACAAATGTAATTGGAACTTACAATGTTCTTAACTCTTCAAAGATGAACAATATTTCCAAAACTATTATTACATCGACTAGCGAAGTATATGGAACTGCTAAATCAGTTCCTATTTTCGAAGAACACTCTTTGAACGCACAATCTCCTTACGCCGCGAGTAAAATTAGTGCAGATCAACTAGCTCTCTCATTTTACAGATCTTATAATCTTCCAGTAACAATTATTAGACCATTTAATACTTTTGGTCCAAGACAATCAACTCGAGCAATTATTCCCACTATAATTACTCAAATTTTAAAAAATAAAAAAAAAATAAAATTAGGCAATTTATCACCAACTAGGGATTTTACTTTTGTCGAAGACACAGTTAACGGTTTTATAAAAACTTTAAAAAGTAATAAAATAAATGGTCAAACAATTAATATTGGAAATAATTTTGAGATTTCTATTAAAGATATAACAAAAATTATGCAGAAAGATTTTGGATATGATTTTGAAATTATATTAGATCCAAAAAGAGTAAGAAAAAAAAATAGTGAGGTTTTCAGATTACTTGCAAGTAACAAAAAAGCAAAAAAAATATTAAATTGGAAACCAAAATATACTGGAGTAAAAGGGTTTAAGCTGGGACTCAAAAAAACTATCGAATGGTTTAAAGGTCAAAAAAATCTTAAAGATTATATCTCAAATTCTTATTCTATCTAAAATAAATGAAAAAATTTTCTGTAAAATTGATATATACATCTATTAGGAAGACGATCGGTAAAGGTTCACATTATCTTCACGAACCCTCATTTTCAAGTAATGAGATTCAAAATATTAAAGACACATTAAAAACAAAGTTTGTTTCCAGTGCTGGGATATATGGAGAAAAATTTGAACAAAAAATTCAAAAATATACTAAATCAAAACATGCTATTGCCGTAATAAATGGAACACAAGGTTTATATATTTCAATGAAAGCCCTTGGGGTAAAAAAAAATCAAGAAGTGTTAGTACCTGCACTTACATTTGTTGGTAGTGTAAATGCAATAACTTATACAGGGGCTGAACCACATTTTGTAGACTCGAATATCAAAGATTTGGGAATAGACTGCAACAAATTAGAAAAATATTTAAAAAAAATCTCTAAAATTAAAAATAATAAATGTATTAATAAAAAAACTAAACGAATTATAAGCTGCATTATGCCCGTACATATTTTTGGTCATAGTTGTGACATTAAAAATATAGCAAAGATTGCTAAAAAATTCAGATTAAAAGTAATAGAAGATACAGCTGAAGCTTTAGGAAGTTTTTATAAAAATAAACATCTAGGTACTTTTGGTGATGTAGGTTGTATAAGTTTTAATGGTAATAAGATAATTACCACTGGAGGCGGTGGAGTAGTATTAACTAATAATTCAAAATTAGCTAAAAAAATTAAACATCTATCAAATACTGCAAAATTAAAACACAAGTGGGAATATATTCATGATGATGTTGGTTTTAATTTTAGAATGCCAAGTCTTAATGCAGCTCTAGGTTTAGCGCAACTAACTAAAATAAAGATCTTTTTGAATGCGAAAAGAAAACTTTTCCACAAATACTCAAACAATTTTAATAGCATTCCTGGTGTACAAATCTTTAAAGAGGGCAAGAATTTAAGAAGCAATTACTGGTTACAGACTTTAATTTTAGAAAAAAAATATAAAAATGTAAAAGATTCTTTAATTAATTATTGTTATAATAGGAAGATCTTTGTTAGACCAGCTTGGAAATTAATTTCTAGTCTTAGACCTTATAGACAAAAACAAAAAATGAACTTATCTGGAGCAAAAGATATTGCTGATAGGGTAATTAACCTTCCAAGCAGTCAAAGTCTTTTAATTAAAAAGTAGTGAAAAACAAAAAGAAAATAATACTTATCGGTGCTGGAGGTCATGGAATTTCATCTGCAGACGTAATTGAACAAGAGAATAAATTTAAAATTTATGGTTTTATTGATGACAAAAAAATTAATTTTAAAAGATATAAAATTGTTGGGACTGATAAAGAACTTAAGAAATTAAGAAAAACTGTAAGCAATGCATTAGTAACTGTAGGTCAAATCAAAAATCTTTTTCTGAGGGAAAAAATTTACAACAAATTAAAAAATTATAAATATAATTTACCAACAATTGTTTCACCTTTAGCCTATGTGTCAAAACATGCAACTATTGGCGAAGGAACAATAATTATGCACGGTGTTATAATTAATAGCCATGCAAAGATAGGAAAAAATTGTATTATTAATACTGGAGCAATCATTGAACACGACGCGTTTATCGGTGATAGCTGTCATATATCGACCAGATCAGTTATAAACGGCGGAGTCATTGTAGGCAAAAATAGTTTCATTGGAAGCTGTGCGATAATTAAGCAAAATATTAGAATAGGAAGAGGCTGCCTAGTTAATGCAAAAAAATTTATAGATAAAAACAAAAAAAATAACTCTAAAATTTTATGAGTAAAAAAATTAAAACAATTGTAATCGCTGAAGCAGGAGTAAACCACAATGGAAATCTTAATTTAGCTTTTAAACTTATAGATATTGCTGCTAAATCTAAAGCTGATTATGTAAAATTCCAAACTTATTCTACTGAAAATTTAGTTCAAAAAAAACTTGGTTTAGCTAAATATCAAAAAAAAAATTTAAATAGAATAACATCACAATATAAAATGCTTAAAAAATTTGAACTATCTGAAAAAGATCATTTAAAAATTATTAAAAGATGTAAAAGAAAAAAAATAAAATTCTTATCTAGTCCATTTGATCTAAAAAGTATTGATTTATTAAAAAAACTAAAATTACAGTTGATAAAAATTCCATCAGGAGAAATCACAAATGTTCCTTACTTGAGAAAAATCGGAAAACTAAAAAAAAAAATTATTTTATCTTCAGGAATGTCAAACATCAAAGAGGTCAAAGAAGCAGTAAAGATTTTAACTTCCCAGGGCACTAAAAAAAGAGATATCACAGTGCTGCACTGTACATCTGAATATCCAGCAAATCAAAATACTTTAAACTTATTATCCATTCCCTTTTTAAAAGAAAAACTAAAGATAAATGTTGGTTATTCAGATCACAGCACAGGAATTACAGCATCTTTAGTTGCTGTTTCTCTCGGAGCTAAAGTCATTGAAAAACATTTTACCATAAGTAAAAAACTAAGTGGACCAGATCAAAAAACAAGTCTTTTACCCAATGAGTTGAGTGAGCTTATTAAAGAAATAAGATGTGTTGAAACCTCTTTAGGAACAAACAAAAAAAAACCTTTTAATAACGAATTAAAAAATTCAAAGTTTGTGAGAAAATATATTGTTGCTAAAAAAAAAATTAATAAAGGAGAAAAATTTACAGAAAAAAATATTGTCACAAAAAGAGCTCTGCCTGGAATACATGCCTCAAAATGGGATTCAATAATAGGCAGAAGAGCTAAAAGAAATTTCAACTATGATGAAAACATCAAAAGTTAAAAAAATTTGTGTAGTGACAGGTTCAAGAGCTGAATATGGCTTACTAAAAAATGTTATATCTTTATTGGGAAAAGAACGAGAAATAAAATTACAATTGATAGTAACAGGTTCTCATTTATCTAAAAAATTTGGTTTTACAATAAAAAAAATACTAAAAGATAATTTTAAGATTAAAAATAAAATTGATCTGGGACTAACTAAAGATGACTCTTTTTCATTATCAAAATCAATGTCTATTGGGTTAAGAAAATTCGTACGAGTTTTTGAAAAAAATAAACCAGATTTAATTATTTTGCTTGGAGATAGATACGAAATTTTCACAGCTTGCGTCGCAGCAACCTTGTGTAGAGTACCAGTAGGACATATTCACGGAGGCGAGATTACAAAATCTTCAGTAGATGACGTATTCAGGCATTCTATAACAAAAATGGCTCATTTACATTTTACTGCTAATTCAGATTATAAAAAAAGAGTTATCCAAATGGGGGAAAATCCTAAAAATGTTTACGTTGTGGGAGGATTAGGAGTCGATAACATTAAAGGAACAGAAATTTACTCCAAAGTTAATTTAGAAAAAAAACTTAATTTGAAATTTTCACGCAGAATTGTACTAGCAACTTATCATCCAGAAACTCTCAAAAAAGATAACTCTTTTAAATATCTAAAAAATTTATTAGGTGCTTTAAAAAAAATGAGAGATACTTCTGTCATATTTACAATGCCAAATTCAGACATTGATTCTTTAAAAGTATCCAAAATTATTAAAAGATTTACATCGAAAAAAAAAAATTTTTATTTTTTTAAGGCTTTGGGTCAAAAAAAATATTATTCATGTTGTAAATATGCAGATTTTATGATTGGAAATTCTTCAAGCGGTGTTTTGGAGATGCCAACTTTCAAAAAATTTAGTATTAATATTGGCGAGAGACAATCAGGAAGAATTAAAGCAAAATCGGTAATCGATTGTGACGGTAAAATAAAAAATATAATAAAAGCGATTGAATTTTCTATCAATCCATCCAATTTAAGAAAAATAAAAAATATAGTAAATCCATATGGATCTGGAGGAGCATCAAAAAAAATAGTTAATATTTTAAAAAAAAGAAAATTTGATAAATTAATTTTTAAAAACTTTTCTAATTTGAATTTAAAATGATTTATTTAGGTATTTATACAGGACATAACGCGAGTGCAGCACTTATGCACAACGGAAAATTGATCTTTGCCTTACAAGAGGAAAGGTTTACCAACCAAAAAAATTTTTATGGATATCCGGAAAAATCTATAAATCACTGTCTGAGTTATCTTAAAAGTAAAAATCTTTTTGTAGATATTGCCGCATTTGCAACTATTAACAATCCTTTATTTTTTTCTAAGTATAGGTTTAACAATTACTTTAGTATTTCAGATTTTGATAAATTTTATTCTATTTCTTTAGATAAGAATAAAGCAGTTTCATTTGCTAGAAATCATAAAAAAAGAAAAAAAAATAAAGGTAAATATTTACCTTTCGAAAATTTAAAAAAGAAAGATTATTTTAATCCTAAATTAGCTAGAGAAATTCTTGAGAATAAATTAAAAAAGCAAGCAAAAAAAAATATAAAAAAAGTAGTCTTTTTAGATCATCACACGTGTCATGCTTATTACTCATTTTTTAGTAGCAAAAAAAGAAAAGATAATAGCTGTATAATTTCGGTAGACTCCTTTGGTGATGGGGCAAATCAAACTGTTTGGATTGTGAAAAAAAATAAATTTAAACTTGTTGCAAAAACTGATCAATTTGAATTAGCAAGGATATATAAATTTGTAACTTTAATTTTAAATATGAAACCCGAGGAACATGAGTTTAAAGTAATGGGCCTATCTGCTTACTCCAAAGAAAAATATATCTTAGATGTTTATAAAAAAGCGTTTAAGAATATACAAAAGTTTAGCGGTATTAAAATAGTGCATAATAAGAGACCTAAAAATTTATATAAATACTTAAAGGTCGCTACAAAAAACTTTAGATTCGATAATATCGCTGGAGGTTTACAATTTTTTGTAGAGAAACTAATGAAAGAACTTCTGTTAAGAATTTACAAAAAATATAGAGTAAAAAATTTTTATTTTTCTGGGGGGTTAGCAATGAATGTTAAAATGTATAATAACTTAGGAAAACTTAAATTTGTAAAATTTCTTTACTCTCCGCCATCAGGAAGTGATGAGAGTCTTTCAATTGGAGCATGTTATTTCTTATCAAAAAAGTTTAAAACTTTTCCACTTGATAACATTTATTTAGGAAAAAATTTGTTAAGAGTAGGTGAAAAATTAACTATTAAATCTTTAAATAAAAAGTTTTCAAAGCATAAATACGAAATAATTGAAAATTTTAATCATAAAAATTTGGCATCCTTACTTTCGCAAGATGAGATAATTGCTGTTGCTAGGGAGAGAGAGGAATTTGGAGCGCGAGCACTTGGAAATAGAAGTATTATTGCAAATCCTTCAAATTACAAAATTGTGCAAAAAATTAATGAAAGTATTAAAAATAGAGATTTTTGGATGCCCTTTGCATTAACAATACTAAAGGAAAAACACAATAGATATATAAATAACAAAAAAAATTTTGATTGTAGTTATATGACTATGTCGTTTGATACTAATAAAAATTACTTTGAAAAAATTAAAGCTGGTTGTCATCCATATGACAAAACTGTTAGACCACAAATTTTAGATAAAATATCAAATCCAAATTATTATTCAATTATTTCAAATTTTTCAAAAAAAACGGGAATTCCAGCTTTGTTAAATACAAGCCTTAATTTACATGGAAGTCCTATGGCATCAAGTTTAAAAGATGTAATTTATACTTTTAAAAACTCAAGCTTGAAGTACTTATATATAAATGATAATTTTCTAATTAAAAAAAAATAAAACTTTCCAATGAATCAGCCACTCAAAATTTATCTGTGTGATTTAACTTATGATACAATTATTTTTGTTTCAGACACAATTCCCATAAATATAGGATTTATATCAAGTTATATTAAAAGCAAGTTAGGTAACAAAGTAGAAATTGAACTTTTCAAATATCCAAATGATCTACTAAAAAAAATAAAAACTCGCCCCCCAGATATTTTAGGGCTGAGCAATTATTCTTGGAATAGTAATTTATCAGAATACTTTGCAAACACTGTGAAAACCTTGAATCCCAATTGCTTAGTGCTACAAGGTGGAACAAATTTTCCACATACTCAGGAGGAGCAAAAAACTTTTTTATTGAGCAGGCCTAATACAGACTTATATGTTTTATTTGAAGGCGAGAGATCAACTTTAAAAGTTACTGAAAGATACCTAGAGAGTAAAAAAAATTTAAATATTTTTTTTGAAGAACCAATAGATGGTTGTACTTTTATTGATCCAAAGACTAGAAAAACAAATAATCCAAAATTGATAACAGGAAAATATCTCGAAAGGATTAAAGATCTAGACGAAATACCTTCACCATATTTAAATGGAACATTAGATAAATTTTTTGATGGAAAATTAACTCCTTTTATTGAAACTAATAGAGGTTGTCCTTTTACATGCTCTTTTTGTCATACTGGAGCAGCCTATTATCATAAATTAAATAAATTTTCACAAGAAAGAGTAAAGGATGAGATAGATTATATAGGAAAGAAATGTAAAGAATTAAAAATTACAAACTTACATATGGCGGATGTAAATTTTGGAATGTATCCCCAAGATAAATTGGTTTGTGAGTTTTTATTAGAAAGTAAAAAAAAATATAATTGGCCTTTACAAATTATGGCTACGACAGGTAAGAATAGTAAAAAAAGAGTAATGGAAATCACAAGTATTTTGGGAAATATGTTCTCAGTTAATATGTCTTTACAGTCAATGAGTGAAACAGTTTTATCTAATATAAAACGTTCAAATATTCGACATTCAGATATGATTGCAGTAAACAACCATTTAAGACAAGCAGGAAGATCTACTAAAGCAGAATTAATTTTACCTTTACCTGGAGAAACAAAAGAATCTTTTATTGAAGGGCTTAATACCGTTTTAGAGTCTAGCGCTTCATCTATAACAATTTATACCTTGATGATGCTAGAGGGAACCGAGTTTAAAAATCCAGCTTTTAGAAAAAAACATGATTATAAAACTAAATACAGAATAATTCCTTTAAATTTTGGAGAATATAACGGTGAAAAAATATTTGATTTCGAAGAAGTGGGTATTGCCACAAAAGATTTAACCTTTAACGATTATCTATCTCTTCGTTCTATAGCCCTGATGGTTGAAGCACTTTATAATGGCAAACCATATAATGAATTTTTTCAATATGCCAAAGAGCATGGTATAAAATTTGCGGACTTTCTGAACTACCTCCACCAAAATATTGATAAGAGTCCTGTTTCGGTTAGAAAAATATTTGATGAATTTGTTCATGAAACTAAAAGTGAGCTTTGGGATAACGAACAGGACTTAATAAATTTCTATAAAATTAAAGATAATTATCAGAGGTTAATTGATGGTAAAGTAGGAGGAAATTTAATCTATAAATATAAGTCTAAAAGTTTGACTGAGGCTAAATTTGGATGGATCGAATTTATCTCACAACAATTATTAAGTTTAATTGCAGAAAGAAATAAATCAACAGATATTGAGAGAATTAGAAATGAAATTGGAGAATTAAAATTATTTATTACAATGAAATTAGAAAATCTTTTTGAGTCTAATAAGAAACCAGATATGGTGAAATATGACTTTAAACATAACATTTTAGAATGGATCGATTGTAACGGATCTAAAAAATTTTCAGATTGTAAGTTAAAATCAAATACTACCTACATTTTTGAGTACACAAAAGAACAAATATCTAATAGAAACGATTACTTTTCAAGATATGGTGAAGATATTAACGCCTTATCAAAAATAGTAACTAGAATAAGCAATCTTGAAGATCAATTTAGAAAAATAAGAACCTCAAAAGATAAAGTGTATAGAAATATTTATGGTAAATCTTCAGAGGTTTTTACAAAATATGCTTTATCAAACTAAAAAATGAAAATTAATAAAAATAAGAGTTTTGGAACACTTTTAGAAGGCTTCAAAAGCACAACTGTAAAAAAGCATTATGTATCATCAGCGATCTTTCCTGTTATCATATCCAATCAAAACGATTTGAATATAGTTTTTCTTAATTATTGGAAAAGAAAAAATAAAATTGATGAAAAAAATTTAAGAATTTACACCAAAATTTACGATACCGAGGGAAATCTGGTTTGTCACCATGGTGAAAAAATTTCAAAACTTCATAATCAGCTTTCAATTAAACAAGTTCTTAAAAAATATAATAACAGAATTATAGATTTTGTGGGATCAGTGAATGTTGAGATATTATCTCTCGAAACTATTAGTTATCCTTTTCCTGCAATAACAGCTATTTATAATTCTAAAAATATTTATAGCGCAATACATAGCGCAGGAAGACTTAAAAACAATGTAGAACCACAAGAAGTCATGTATACTGAAGAGAGTTATTGGACATGTAAATTTGAAAAATCTATTACTCCGTTTTTTCACTATTTTGTTGGAAACCAAACACCTTACGAAAAGTATATTACTGTAAAATTAATTGATAAAAATAATAAGATAAAAAATAAGAAAAAAATATTAATTAATAATATTAATCCTTTTGGCTCAAAAATATTTTATATTAAAGAATTGTTTAAAAAAAATAATTTTAGTAATTCTGACTTCGTTTCAGTAAAAGTTGAGCATAATTCTATTTTTCCAAGAATGATTGTCGGTAACTACCATAAAAAGAAAAAATTTTATGAGGTAACACATAGCTCTCCGATTATGAAAAAGAATCATTATATTAAGAATGGTAAATTTCCGTACATGTCAAGAATTCCTTTAAGTAAAAACAAAGATCTAAATCTTCAACTTAAAATTTTCCCCACTTTTTCTAAAGGTAATTTTGAAGGTGACATTTATGTAAAAAAAATAAATGATAATAATTTAAAGAAAACGAATGAAATTTTTAATTTTTCTAAAAAAACTTTACCAAAATTAAATACTTTTGATCTAAACGAAGATGAAGAATTAAAAAGTATAAAACTTAAAGGTAATAATGTTCCTGAGAGACTTTACACATGTAATTTTTACACAGTTAAAAATGTTAAAAGCCAATATAGTTTAGATATTGCAGAAACTTCATTTGCATCTTACTTCCCAAAAAAATTTACTCATTGGGGACATGGCTATATAGGAGAAGGATTTGATACTGTTATAATGGTAATTAATGATGATTGTGAGAATGTAAGTCCTATTCAAACTCAAGGAACTTTGAACATCTACTCAAAAAATTTTCATGAAAAAGTTAAGGTAAAAATAAAAGGCGGATCATTACTATCTTTAAATTTATCAAAAATCAAAGAATTAAAAAAATTAAGACAAAAAAATCGCCAATTCATCAGTTGGGAGCTCAAATTAAAAACACCTGGTTGTGAGACACGTTGGATAAGCTATAGAAAAAAAGATGGCTCAATATTTGGTGACCATGGATTTTAAAATATTATTATAATACTTCAATTAATTTTACACCCTAAAAAATTACAAACCGTCAGTGAAAAAAACGATAATTCATTTATATCCGTATAAGTTTATAAATCATGATTATAAGCTTAGAGAATTCGCTGAATTAAAAAAAAGATTTAATACTAAAATAGTTATTCATGATTTATCAAAAATATTTTATCCAAATTTAGATTATGTTAAAGCAAAAAACTTTAATGGATCAATTAAATTTAAATCTTTAAAAATATGGAAACAAAACTTAGATAAATTAAAAAAAAAAAATACAATTATTCTGAACGAATTAAGTATAGATAATTTTAAATCTTTAATTGTTCATTATTACCTGAGCAATACAAAACTACCGATTTTTTTATGTAATAGAAATCCAGGTGTAATTTCTGAGTGGGAGTTTTTTTCAAATACATTTAGTTTTGAAAAAATAATTATAAAACTGAAAAGGGTAATTAAAAAACCATATTTACTTTTCTTTTTTATAAAAAAAAAATTTTTAGAAATGCTTTTTTTTCTTATCAAGTTTGAAAATATTACAATATTATTGGGAGGAAATGGTAATCACAATATACCTTTTAGGGCAAAAAATAAAAGAATTATAAAAATTCATTCTAATGATTATTCAAATTTTTTAAATTATAAAAAAATGAATATTACAAAAAAAAATAAACCCATAATATTCTTAGATGCACCTCTACCATACTTTATGGATGACGAGACACTTTTATATAATCAAAAAAGAGTGAAAGATGTAGGCAGATGGTATAAAGAACACAATATGTTTTTTGACAAGCTTGAAAAATTTTTTTCTACGAAAGTAATTGTGGTTCCTCATCCTAAAACAAAAGGTATTTATAATCCTTTTTTTAAAAAAAGAATCGTAGATCATCGAAGTGATGCAGCACTGAAATTGACTCCATCATCTTTGTTTGTACTTTCTGGAGTATTTGTAAGCACAGCAATTTCTTTTGCAATTGCTTCCTCTAAGCCGGTATTTTTTATTGTTTCGGAACAAATGAAATCTTATTTTGAAAAACAAATTATCTTTGCTAAAGAAACTGCTAAATTAATTGGAACTAATCTTTTAGATATAAATAATTTTAAAAAAAACGATATTACAAAAAATTTTAAAGTAAATTCTAAATTGTACGATAAATATAAGTATAGATATCTTACTGATAAAAAATTGTTAAAAAAACCGAATCATATTATTTTTGGTAATTTATTATAATTTTTATTATCTGAAGTAGGTAAAGGATACTAAATATGAAAAAAAATTTTAGGAAATTTTTTATTGATCATAAAGCAAAAACTCTTGGCAGTCTAAAAAAAATAAATAAGCTTGGAGGAAGATCTCTAATTGTTGTTTCAAATAAAAAAATATTTAAAGGTATTCTAAGTAGTGCAGATATAAGAAAAGCTATAGTCAATCACAATATTGCAAATGAAAAGATAAGCAAAATTTATAATAAAAAGCCTAGGTTTATATTTTCTGATGAAATACAAAAAAAAATTAAAGAAATATCTTATAGTGTAAAAAAATATAATATTATTCCTATAATCGATAGAAAAACTAAAAAAGTAATAGATGTTTTAGATCTTGAAAAATTAAATTTATTAAGCAAAAAAAAAAAATACAAAAGATTGAATCTAAGTGTGGTTATTATGGCAGGAGGAAGAGGCACTAGATTAAGGCCATATACTTCGGTCCTACCTAAACCTCTATTGCCAATTAATCAAAAGCCTACAATCAATCACATAATTGATAGATTTATGCTTTACAATACCAAAAAGTTTTTTGTTACTTTAAATTATAAATCTGAAATTTTAAAAACATATTTGAAAGATATTAGCAAAATAAATCCTATAGTTACTATTCAAGAAAAAAAACCTCTAGGTACAGCAGGTAGTTTATTTTTAATAAAAAAACAGTTAAAAA
>CACPPH010000009.1 GCA_902635795.1 uncultured Pelagibacteraceae bacterium
TCAAAGAGATAAATTTTAAATTATTAAACACTGGCGTAGAAGCAGAACTAAAAATAATAGAAAAAAAAAAAGATTTTAATTTCAAGGGAACTTTTAAAGGTAAAGTACTAAAATCAAATTTCAAACTAGATTTTTTATTTACCCCGAATTTTATTAAAATTTATGATTTTTATTTAAGAGATAAGAGTCTCTCCGCAAATAGTAGTGGCAATATAGAGATTAGTCCATTTTTTAAGTTAAGACTTAATACTAACATTAACAATATAAATAAAAATATTTTTTCAAATTTAAACGTTGAGAAACTACTTAAATCAAAAGAATTTATAAAAAGGTTTAACAGTCAAAATGAAATCATTTTTAAATCTCAAAAATTTAGTAAAAATTTAATAGACGATTTTACTTTAAAAATGAATTTTGCGTTTGGACGGTTATCACTGTCTAAAAAGTTTTTAATTTCAAACACTATTTTGAGTTGTCAAAACTCGGTGAATTTATTAGATGAATATCCAATTATTTATTTCAACTGTTCAATTAATTCACCAGATAAAAAGAAACTATTAAATGAAATTGGAATTAAATATAGTAATAAAAATGAAACTTTAAATTTAATTACTCAAGGTAATTTAAATATTCTAAATAAAAAAATAAATTTTGATTATGTAAAGGCTAACAAAACTTATGTAGCAACTAATGAGGACTTAAAATTTTTTAAAAGACTATTTGAAGAAACTATTTTTGATAAAAACTTTAAAGAAATTTTTAATTTATCTAAAGTAAGAAAATTTATTTTTGAAATATCTTAATTTATTTTGGCCTAGTCATCCTTATAGGGCTCATAATTTTATCATATTCTCGCTCTTTTATTAAACCCGCTTTGGTTACTTCATATTTTAATGTGGTACCATTTTTATGCGCAGTCTTTGCGATACTTGCAGCCTTATCATAACCAATTTTTGGAGCTAGTGCTGTGACTAGCATTAAAGAATTGTCTAAAAGATGTTTAATTCTTTTTTTATCGGCCTTAATGCCTTTCACACAAAAAAGTGCAAAAGTTTTTGCAGAGTCACTCATTATTTCTATTGATTGTAAAATGTTATGAATAATAAGTGGTTTAAAAACGTTTAGTTCGAAATGTCCATGTGAACCAGCCATGGTAATACCATTGTGATTTCCAATTACTTTAACGCAAACCATTGTTACCGCTTCTGATTGAGTCGGGTTTACTTTGCCCGGCATTATAGATGAACCAGGCTCATTTGACGGTAGTATGAGCTCTCCATAGCCTGCTCTAGGACCAGATCCTAAAAATCTAATATCATTTGCTATTTTCATTAAGCATACTGCAGTAGTATTTAGTGTTCCTGAAAAATTTACAATTTCGTCATGTGCTGCTAAAGCTGCAAATTTATTTGTTGATGGTTTAAAAGGTAATTTTGTAATTTTTTTTATTTCATTTATAATTTTTTTATCAAAATTTTTTCTAGTGTTTAATCCTGTACCAACAGCAGTTCCTCCCTGAGCTAAATTATAAATTTCTTTTAAAGCAGTTTCAATTCTAATGACACACTTTTTGAGTTGAGAGTGGTACCCAGAAAACTCTTGTCCTAAAGTAAGAGGAGTTGCATCTTGTAAGTGTGTTCTTCCTACTTTGACAATATTTTTAAATTCTTTTGATTTTAGTGCCAATTGTTTTTCTAAAATTTTTAATGAGGGTAAAAGTTTTTTTCTGGCCTTAATTGCAATTGAAATATGCATTGCAGTCGGGAAAACATCATTAGTTGATTGAGATTTATTTACATGATCATTAGGATGCACAGGTTTTTTAGATCCCATCTTTCCACCCATAAGCTCAATCGCCCTATTAGCGATTACCTCATTAACGTTCATATTAGTTTGAGTTCCAGATCCTGTCTGCCAAACTTTAAGAGGAAAGTGTTTATCATGCTTACCTTTAATAATTTCATCTGAAGCTTTAATAATAAATTTACTTATCTTAGGATCTAAGTCTTTATTTTTTGCATTAACTATAGCAGCTGCTTTTTTTATTATTGCGATAGAGTGGATAACTATTGGCCTAACTAAAAAGTCTCCAATATTAAAATATTTATTTGATCTTTCTGTAGAAGCTCCCCAGTACTTATCACCAGGCACTTTAATTTTCCCAATACTGTCGAATTCTGTTCTGTATTTCATCTCTGATTCTCTGCTATAATACACTTTTATAAGGAAATTATAAAATATAAAGGATAAGAAATGAGCAATTTTCAAAGCGTTAAGAAATTTATGCAAACTTTTGGTCAAGAAGTTAGGGAAAAGGCTGGGTTCCCAAACAGTAAAATAATTTCTTTGAGGTACGATTTAATTAGTGAAGAATTAGCTGAATTTAAAGATGCAATTAACAAAAAGGACATCAAAGAAGTAGCTGATGCTCTTACAGATATTTTGTATGTAACTTATGGTGCAGGACATGCATTCGGAATAGATTTAGATAAATGTTTCAAAGAAGTTCAAAATTCAAATATGAGTAAACTTGGAGAAGATGGTAAGCCAATCTATAATGAAAAAGGAAAAGTGATGAAAGGCCCAAATTATTTTAAACCTAATTTGAGAAAATTCGTAGCTTAATGAAAAAAAATTATCATTGGATACTATTGGGTTTTGCAGCAGGTATAGCCATTTATTTGATAGATAAGTATATTTTTTAAAAAATTTTTTAAATTAAGGGGGCGTTCTGTTGCCAGGTGCCCCGGACCTTGTAACATTATTCCTTATTATACGCCATTCGCAATTGTTTAAAATCTAAAACTTTAAGGTAAATTCCGCCCAAGCTCCGCCCAAAGTTTTGCCTAGATCACTCAATAATGATAAAGTTTTTTATGGCAAAGAAAAAAGGATATAGACCAAAAGGACCTATTCAAATTTTAGCATCTATCGGATTGGTGATAGCCATTCTATGGACTGCAAAAGGTTTGTTTCAGGCTGGAGGTGCTGGCTATAAAGAAATTAAAAATAAAGTTTCAAGTAGTTCTGGTCTGCCAGTATTAAAATGTGTTGCTAATGACAAAACTCATACAGACATAATTGATTTACAATTATTGAAAGATAATAATCCACCTCAAGCTAATCTAAAAAAACTTGGTAAAAGCAATAATGTTTCGTACGAACACATAATGGTAGATGATAAAGAATATTTTATAAATTATAAAAGACACGAGAATGGATATTCCAAAGGATATATTCTTAAGATAAACAGAAACACAGGTGTTGCTGAATATATTTTTCCAAAAAGCTTACCAATCACATCTACACTAGCTGAAAATATTGATGCAATGATGGAAGCAAAAAGATTTTTTGGAGTGTGTGAAAAAGCAAAAAGAAAAAAGCTATAGACACCAATGAAACGAAAAGATGAGCATACAGTAATATTTCTTATTGGAATAATTATTGCTGCAGGTGTTGCTTTGTATAGGGGAGCTGACTTTGATTTATTTACTATCATAGGAATATTTTTCGGTGGGCTGATGATTTTTGGCGGGATAGTAACATTACTACAGCGATGGTAATTTTAAAAAAACATCTAATCATTATTGTTTTAGTATTATCTTATTGTGAAAATTCTTTCGCAATGAGTTCAGACTTTAAGAAAGAAATATTTGATGGATGCTATCTTGATGCTAAATCTACTTTAGGCAATCAAAGAGCAAAGCAATATTGTACTTGTACAACAGAGATGCTTCATAGAAAATTTTCAGATGAAGAAATTTTAAGGATTGGACAAAAAAGTCAGGATGAGCAAATGCAAGCTTTTAGTTTTGCATCAAATTATTGCAATAAGAATGCTGACGCTCCTAATTAATTGCATAATATTAAGAACTTTGATGAAAATTCCGCCACAGCTCCGCCCAGCTAGAGTTTATAATTTAAATCAGCAATATTTATTAAGGAAAATTTGAAAGTTGTAAGGGGCGTTCTGTTGCCAGGTGCCCCAAACCCCGTAACTTAATTAACTTAGTTAATTAAGCTGCAAGTGCAAATTTTTGATTTGCATTTATAAATTAGCCCGTTACGTCGGAACCATCTCGAACGAAAGAACAGCCTTTAGACACCCGTCGATCCTAATTCACCCCCTTGAGTTGTAAATGGTGGAGGTGGTGGGTACTGCCCCCACGTCCGTGATGTTTATTTCGAAATTCGTTTATCGTCATAGTCGGAAAACCGACAAATAATAATATAGTGATTAAAATGAAAATGAAATATAAAAAAATTATTTTATGTTATACACTCTATCAAATTGATAAAAATTAAATAATAATATGGTTAAAAGTGAAAAAAAATACATTTATCCATCTCTGTTCACGGAAACATTTGATGATGCTAACTTTCATATTAAATATTGTTTAAGTTTCATAAAAAAATATTTAATAGGTAATATAGCTGAAATTGGTGCAGGATGTGGAAGTTTTACTAGACATTTTTTAGATGAGAAAATTACATCTTTAACATTAACGGAAAAAGATGAAAAAAACGTTGAAATTTTAAAAAGTAAATATTCAGACAATAAAACAGTAACTGTTACAAGAGACTCTATATTTAAAATTAATAATAAATTTGATGTAGTTTTATATCTACATGTTTTAGAGCACATTAAGAATGACGAAAATGAGATAAAAGAAGCTATGCAAAAAATAAAAAACGACGGATTTCTAATTATCATGGTTCCTGCTCATCAAAAAATTTACAGTAATTTAGATAGAAATGTTGGTCACTTTAGACGATATGAGAAAGAATTTTTTGATAAAAATTTTCAATCGTTGCAAAAAATTGATTTTAAGTATTTGGACTCCGCCGGATATATTCTTTACAAGTTAAATAAACTTTTTTTTAAAAAAGAGCAATATCCTTCAAAACTTAAAATATTTATATGGGATAAATTATTTACACCACTATCAGCTCTATTAGACTTTTTGCTTAGATATAAGTTTGGCAAATGTATTTTAGCCATTTATAAGAAAGTATAACGTATTTATTAACACCTTAAAAAAATTAACTATTAATTTTTAAACCAATACATTATTTATTTGTATAGAATATTCTAAAAAATTATCTAATGAAACTAACTAAAGAACAAAAGCAAGAAATTGCAGATCAGCAGGCTCAAAAAAACCAAACAAAAAGAGTTACTTCTCCAGAATTAGAAAAAATTCTCTACGAAGCTTTACCAGTCTTAGACCATGGTTTTGTTAGGGTCGTAGATTACATGGGAGATGATAGTTCTATTGTTCAATCAGCCAGAGTTTCATATGGAAAAGGGACAAAAAAAGTTTCTACCGATGAAGGATTAATTAAATATTTAATGAGGCATTGGCATTCTACTCCGTTTGAGATGTGCGAGATTAAATATCATGTTAAACTTCCAATTTTTATTGCACGTCAGTGGATTAGACATAGAACAGCAAATGTAAATGAATATTCAGCTAGATATTCTATTCTAGATAAAGAATTTTATATACCCGCAAAAAATCAATTATCTGCACAATCAACTTCTAATCGTCAAGGTAGAGGTGATTTAATTACTGGTGAACAAGCTGATGAAGTTTTAAAAATTTTAAAAGATGATGCGACGCAAACTTACGATAACTATGAAAAAATGCTTAACGAAAGATATGATGGTACTACAATAGATGAAAGCAAAGCTGGTTTAGCTAGAGAACTTGCAAGAATGAATTTAACTTTAAATTCCTATACACAGTGGTATTGGAAAACTGATTTATTAAATTTATTAAATTTTTTATTTTTGAGAGCAGATAGTCATGCACAATATGAAATAAGAGTTTATGCAGAGGCAATGCTTGATACTGTGAAAAAATGGGTACCAATCACACATTCAGCATTTTTAGATTATAGAGTAGGAGCTGTACATGTTTCTGCTAAGGGAAAAAAAGTTATTCAGCAAATGGCAAAAGGTCAAGAGGTATCTCATGAAAGTTCAGGCCTTTCAAAAAGAGAATGGAACGAATTAATGACTTCTTTTGATTTTAAAGAAAAGATTGTTTGATTTTCTTAGCTATATCATAAAATAATTTAGAAACTTCGTGATCTGGTTTTGAATAAGTCAAAGGTTCACCATTATCAGCTGAGACTCTTAAATCTTGATCTAAAGGAATTTGACCTAAAAAATCTTTATTGAATTCTTTAGCAGTTTTTTCAACTCCACCTTCACCAAAAATTTTATACTCTTTGCCATCTTCAGCTTTAAAAAAACTCATATTATCAATAAGTCCTAAAATTTTTACTTTAGTTTTTTCAAACATTTGTATCCCTCTTTTCACGTCAAGTAGAGCAAGATCTTGAGGAGTAGATACTATTATTGCTCCATCAATTTTAACCTCTTGAACAAAAGTCAATTGAGTATCACCTGTACCAGGTGGCATATCTATTATTATTACATCTCTATTTTTCCATACAACTTTTTGTGTCATAGTTTTAATTGCACTAATTACCATTGGACCTCTCCACATCATTGGGGTCTGTTCATCAATCAACAAGCCCATTGACATACATTGAGCTCCAAATTTTTCTAAGGGTATAATTGATTTATTGTCTTCGCTTTTTGGTTTTTCTTTTAGATTTAAAAGTCTTGGCAGAGAGGGACCATAAACATCAGCATCGAGTATACCAATTTTTAATCCAAATTTTTGTAACGCAAAAGCTAGATTAACAGCTACTGTAGACTTACCTACTCCACCTTTGGCGCTTGAAACAAGAATAGTATAGTTAGTTCCATTAATTGGAGTTTTTACAAATTGTTTTGGAGGAGGTTTTTGGCTCATGTTTCAATTTTTATCAATTGTTTAGACATTTTAGCGCTCCTTCTTAACTTGTTTTTAGGGGAAAAGTCACTATATAAAGTGTCATGAGTTTTAAAGACAAGATTTTAAACAATCAATCTCCGTGGGGAAGCCCCCCAGGAGGAGACGGCGGAAAAGGTTCTTCAGGTGGAAATGGATCTGGATCAAGACAAGATCCGCCAAGCATAGACGATGTTATAAAAAATTTTCAAAAAACCATTAATAAGTTCTCCGGAGGAAAGTCTGGCGGTTCAAGACCTATTGTTATTGGCTTAATAATAATTGCTTTACTTTATGTTGCCAGTGGTCTCTACAGAGTATTACCTGATGAACAAGGTGTAGTTTTAAGATTTGGTAAATATGTAAACACAACACAACCTGGATTGCATTATCATTTTCCAACACCTTTTGAAAGAGTATTAACTCCTAAGGTTACGAAAGTTAATCGTGTAGATGTTGGTTTTAGACCAGCGAGCGATAGTGGGAGATCATCTGGTGTAGGAAACGTTCCTGAGGAAAGTCTTATGTTAACTGGAGATGAAAATATTGTAGATATAAATTACTCTGTTTTTTGGGTGATTAAAGATGCACAAAAGTTTTTATTCAATATTCAAAGTCCAGTTGAAACAGTTAAAGCTGCATCAGAGACTGCGATGAGAGAGGTAATAGCAAAAAATAGAATTCAAAATATTTTAACTGAGGGTAGATCTAAAATTGAGGTAGAAGTCCAAGAGATAGCTCAGTTAATTTTAGATGAATACGGTTCAGGAATTCAATTAACTCAAGTTCAAACACAACAAGCAGACCCACCTGAGCAAGTTATAGATGCATTTAGAGATGTACAGGCTGCCAGAGCAGATAGAGAAAGATCTAAAAATGAAGCAGAGGCTTATGCTAACGATGTTATTCCAAGAGCACGAGGTGAAGCAGAGCAAGTTTTACAACAAGCAGAAGCTTATAAAAAAGAAGTAGTGGCAAAAGCTGAAGGTGAAGCAAGTAGATTTTTAGCAATTTATAACGAGTATAAAAATGCAAAACAAGTTACTCAAGAAAGAATGTATCTGGAAACAATGGAAAAAGTTTTAGCTGATATTGATAAGGTAATTATTGATAAAGAATCAGGTTCAGGTGTAGTCCCTTACTTACCTTTACCTGAATTAAAAAAAGGGAGTAACAATTAATGAGAGGCGTTAAATTTATAGTTCCGGCAATATTATTAGTTGGAGTAGTAGTTTTCCAATCATTATTTGTTGTACAAGAAATTAGCCAGGCAATAGTTCTTCAATTTGGTGATCCAAAGAAAATTGTTACAAAAGCCGGGTTAAATTTTAAATTACCGTTCATTCAGAACGTAGTTTACTTAGATAAAAGAATTTTAAACTTAGATAACGATCCAGAGGAAGTAATTGCAGCTGACCAAAAAAGATTAATAGTTGACGCCTTTGCAAGATTTAAAATTGTAGATCCATTAAAGTTTTATATTTCAGTTGGAAACGAGAGAGTTGCAAGATCAAGATTATCTACGATAATCAATTCTAGAATTAGAGGTGTGCTAGGAACACAAGAATTAGCAACTTTACTATCAACTGATAGAGCGAGACAGATGCAAATTATACAGTCTCAAGTTAACGAAGAGGCAAAGAATTTTGGAATAAATATTGTAGATGTAAGAATTAAAAGAGCTGACTTACCACCTGCCAACAGTGAAGCAATTTATAAACGAATGCAAACTGAAAGGGAGAGAGAGGCAAAAGAATTTAGAGCACAAGGAGCAGAGATTGCACAAAAAATCAGATCGACAGCGGACAAAGATGTTACTGTGATTTTGGCTCAAGCAAATAAAAAGTCTGAGATAATGAAAGGTGAAGGAGATGGTCAGAGAAATAAAATTTTCGCTGACGCTTTCGGTAGAGACCCACAATTTTTTGCTTTCTACAGAGCTATGCAAGCATATGAGAAAGCTTTAATAGGCGGAGAAACATCATTAGTTTTATCGCCAGACAGCGATTTCTTTAAATTTTTTGGTAAATCAATAAAGCCAAATATAAAAAGATAACTATAGTTAAAAAATTGTGAGTGAGTTTATAATTGCAATTGGCCTAATTTTTTTTGTGGAAGGTCTGTTTTTAGCCATTTTCCCGTCAAGAATTAAAAGCATATTAGAATTAATCAAAAATACTCCTGAAAATAAGCTTAGGTTTTTAGGGGTAGTATTTTTGATTATCGGTTTTTTAATAATTTGGTATATAAAAAGCTAAATGAAATTACTTAATAAAATATTAATTCTTTTTTTTATTTTAAATTTTTCTTTTGCAAATTCAAAACCTGTACCCGAATCTTTTGCAGATTTAGCAGATCAATTAATGCCCTCGGTTGTAAATATTTCAACAACTCAAACAGTAAGAACAACCACTAATCAATTTCCTTTTCAGTTTCCTCCTGGATCACCATTTGGTGAAATGTTTAAAGACTTCGAAAGACCAACTGAAAGAAAAGCGTCATCTTTAGGATCAGGTTTTATAATTGATACAAAAGGAACAGTTGTTACAAATAATCATGTAATTTCAGGAGCAGATGATATTTTAGTTAGAGTTGGGGATAAAGAATTCAAAGCTAAAGTAATAGGCGCTGATCCATATATGGATATTGCAGTTTTAAAAATGGAGACTAAAGATCAATTTAAACCAGTGAGTTTTGGAGACTCTGACAAAGCAAGAGTTGGAGATTGGGCAGTTGCAATTGGAAACCCTTTCGGTTTAGGCGGAACAGTAACAGCCGGAATTATTTCAGCTAGAAATAGAGACATCAACTTAACAAGATACGATGATTTCATACAAACTGATGCATCAATTAATCAAGGTAACTCTGGCGGACCTTTATTCAATCTTAAGGGAGAGGTAATTGGAATTAACACTGCAATCATTGCACCAGGTCAATCAGGTTCTATAGGAATCGGATTTGCAATTCCAGCTAATGCAGCCTCAAATGTTATTGATCAATTAATAAAATTTGGAGAAACAAAAAGAGGTTGGTTAGGTGTAAGAATTCAAGAAGTTACAAAAGAAATAGCTGAAGTAGAAAAATTAAAGAAACCTCAAGGCGCTTTAGTAGCAAGTGTTGGAAAGAATAGTCCCGCTGATAAAGCTGGAATAAAAGCGGGTGACATAATTTTAAATTTTGATGGAAAAAAAATTGATACCATGAGAAAACTACCAAAAGTTGTTGCTACAACTAAAGTTGGTAAAAGCGTGGAATTAAAAATTTGGAGAAATAAAAGATTAATTTCAAAAAGATTAACTTTAGGAAGACTTGAGTCATCTGAAGAATTTAAAGAAAAAAAAACAAAAGTGGTTAAAAAAGTCGAGGATATTGAAAAATTAAAAATAGCCGTAAGAGATATTACCAACGAGGATATATCCTCTAGAAATTTAAATAAAAAAACATCAGGAGTTGTTATTACAGAAATCTATAATAGAAGTCCGTTAACTAATCTTTTGAGTGTTAACGATATTATAATCGAAGTTCAAAAGTCTCCAGTAAAGTCATCAACTGATTTAAAAAGATTAGTCGATAATTTTTTTCAAAAAGGGGAGAAAACATTACTTTTAACTGTGATTAATAAAAATAATCAAAGACGTTACCTAGGAGTTAAAATAAATTAGTCTTGTCTAAAAAGTTATTACTCTTAGCAGGTCCCACAGCTTCAGGAAAATCAAATCTAGCTATTACATTAGCCAAAAAACTAAATGGTGAGATTATCAATGCAGATAGTATGCAAGTTTTTAAAGAATTTAAAATTCTTTCTTCTAGGCCTACCTTAAGTCAAACTAAAAAAGTAAAACACCACCTATATGGCTTTATATCTGTAAAAAAAAATTTTTCAGCAGGTGATTGGCTAAAACAAGCAAAAAAAAAAATTGATAGTTGTATTAAAAGAAAAAAAATTCCAATAGTTGTTGGAGGAACTGGCCTTTATTTTAATACAATCATTAAAGGCATAAGTAAAATTCCTGATATCGATTTAAAGACAAGAAATACCGTAAGAAACCTTTACCGAAAACTTGGTTCTAAAGAATTTTATAGCCAGCTGCTGGAACTTGATCCTAAAATAAAGGGAAGAATACTTCCGACTGATGCACAAAGATTACAAAGAGCTTATGAAGTAAAGCTTAAAACAAATAAATCATTATTTGATTGGTTTGCAAATACAAAATCTGAATTTAAAGATTTTGAAATAAGTAAAATTTTTATTAATACTCCAAGAGAGGTGTTGCTTAAAAAAATTTCTTTAAGAACTCAGCAAATGTTTAGTAACAGATGTATTAATGAGGTAAAAAAATTCAATAATCTGAAGGTAAAGAAAAGTTTATCTGCAAATAAATTAATTGGTGTTCAAGAAATTAATGATTTTTTAAAGAAATCAATATCACTTGAGCATTGCAAAGAACTTATTAATATAAAGACTAGACAATACGCAAAAAGACAAAATACATGGGCTAGAGGCCATATGAAGAATTGGAATAAGCTTTATTCCAAAAATTTCTCAAATCTTTTAAAAAAATCATTAAAAGTTGTAAGCTAAAACTTGACGCAATCCATTTCTAGGCTAGATTGTATGTATGCCGAAATTATTGAGCGGAGCAGAGATTGTATTTAAAGCACTTGAGGATCAAAAAGTAGAATATATTTTTGGTTATCCAGGAGGCGCAGTATTACCGATTTATGATGAGTTAAAAAATCATAAATCAATTAAACATATTTTAGCTAGACACGAGCAAGGAGCGGGCCATTCAGCCGAAGGTTATGCGCGATCTAGTGGTAAACCAGGAGTTTTATTAGTAACATCTGGACCTGGAGCTACTAATGCGGTAACTGCTCTTACAGATGCATACATGGACTCTATTCCTCTTGTTTGTATATCAGGTCAAGTTCCAACTCATTTGATCGGAACAGATGCTTTTCAAGAATGTGATACAACTGGAATAACGAGACCATGTACTAAACATAATTGGTTAATTAAAGATGTAAACGATCTTTCAAGAATTTTACATTTAGCTTTCGAAGTAGCAACTACAGGAAGACCTGGACCAGTGTTAGTTGATATTCCAAAAGATATTCAATTTAAAAAAGGTAAATATAAATTTTTTAAAAATACACTTAAAAAAAAGCTCAACGGAAAAGCAACTCATAAAATATCTAATTCAGAATTAGATAAATTTATTAATCTCATTAAACAATCATCAAAACCTATTTTTTATACAGGCGGAGGAGTTATAAATTCTGGTCCTGAAGCTAGCAAACATTTAAGAGAGTTAGTTTCACTAACTGGATTTCCAATAACTTCAACTTTACAAGGACTTGGAGCATATCCTGGAGATGACCCGCAATTTTTAGGGATGCTTGGCATGCACGGAACTTATGAAGCTAATAATGCGATGCATGATTGCGATTTGATGATTAATATTGGCGCGCGGTTTGATGATAGAATCACTGGTAAAGTAGATGAATTTTCGCCAGGTTCAAAAAAGATTCATGTTGATATTGACCCATCCTCAATTGGAAAAAATATAAAAGTTGATTTAGCAATTATTAGCGATGTGACTACACTTTTGAAATCTTTAATTAAAAGATTCAAAGAAAAAAATAAAAACTTTGTAAATTCCAATAAACAAAAAACATCAAAATGGTGGGAACAAATTGGAAAATGGAGAGAAAAAAGATCTCTAAACTTTATCAACAGCGATAAGATTATTAAACCTCAGCATGCAGTTCAAAGACTATATGAATTAACAAAAAATCAAGATACGTTTATTACTACTGAGGTGGGCCAGCATCAAATGTGGGCAGCTCAACATTATAAATTTAATAAACCTAATAGATGGATGACTTCTGGAGGTCTTGGAACGATGGGGTATGGGCTCCCAGCTGCAATCGGAGTTCAAATTGCAAATCCAGGAAAATTAGTCGTTGATATTGCTGGAGAAGCATCTGTTTTGATGACAATGCAAGAAATGTCTACAGCGGTGCAATATAGACTACCTATCAAAATATTTATATTGAATAATGAATACATGGGAATGGTAAGACAATGGCAAGAACTTTTACACGAAAAAAATTATTCTGAAAGTTATACAGCTGCATTACCAGATTTTGTAAAACTAGCAGAGTCTTATGGTTGTGTTGGCATAAGAGCTAAAACACCTAACGAGCTGGATGAAAAAATTAAAGAAATGATTAGTGTTGATAGACCAGTAATTTTTGACTGTGTTGTAGACAAAGCCGAAAATTGTTTTCCAATGATACCTTCAGGTAAGCCGCATAATCAAATGATCTTGGGACCAGAGGAAGAAGAAGAAATTTCAGACGAAGGGAAAGTTTTAGTTTAATGGCAAAATCTAAATCAGCTTACAGCGTACCTGGTAAAATAGGAAAAATTGAGAGACACATTATTGTAGTATGGGTTGATAACGAAGCTGGTGTCCTCGCTAGAATTGCCGGACTTTTTTCTGGAAGAGGATATAACATTGAGTCTTTAGCTGTTGCAGAAGTTGATAAAAAAAAACATATTTCAAGAATTACAATAGTGACAGAGGGAACACCGCAAGTAATTGAGCAAATAAATCTTCAACTTAAAAAACTCGTTCCTGTCCATAAAGTAGCTGACTTTAAACGAGGTGAAAAGGATATACTATTTAGAGAATTAGCAATGTTTAAAATCCTAGGTAATTCAAAAAAACTTGAAAAAGTTAAAAAAATTTGCAAGAAATTTAACCCAGTAATCCTTGATAAAACAAATAAATCTGTTGTGATACAAGTAACCGCACTTAGAGCTGAAATTGATAAATTAGCTATTGATTTAAAAAGTTTAGGACTTATAAGCACCTCTAGAACCGGTGCTGTTGCTATGACGAAAGGATCAAGAATATTTAATTAATTATGAAAACTTATTACGATAAGGACACTAAGAAAGATTTAATTAAAGATAAAAAGGTAGCCATATTTGGATATGGAAGCCAAGGACACGCTCATGCATTAAACCTAAAAGATAGCGGTGTTAAAGAAGTTGTAGTTGCCTTAAGAGAGGGATCTTCAAGTATTAAAAAAGCGGAAAGTGCTGGATTAAAAGTAATGTCATTATCTGATGCTGCTGCTTGGGCAGATGTTGTAATGATGTTAACGCCTGACGAACTTCAGTCTGAGATTTACAAAAATCATATTGAGCAACGAATGAAAGAGGGAACAAGTTTAGCTTTTGCTCATGGTTTGAACATTCATTTTAATTTAATTAATGCTAGAAAAGATTTAGATGTTTTTATGGTTGCGCCCAAAGGACCTGGGCATACTGTAAGAAGTGAGTATCAAAAAGGTGGTGGAGTTCCATGTTTAATGGCTGTTCATAAAGATAGTTCAGGAAAAGCAAAAGATTTAGCGCTATCCTATGCATCTGCTGTTGGCGGAGGCAAAGCAGGTATAATTGAAACAACTTTTAAAGATGAGTGCGAAACTGATTTATTTGGTGAACAAACAGTTCTTTGTGGAGGTTTAGTAGAATTGATTAAAAATGGTTTTGAAACTCTGACTGAAGCTGGTTATCCACCTCAGATGGCTTATTTTGAAACTTTGCATGAAGTAAAGTTAATAGTGGATTTAATTTATGAGGGAGGCATAGCAAACATGAATTATTCTATTTCTAATACTGCAGAGTATGGCGAATATGTTTCTGGAAAAAGAGTTGTTGATGGAAAGACTAAGGAAAAAATGAAGGAAGTTTTAAAAGATATACAATCTGGTAAATTTACTAAACAGTGGATGGATGAACATAAATCAGGTCAAAAAAATTTCCTTAAAATGAGGCAAGATCTAGCTAAACACCCCATCGAAAAGGTAGGTAAAGAACTTCGAGCTATGATGCCATGGATTGGTAAAAATAAACTAGTCGATAAAGATAAAAATTAAGCCAATCTGAGTCTAAATTACTAAGTTAGACGACATAATTATTTGCAAATTCTAGCTTTGATTGTAATATGAAATGCTTTAAATTTTTAAAAATTATTAAGCTATGACAGATAAAAACAGAATTATAATTTTTGACACAACGATGCGAGATGGCGAACAGTCTCCAGGTGCATCAATGAGTTTAGAGGAAAAATTACAAATCTCCAGAGTTTTTGATGAGCTTGGAGTTGATATCATAGAGGCTGGTTTTCCAATCGCTTCACCTGGTGACTTTGAAGCAGTAACTGAAATAAGTAAAACCCTAAAGCGATCAATACCGGCAGGATTAGCTAGAGCTACTAAAAAAGATATTGATGCATGTCATCAAGCTTTAAAGCATGCAAAAAATTTTAGAATTCACACTTTTATTTCTACAAGTCCGCTTCATATGAAGCATAAATTGAATAAATCACCAGAAGAAGTTTTAGAATCTATAAAAGAAAGTGTTACATACGCTAGAAAATTTACTGACGATGTTGAGTGGTCTTGTGAAGATGGAACACGAACAGACATGGATTACATGTGCAAGACAGTTGAAATCGCAATAAAATCAGGAGCAAAAACAATTAATATTCCAGATACTGTGGGTTATACCGTACCTTCGGAGTTTAAAAAGATTATTGAAACTTTAATAAATAAAGTTCCAAATATTGATAAAGCAATTCTTTCTACACATTGTCACAATGATTTGGGACTTGCGGTAGCCAATTCATTAGCGGGAGTGATGGCTGGAGCTAGACAAATTGAATGTACAATTAATGGTATAGGAGAAAGAGCTGGAAATGCAGCATTGGAAGAAGTTGTCATGGCCATGAGAACAAGACATGACTTGATGCCTTACACTACAAATATTAATACAAAACTTTTAAGCAAAGCATCTAAAGTGGTTTCAAATGCTACAGGATTTCCTGTTCAATTTAATAAAGCAATTGTTGGTAAAAACGCTTTTGCACACGAGTCAGGTATTCACCAAGATGGAATGTTAAAGAACAGAAATACTTATGAAATTATGACACCTGAAAGTGTTGGAGTGAAAAAAACTTCATTGGTAATGGGGAAACATTCAGGCCGTCACGCTTTTAGAGATAAGTTATCAGACATGGGTTATGTGGATGTTACTGATGATATTATCAATACAGCTTTTGGAAAATTCAAAATATTAGCTGACAAGAAAAAACATATTTACGACGAGGATATTGCAGCTTTAGTTGACGATAGTTTAGTTACCGAGGATAATGTAATTAAATTAAAGTCTTTGAAAGTTTATGCTGGGACAGGTGAACCACAAAAAGCTGAAATGACATTAGAAGTTTTTGGTGAAGTTAAGACAGCTTCTGAAACAGGAGACGGACCAGTGGACGCCATTTTCAAATGTATAAAAAAACTTTATGCTCATGATGTTAAGCTTTTATTGTACAACGTGCACGCTGTAACCGAAGGCACAGATGCCCAAGCTACAGTAAGTGTAAGAATTGAGGAAAAAGGTAAAACTACAGTAGGACAAGCTGCTGATACTGATACGCTAGTTGCCTCTGCAAATGCATATTTAAATGCATTAAACAAATTAATTATCAAAAGAAAAAAAACAGCACCAGACGATGAGAATCTGAGCGTGCAAATATAGAAAGGAAAATATGTTTAAAGGTTTAACAGGATTAACATCATTATGGTCACAAGATATGGCGATTGACCTAGGAACAGCGAACACTTTAGTTGTTCTTAAAGATCAAGGTGTTGTATTAAATGAGCCTTCAGTTGTAGCAGTTATTGAAGATGCTGGAAAAAAATCAGTTTTAGCAGTTGGAGACGAAGCAAAAACAATGTTAGGTAGAACTCCTGGAAATATCTCAGCTATTAGACCACTTAAAGACGGAGTTATTGCAGACTTTGTCGTCACAGAAGAAATGATTAAACACTTTATTAAAAAAGTTCATAAAAAAAATGCTTTTGCAAACCCAAGAATTTTAATTTGTGTACCAACTGGCTCAACACCCGTAGAAAGAAAGGCTATTCAAGACTCTGCTTTAGCAGCGGGTGCAAGAAAAGTACAATTAATTGAGGAGCCTATTGCAGCCGCAATTGGGGCTGGTCTACCAATCTCTGAAGCAACAGGTTCAATGGTAGTTGATATAGGAGGTGGTACTACTGAGATCGCTGTTATGTCTTTAGGTGGGGTTGTTTATTCTAAATCGTTAAGAGTAGCAGGAGACGCTCTAGACCAATCTATAATCGCTTATATGAGAAAGAAAATGAATTTAATGATAGGAGACTCAACTGCTGAAAAAATAAAAAAAGAGATTGGTACAGCTATACCTTCTACTAATAATACTTTTTTGATGAAAGGTAGAGATATAAGATCTGGAACTCCAAAAGAAATTGAGTTGACTGAAAAAGATGCTTGTGAGGCACTAATGCCAATTTTAAATCAGATTTTAGGAGGTATTAAAGAAGCTTTAGAAAATACTCCACCAGAATTATCTGCCGACTTAATCGACATGGGTCTGGTTTTAACTGGAGGCGGTGCTTTATTAAAAAATATTGATAAATTAATTTCTCAAGATACCGGTTTACCTGTAACTATAGCTGACGATCCACTATCATGTGTAGCTATAGGAACTGGAAGAGCTCTAGAAAATGAAGAATTGTTTTCTACTATGTTATCTGAGTATTAATTTATTTAAATGAATCAATGTCAGTTAGTAGAGATGATTTTAGTATAGCTTTTCGTTCTGCTCTTCTTCAAAGAGGAGGAGCTCAGAAATTCTCAGTTCTTTCTTTAATTTTTTTAGCATTAATCATATTTTTTTTAGATGTATATGGAATTAAATTTACTAAACCAGTCAGAAGTTTTCTTAATGACGTTGTTTATCGTGTAACTTTTTTAGCTTCTACTCCAACAAGATTCTTTCCTCAAGTTGGCAAAGATATTTCAAGTTTTTTTAATGTAAAAGAGGAAAATGAAAGATTAAAGTTAGAATTAGAAAAATACAAGTCACTTGAATTAAACGTTGAATTTTTAACAGATGAGAACAAAAATTTGCAAAAAATTTTAGAAACTGAATATTTTAATAAAAATTTAAGTAATATTATACTAGCAAAAGTCTTAGTCGATAAGAACAGTCCTTTTTTAAAATCTATAATCATAAATAAAGGGACACGTGCGGGTATTTTGAAAGGAATGCCAGTAACTAAAGATAATTATTTAGTTGGAAGAGTAGTTGAAACAAACTATTTGTCCTCAAGAGTTTTACTTTTAAATGATCTGAATAGCAGAATTCCAGTAACTTTAAATGAAGGAGCGCAAGCTATATTAACTGGTAGCGGGACAAATAAACCGGTCTTAGAATATTTACCGGAAGATTATGAGATCGTTGAAGATACAAATATTTTTGCATCAGGAAAAGATGGGATTTTCACATCTGGTACACCTATTGGAGTCACAAACACTGACGGCACAGTTGATCTTTTCATTGATCCAAATCAGCTCTCTTTTGTAACAGTCAATTTGAATGTTCAATATAAAGGAAAATTGTAATGGCTAAGAGTTCTTTTATTAACAAAATATTTAATGCTGGCCCATTAATTCTTTTATATTATTTATGTATCAGCGAGGTCGACTCAAATCTTGAAAAAATATTTGAAATTTTTACTTTAAACTTCCAGATCATCCTAATTTATTTTTGGGTACTTAAAAGACCCGATATTATGGCTAATGGGCATATATTTTTTGCTGGATTAATTAATGATGTGGTAATGGGATTTCCTCTAGGAATTAGTTCATTGTCATATTTAATTGTAATATTTGTTGGAACCTATGTAAGAAATAAAAGTGTTAATACCACAATAGCCTCAGATTGGTTCACATTCTTTTTGGCTATGATTTTTTCGAACATACTTTTCTTCTCATTGCTAAATAATTTTTCCGATCTTTCTTTCACCTATTCCAAAATAGGATATAACATGTTTTTTACTCTTTTTATGTTTCCTATATTTTGGCTTTTGTTTAATATTTACCAAATGACTTTTATAGGTAATCGAGATGCTTAGTCCTAGTTCTGGAAATACTGTTATTAAGTCAAAACTAATTAGCAGAAGAATGTTTTTACTTACTGCTGCTAAAGCAATAGTAACTTTTGGAATTATAGGGAGATTAGTATCTCTACAAATTAATGAGAGAACAAAATATAAAACTCTATCTGATAAAAATAGATTCAGAGAATGGAAATTAGCACCTGAAAGAGGTGTTATTAGAGATTTTTTTGATAAAGAAATAGCATCCAATCAACAGGTTTATCAAGTTCATTTAATTCCAGAGAATTCAAAAGATATTGAAAAATTATTTGTTAGATTAAAAACAATTTTAAATATTACAGAAAAAAAATTATTTTATTTGAGAAGAGTCATTGTTAAGCAAAAACCATGGGAACCAATTATAGTTTCCGACAACATAACTTGGTCAGAATTTTCCAGATTAAACTTATTCTTACACGAACTCGAAGGAGTAAAACCTGTTGTATCGGTAGCAAGAATGTATCCTGATAATTCTTCTGCTCATATCTTAGGTTATGTTTCTCAGGTAAGCGGTAAAGATCTTCAAACAAAGAAATATTTAAAAGATTTACATGTCCCAGGAATGAGTATTGGTAAAACTGGTCTTGAGAGAAAATTAGATGAGGAAATTATAGGTAAAATTGGTTTTCAAAGATATGAAGTAAATGCCTATGGAAAAAGAGTTAAGCAAATTTTAATTAATGAAGGACAGGCAGGAAAAAGTTTCAAAACTACTTTAGATTTTGAAGTTCAAAAATTCACGAGTGAACTTCTTAAAGACAAAGCAGCCGCTGTTTGTGTTATGGATGTATATAATGGAGATATTGTATCTCTTGTTTCTTCTCCAACTTTTGAACCAAACGAATTCGTTCATGGCTTGGATAAAACTTATTGGAACAGTTTAATAAAAAATGAAATGAAACCACTGACAAATAAAACTATTGCTGGTCTATATCCGCCTGGATCAACAATAAAGACTCTCGTTGCTTTAAGTGCTTTAGAGAATGGAGTTATAAAACCATTAGATACTTTTAAATGTGAAGGAAAAATTGAACTTTATGGAGAAAAATTTCATTGTTGGGAAAAAGATGGTCATGGAATAGTTAATTTAAGAAAAGGTATTAAAAGATCTTGTGACGTATACTTCTATGAAGTTGCTAGAAAATTAGGAGTAGATAGATTATCTGAGACAGCTAAAAAATTTGGTCTTGGAAAAAAAGTTCTTAATGGTTTTATTGAGGAGAGGGCAGGTGTCGTACCTAACACTAAATGGAAGAAGAAATTTATAGGTCAAAATTGGTATTTAGGTGAAACACTACACTCTGGAATCGGTCAAGGATATTTTCAAAGTACACCTCTACAACTCTGCTTAATGACAGCGCAAATTGCTAACGGCGGATTTGAAATTAAACCAAGAATAATCTTTGATAAGAAAAATAATAATTTAAGAGATTACATAAAATATAAAAATGAAAATCCAAATGATCCTCTTCCAACGGATTTATTAGTATCGAATTTTGAACTTAAACCTCTTTTTAAAAATCAAGAACATATTAATTTAATTAAAGATGCAATGTTTTCTTCTTCTAATGAACCAGGCGGTACTTCTTACAGACATCGATGGGAAAATAAAAAATTTACTTTTGCTGGAAAAACAGGATCATCACAAATAAAAAGATTTACCGAAGCTCAACGTGAGGCTGAAGTAAAGCAAGAAAGTTTACCTTACAAAGATAGAGATCATGCGTTATTTGTAGCTTATGCACCTTACAGTGATCCAAAATATGCAATAAGTGTGTTAGTAGAGCATGGAGGCTCAGGAGGAAAAGCAGCTGCTCCTATTGCCAAAAAAGTAATTAAAAAAGTCCTAGAGCGACACGAGTTAAGAAAAAGAATTGATAGTTTATTAGGAGAGCAAGTATAATGTTTAGAGCTAGATCTATTCAATCATCGCTTAGTATAAAGGATAAAATTCTTTCAATAGATTATATTTTAGTTATTTCGATATTTATACTTGGTCTCACTAGTATATTAGCCATGTACTCCACAGATGGTGGAGAATTAAAATACCATACAAAAAGTCATATTCTTCGTTTTTTTGTTTTTTTCGGTATGTTTCTAATTCTTTCATTCATTCAAATAAGATTTTGGCATAGCCAAAGTTATTTAATTTATATCTTTTTCTTTATATTATTATTAGGTGTTAAATATTTTGGACTAGTATCTTCTGGCTCGAAGAGGTGGCTAGATCTTTACTTCATGAATTTACAGCCCTCCGAATTAATGAAGATAGGTCTTATTTTATTTTTAGCAAAATATTATCACCGTACTTCAATTGAAAATTTAAATCGTATTAGATATTTATTCTTACCTGTTGTTGTTTTAATTGCTCCTATAATTTTAGTTGCAACTCAGCCAGATTTAGGCACAGCATTACTAATTGCTGCTGGCGGACTTTCCGTAGCATGGCTTGCTGGCGTGAGAGTAAAATTTTTTGCTTTTTCAGGGTTAGCATTTTTAGCTTTATTGCCTATAGCCATTTCCTTTTTAAAACCATATCAAAAATCTAGGATTTTAACTTTTTTAAATCCTGAAAGAGATCCTTTAGGCGCTGGATACCAAATCATTCAATCCAAAATAGCGATTGGCTCAGGTGGATTGTTCGGAAAAGGTTTTTTACAAGGCTCGCAGAGTTATTTAGATTATTTACCTGAGAAACATACAGACTTCATATTTACATTATTTTCTGAGGAATTCGGTTTTTTTGGCTCATTATTTATTCTTTTTTTATATGCAATTATTGTTTGGAGGATCATAAAAATTGGAAATGTTACAAGAAGTAATTTTGGTAAACTTTTCTGTTATGGTTTTGGAACTGCTTTTTTTATATATGTAGTAGTAAATATGATGATGGTGCTTGGGCTTTTACCAATAGTTGGATCTCCTTTACCGATTATGTCTTACGGAGGCTCATCGATGATGGCCATAATGCTAGGATTGGGTATAGTTATGTCGTGTAAAGTCTATAAAGACACTCCTGTTAATTAGAAAATTTAAACCTAATATGGTCAAATTTGATTTTATTAAAGACTTGTATATTATATTAATAGATGGTTAATTTATGAAAAATATTATGTTTGGGGACAAGAAAAAGAAACTTACCGATTCAGAGAGGTCGTTAATAAGCGAAACTGTGAGTATAGAGGGAACAATTAATAGTTCAGGCGCTATAGATGTTGCTGGATTAATTAAAGGTCCTGTCTTTTCAAAAGAAATAATCATAAGAGAAACAGGTTCAATTACAGGATCAATTGAAGGAGATCATGTTGAAATACATGGTCATTTAGATGGCAAGGTTTCTGGTCAAGATGTAGTGATTGGCTCAACAGGTACTGTTAAAGGTGACATAGAATTTGGAAATAATTTAAAAACGGAAAATGGTGCTGATATTGATGGTTACATTAAGAAAACAAATAAATCTAAAACAACATTAACTGGCGACTTCTTGTTTAAGAAAAAAGATAAAAAAGAGATTTCAGAAACAGAGGAAAGACCTGAAGTTGTAAATAAAGAAGCCCTAGTCTAATCTAACGCACTTTAATTTCTACAAGATTAAATTATAATTTTGGAATGGAAAATTATAAATGTAAATCTGTTGGAATAGTAGGGTCAGGTATTCAAGGAGTGTGCACAGGTCTTCAACTTGCAAAAAAAGGTATTCCCGTAACAATCTTTGACCGACAAGATCCTTTATCATCAGAATACAAACCAGCATCTTATGGAAACGCTGGGCATTTTTCACCTTACGCAGTATTACAATTCAATCGCCCTGATATTTTATATGATGTTCCGAAAATGCTTTTTAGTTCCTATGGACCTCTAGCTTTGAAATGGAATTATATTCCAAAAATGTTTAATTGGTTTTTATATTATTTAAAAAACTGTAATAAAAAATCTATGTTACATACGGCTAGATACATGCACCAAATTTTAAGTTTATCTAATGATGCATATGAAGAAATATTTCAAGAAATAAATGTGGATGGACTAGTTGAAAAAAAAGGAATTATTTATGTGTGGACGAATAAAAATTTAAAAAGCAGGAAACTAGAAATAAAAGTTCGGAACGATCTAGGAGTAAAACAAAAATTATTAACTCGTGAAGAGATATTAAAATTAGAGCCAAATTTGAACCCAGTATTTGACTCCGGTGTTATATATGAAAACGCGATGCATGCCAGAGACCCTCACGGAATTCTCAAAGAAATTTTTAAATTATATCTTAAAAGAGGTGGTAAATTTATTCAAACGGATGTTATCAGCATAGAACAGAAAACAGCAAACGAGACAATAATAAAATCAGCAAATGATGTTTATAGGTTTGAAAAGTCAGTGATTGCATCAGGAGCATTTTCAAAAAAATTAACTGATCAACTTGGTGAAAATATTCCTTTAGATACTGAGAGAGGATACCATGTGCATTTTAAAAACAAAGATAAATTAATCTCTAGACCTGTAATTTTTTTAGACAGAGGATTCGGCATGACACCAATGAACCAGGGTTTAAGAGCTGTAGGAACTGTCGAACTAGGAGGACTAAAAAACCCTCCTTCGAAAAAAAGGATTGAATATATTATAAATTGCGCAAAAGAATTATTGCCACAACTCGGCAATCATGATGATGAATGGCTTGGATTTAGACCTACTTTACCGGATTTTTTACCAATTCTTGGCCCTTCACTAAAAAATAAAAATATAATTTATGCATTTGGCCATCAGCATTTAGGCTGGACTTTAGGGGCTGTAACGGGCAAAATTATCTCTGGTGTAGTTGCAGGTGAAAAAACTAATTTAGATTTATCTCCCTACAGCTCTAAAAGATTTAATTAGGATTTTTTTGTCAAAAAATTATATAGCTTATACTTTTCTCACATTTGCGGCTTTATTCTGGTCAGGAAATTTTATAATTGGTAAATTCGCAACTTTATTTGAGGTTCCACCACTAACTCTAAACTTTTTAAGATGGGTAATGGTATGGTTTATTTTAATTCCTTTCACAATAAAAGAAATTTTAGCAAAGAAAAGCTATATAAAAAAAAACTTTTTTGTGATTGGTTTAATGGGAATACTATCAATTAGCACCTTTAATTCTGTAGTGTATTTTGCTTTGAATTTTACTCAAGTTATTAATGCAGTTTTAATGTTGGCTGCTATTCCGCCAATGATAATTATTTTTTCGTCACTGATGAAAATTGAAAAAACAAATGTATTTCAATTATCTGGATTATTCCTATCAATATTTGGGGTTATAACAATTATTTCAAATGCAGATATTCAAAAGATAATTTCTTTAAGTTTTAACAAAGGGGATATATGGATGATAGTTTGTGTTTTGAGCTGGTCATTATATTCAACTTTACTTAAAAAAAATAAATTTCAATTATCTCAATTTTCTTTAATCCAAATTATGGTAACTGTAGGATTAATATTTTTAGTTCCACAATTTTTATACGAACAATCGATCGGATTAGATGTAAAAATTAATAAAGCTTTTATCTTAATTTTAATTTATGTGGTTTTCTTTCCTGCAATCGCAGCTTATTATTGTTGGCAAAAAGCTATAGAATTAATTGGGCCTAATAGATCATCGATGTTTATTCAGTTAATGCCACTTTTCAGTGCATTAATGGCGATTTTAATTTTCAAAGAAAAATTTCAATTATTCCATTTTATTGGAGCATCTTTTATTATATCTGGTATTTATTTATCAAATAGGAAAACCCAATGATTAATGTTGCAGTATTAGATGATTATCAAAATATTTTCAAACAAATTATTGATGTTGAAAAATATGTAAGCAAATATAATTTTAAAATTTTTAATGAACCCTTTATTGATGAAAATGAAACCATTGTAGCCTTGGAAGAATTTGAAGCGTTGTTTATAATGCGAGAAAGAACTCCCATCAAAAAAAATTTGTTAGAAAATTTACCAAAACTTAAATATATTATGACCTCAGGTATGCGCAATAATTCTATCAATTTAGAAGTAGCTAAAAAGAAAGGTATTATCGTGTGTGGAACTGAAATAAATTCAAATCCTGCTGCGGAGATTACTTGGACTTTAATCTTAGGTCTTTTAAGAAATGTTAAACAAGAAATTGATAATATGTTCCAAGGATATTGGCAGACTACTATTGGCTCAGAATTAAAAGGTAAAATGTTAGGAGTAATAGGCTTGGGAAAAATTGGAACACAAGTTGCAAAGATAGGCAAAGCTTTTGGAATGGAAGTTTGCGCTTGGAGTGAAAATTTAAATTTATCTCATGCGAATGAACTTGGAGTATTACCAATGAGCAAAGAAGATTTACTTAAAAATTCAGATATAATTTCTATTCATTTAGTTTTAGGCGAAAGATATAAAAACTTAATTACAAAAAAAGAGATAGAAATGATGAAAAAAACAAGTTTTCTAATCAATACTTCAAGAGGCCTAATTATTAATGAAAAGGACCTAGTTGAAGCTTTAAAGGAGGAAAAAATAGCTGGCGCTGGTTTGGATGTTTATGATAAAGAACCTCTTTCGCAAGACCATAAACTTAGATTTCTTCCTAATGCTTTATTATTGCCTCATATTGGTTACGTAACAGCTGAAAATTACTCAAAATTTTATTCCCAAATGATTGAAAATTTAGAAAGTTGCTTAAAAAACAAGCCATTAAGACAAATTTCGTAGATTAGCACTTCCCTTACAGGTTGTATTATATATAAACTCATTTTGAGTGATTCGTTTGTTTTATAATAAACAAATCTCTGCTTAAATTAGGGAAATTACAAAAGGGAGTATGAAAAAAATTTTAGGTTTATTGCTAGGACTTACTTTATTAACAGGTTGCGCAGAGTCCTTAGCACTATTAGGACCTACCTCTACCGCAGTAACCGGTGGAAATATTGCTCAATCAGCTTTTTCCTCCGCAATTAATTATGGAGTAAAAAAACAAACTGGAAAAAGCCCAATGGAACATGCAATAGCATATGCAGAAGAAATCAATCCCCAGAAAAAAAAGGAACCTTGTTTATCATTTGCTGAAAAAACTAACTCAGAAATTTGTGCTATTGTAAAAAAGCAATTGAAAATAACTAAATCTAAGATTTTGAAGAAATCAAATGAAAAACCTACAAAAGATCTTTCCACATCACTACAGCCTTATATAAATAAAATATCTAAAGTTAAGTACTTAGATTAATAACTCTAAAACAAAACCCTATAGCAAATTTAAGACCTTGACAACTATAAGTTGTGTTAATAAAATTAATGCGCTCACAATTAACTTTTAATTAAAGATGAAGCAGATATATGACAAAAATTAATTAAGTAAATTATGAAAAAAATCTTTTTACCACTAATAACTCTACTTTTTCTTAACGGATGTGCCGAGTCTGTTGCTTTCTTAGGAAGTTCAATTGGAGGAGCATCTAGCGGGAAAGTTCTTCAATCATCCTTAAATTCAGCAATAAGCTACGGAGTAAAACACCAAACAGGAAAAACTCCTTTAGGCCATGCGCTTACGTATGCCGAGAAAAAAAATCCAGAAAGAAAAAAAGAGAAATGCATCTCTTTTATTGAAGGAACAAAATCAGAATTCTGTACTATTGCTAAAAAACAAATATCATCAACAAAGACTGCAGTAAAAGAGAAAGTATTAAAAATGACCAAAAAGTATCAAAAAACTAACGAGGTCGAACAAGTAATTCTAGACAAAAAAAAAAGTAAAGTAGATACAAATCAATTTAAAAAATCTCCGAGAAAACTTGCGATTGCTTTTCAATCCAATAGAAAAGAAACAAAAGGGCCTTGGACCCAACTAAATAAATTAAGACCTTAAACAAATTCTTACACAGACGGAAGGTCAGAGTTAACCCAACCAGGATCTTGATCATTTCCAGTGTAACCACCAGTTATGTTTACGGCTTGATACCCCTCTTTAGAAAGCAAATCAGCTGCAATGGCAGATCTACTACCAGCAGCACACATAACAAGAACATTTTTTTTCTTATTTATCTCCTTTTTTACATTTTCTATAAAACTTGGGTCTTGTGAAATTGTTATAAAAAAAGTCTTAATCCCAAGACTTGTGGAGTCTGGCTTTCCTACAGTGCTCCATTCTTCGTAGGTTCTAACATCTAATAAAACAGTTTCAGGATTATTTTTGATGAAATTTTTTATTTCTGAGGTTTTAATTTCCTTAATCATCTAGTGGCCTTAATATAAGTAATTAAGACCACTAAATCAATTACTAAGCAGCTAAAGCTTGTTTAATATCTGCAACAATATCATCTGGATGCTCTATACCAATTGATAACCGAACATAACCTGGTGTAACACCAGCAGCTAACATTTCTTTCTCTGTAAGCTGGCTATGTGTTGTTGTTGCAGGGTGAATTGCTAAGCTTCTAGCATCACCAATATTTGCCACGTGGTAAAGCATTTTTAAGTTATCAATAAACTTAGCTCCTGCTTCTTTTGTGCCCAGATCCATACCTATTAAAGATCCATAACCACCTTGCATATATTTTTTAGCTCTATCTCTAATTTCACCTTGGTAATTAGTTGGATAGATTACTTTTTTAACTTTTTTGTGCCCATCTAAGAAATTCACGACTTTTTCAGCATTGCTACAATGTTGCTTCATTCTTAAAGCTACAGTTTCCAAACCTTGAATGATTTGAAAAGCATTGAATGGACTCAACGGAGCACCCAAGTCTCTCAATAAAACCACTCTTGCTCTGATAACAAATGGAATATTAGCACCGGTTAATTGTGGAACTGCATCTGCCCAAACTGCACCGTGATAACTTTGATCTGGTTCATTTAATAGAGGTTGTCTTTTTCTATCTTTTATCCAATCAAAATTTCCTCCATCTACAATTATTCCTCCAATTGAAGTACCATGACCACCGATATATTTTGTCAAAGAGTGCATTACAATTGCAGCTCCATGAGCTAAAGGTTTACATATTACTGGCGAAGCTGTGTTATCGATAATTAAAGGAATACCTTTTTTTCTACCGATATCAGAAACTTCTTTAATTGGAAAAACACGAAGATAAGGATTTGGAAGAGTCTCACCATAGTAAGCTCTTGTTTTATCATCAGTCACTTTTTCGAAGTTTTTTGGATCTGCAGGGTCTGCAAATCTAACTTCAACACCTTGTTGTCTTAAAGTATTTTTAAATAAGTTAACTGTGCCTCCATATAAGTCAGTCGAAGCAACGATGTTATCTCCAGCTTGTGCTAAGTTTTGAATACACATAGCTGAGGCTGCTTGACCTGATCCTACCGCGCATGCTGCTACACCGCCTTCAAGCGCTGCAACTCTTTTTTCTAGCACATCTACAGTTGGGTTCATTATACGTGTGTAAATGTTACCAAACTCTTTTAGACCAAATAAATTTGCAGCATGTTCTGCGTTTTTAAATTGGTAAGAAGTTGTTTGGTAAATAGGAACTGCTACGGCGGTTGTAGTAGGATCAGCTCTATAATCACTACCATGTAAGCCAATAGTTTCCGGATGTTTAAAATCACTCATTGATTTTCCCCCTTATTGTCTCTCTTATCGTTTCGTTCATTTTCTCTCCGTCTTTCTGGAGAAGAATGAACGAAGTTTTATTCTGTTCATCTTCTCCTTTTTAGTACTTCGGCATATGCCAGGTGTACAATATGGTTCAAATACCCGGTTTAATTTTAGATTTTTCCAAAAAAAAACCACCGGCTAAAGCGGTGGTCTAAATGACTTATGCGCTTTAGCAGGATTTATAAAGCGCTCGCAAGTTGCCTTAACTCAGCGCTATATAAATATAGCAAGAAAATCAGGATTTTGTCAACTATGAATTAAATATTATTCCAGAATAATTTTGCAAGGTTTATCCCAGACAAATCTTTATATACAGCTAGCCCAGTAGGGCTAGTAACATTAATATCACCAATTAATTTCTCTTGCACGAAATCTACTCCTGCAAAATATATATTATTTTTAATCAATAGTTTGCCAATCGCCTTACTTGCTTTAACTTCCTTGCGCGTAAGTTTTGCTAGGTTTGCTTTAGCTCCTTTACTCATATTAGATAAAATACTACCTTTTTTTGGCACTCTAGAAATAGCACCAACAATCTTCCCTTTGATAATAAAAACTCTTTTATCTCCTTTGGAAACCCCAGGTAAAAACTTTTGAAAAAATAAATGATTATGATTTTTTATTAATTTTTTAATTTTATTAGCATTAAAAGCTTTCAACAAAATTACATTATTACCACTAAAACCATTAATGGGTTTTGCCACAACAGCTTTATATCTTTTAAAAAAATTCCTTATCTCATTAAGATTTTCACTGATTAGAGTAGGAGGCATATACCTCATAAAATTAATAGAAAAAAGCTTTTCAGAAACATTTCTTACTGCTGATGGATTATTGATTATCTTTACTTTTTTGGAAATATGGTTAAGCAAAAACGTTGTATATAAATAACGATTATCAAAAGGAGGATCATTTCTAATTAGAATGACCTTTGATTTTTCAAGGTTAAAATTGATCGTTTTTAACAATGAGTAAAATTTCTTTTTGTTATTTAAAATCTTAATATGCTTACATAAAGCTACAACTTTTCCATTTAAAAAACTTAAATTTTCCGGTTCAAAATAATATATTTTATATCCCCTTTTTTGCCCTTCTGCAGCTAGGAGTATGGTCGTATCTGTTTTAAGATTTACTCTTTTAAGATCAGAACCCTGAATAGCTAAAATTTTCGTCATGATTTACTAAAAAGTTTAAGTTGTTTGTTTTATTAAATTGTTCAATCAACATTTCTGCTCTAGTTTTTTTATTCTTAATAATCTCCTCTATATGCTTTAAGTAGATTGTCTCATTTTTTCCACTTTTATTAAGCTCATTTCTTTTATCTAAGCCTTTTTTAGAAATATCTAAAAATATTTTTGCCCAATCAATTAATCTTTTATTTTTTAACAAAGTATTTAATCCTTGTTTGGGCGCATTTAAATATGCATCCATTACTTCTTCTTTTTTCCAGTTTTTTATTATTTCATAAGTCTCATCTAAAGATCCATAAATTAATCCAGTAAAAAATGAGGGGCCGTTACAAATACAGCCAAAATTACATGTATCTAAAGATCTAAATTCTATAACTTGCTTTAATCTTATCTCAGTAAAAATAGTGCCTAGGTGATTTTCAAA
>CACPPH010000010.1 GCA_902635795.1 uncultured Pelagibacteraceae bacterium
TTAGCCTTTCCTGATTTGCCAATCAAGCGAGTAGAAAAAAAACTTAAAGAGAATAAATATTTTTATTTAAAAAAACGTTTAAATCAAGTTGATAAAGAAAAGTTGTGGAGATTAGGAGAAAAAGGAATAATTTTTGAACCTTTCCAGACACGTGTTTATACGCATGCTAATCTTTTTAGCCATGTGATCGGTCAAGTAGATTATGATAATTTTGGAATTTCAGGCATTGAAAAGTATTTTGATAAAGATCTAAGAAATAAAAACTTAATAAATTACCCATTAAAACTAACTTTAGATACCAATATTCAATATATGATCAATACTGAAATGAAAAAATCTTTAGATACTTTTGAATCTCCTGGAGGAGGGGCTTTACTCATGGACATCCAAAGCGGAGAGATCTTTGCTATGGTTTCCCTACCAGATTTTGACATTAATGTTAGAACAGACCTAAAAGATAAAAAATACATAAACAAGATCACAAAAGGTGTATACGAACTTGGATCAATATTTAAAACTTTTACGATAGCGCTTGCTTTAGAAAATAATTTGGTTGAACCTCAAACAGTAATCAAAAATATTCCAAGATCAATTAAGTGTTCAAAATATAATATTTCAGATATCAAAAATTTCCCAAGAGATTTAACAGTTGAAGATATTTTAATTAGATCATCAAATATTGGAACTTTGTTAATTGCAAGAAAAATTGGAGAGGAAAAATATAAAAAATTTATATATGACACAAATTTACTAAAAAATTCTAATATTCAGCTTGAGGAAATTGGAACGCCCTTAAAGTTTAATTGGAATAAATGTAAGTTGGAAACTGTATCTTATGGACATGGAATTACTACTACTCCACTGCAAGCAACAACAATATATGCTGCCCTAGCAAATGGAGGAAAAATGATTAGTCCTAGTTTAGTAAAAAAAAAAGAAAAAAAGGACCACAAAATAATAATCTCTGAAAAAACCAGTGATAGCATAGTAAATATTCTAAGAAAAGTTGTAACAGAGGATGAAGGTACCGCTCATCTTGCTGACAAACATGGTTATTATGTGGGCGGAAAAACTGGAACGTCTCAAAACTATAAAAATAAGAATAAAAATTTAAATACTTTTATATCTATATTCCCATCACATAAACCCAAATATGCTTTGCTAGTAATGTTAGAAAGTCCGAAAGTAGCAAAAGATTTAATCTATGATTATAAAGGTTTAAAAATAAAAGCTTTTAGAAATGAAGCTGGGTGGAATTCAGCTTATGTGGCCGGCAGAATTATAGAAAAAATTGGACCAATTTTAGCCATAAATAGTGAAGATTTTAATAATAGATATGTTGCTGAACAAACTGATTAAAAATATTCCCTTTAAATTTAAGAAAATTAAAGTATTAGGTTTAGCAACACACAGCAGCAAAGTTAAAAAAGGATTTATATTTTTTGCGATCAGAGGGCATAAAATTAATGGTGAAAAATATATAAAAGAGGCTATTAGAAAAGGAGCAATAGCAATTGTTTGTTCTAAAAAATGCAATATAAATTATAAAAATTTACCAATTTTAAGAACTTCAAACATAAGATTACTTTTAAGCCAAGTTGCGTCAAACTTTTATAAACTTAAGCCAAAAAATATAATAGCTGTTACAGGCACAAACGGTAAAACTTCTGTTGCAGACTTATTTTATCAAATATTAGCGCTAAACAATTTTTCGGTAGCCTCTATAGGAACTCTGGGAATAAAACATAAAAATAGAGTAAAAGAGTCTGATCTTACATCTCCTAATACGCTTTTTTTACATCAAACACTTCAAAATTTAAAAAAAGATAAAACAGAAAATGTAATTATTGAAGCTTCTAGCCATGGTTTAGATCAAAAAAGAATTAATCATTTGAAATTAAAGGCAGGAATATTTACAAATTTTAGCCAGGATCATCTTGATTATCACAAATCAATGAGGTCGTATTTAAACGCAAAATTATATTTGTTTGAAAAAATCTTAAAAAAAGGAAAAATAATTATTTCTGATAAGACTCTAAAGGAATTTTCATTATTAAAAAAAATTTCAAAAAGAAGAAAATTACGTCTAATCGATATAAGTAAGATAAATGAAAAATTAAAAAAAAACAAAAGCTTAAATTTAAATGAGTTTCAATTAAAAAACCTTTCTATGGCAGTTATTGCCGCTAAACTTTGCAATTTAAAAGAGAAAAAAATTTTTAATTCACTAAAAAAAATAAGAGATGTAAACGGAAGAATGGAATTGGTGAAGACTTTTTCAAATAATATTAAAGTTTTTGTAGACTTTGCACATACCCCAGACGCATTATTAAAATCATTAAACGCATTAAAAAATAGTTATGGTAAAAATATTTCTTTAGTTTTTGGTTGTGGTGGAAACAGAGATTATAAAAAAAGGCCCTTAATGGCAAAGATAGCTAGCGCAAATTGTAAAAAAATTTACGTTACTGATGATAATCCCCGAGATGAGAACCCTAACAAAATCCGAATTGAAATAATAAAGAATATAAAAAATAAAAATTGTTTTAATATTGGAAACAGGCCCAAAGCAATAAAAACATCTATTGAAAATGCTGAACCAAACGAAATAATTCTTGTAGCAGGCAAAGGTCACGAAACTAAGCAAATTTATAAAAATAGAGTGATAAAAATTTCTGACAAACAAACTATCCAGAAATTGAAATTTAAAATAAAAAAATTATCAATAAAAAAGCAAGACTTTCTTCAAAATCAAAAAATCTTGGAGGAGATTAAAAGAGGAGTAAAGTTAAATTTTCATGGACTTGCTATTGATAGTAGAGTTATAAAAAAAAATAATCTTTTTTTGACTATTAAAGGCAAAAATAAAGATGGAATGAATTATATTCCTAAAGCATTAATTAAAGGTGCCAGAAATGTAATCTCTTCAAAAAATTCAAAAAAATATAATAAAAAAATAATTAAAGTGAATAATGAAAAATCTTTTTTAAATCAATTTGCATATAAAAAAAGAAATTATACCAATGCAAAAATCCTTGCTATCACAGGAAGTACTGGAAAAACCTCACTAAAAAATTTAATCAATGATCTTTTAAAAAAATTTGGTAAAACATTTTGTTCACCTAAATCATACAATAACCATTTCGGCGTACCATTAAGTCTCTCTCAATTAAGCATTAACCATAAATATGGTGTATTTGAAGTAGGCATGAGTAAGGCTGGGGAAATAAATACCCTTACAAAATTAATTAGGCCAAACTTAGCTATTATTACAAATGTTGGAGAGGCTCATATTGAAAATTTTAAAAATACGAAAGGCATCGCAGATGCTAAAGGTGAAATAATCGATAATGTTCAAACAAAGGGAACTATAATTTTAAATCGAGATGACAAATATTTTTCATACTTACAAAGAAAAGCAAAATTAAAAAATTTAAAAGTTATTTCTTTTGGAATGAGTGGACAATCTGATGTATATCCTATTTCAATTAAAAAAAATCCAAGCAAAACTAAACTTATTTTGAATATAAAAGGTCAAATTTTCAAAATACAAATAAAAAATATAAATATTTATAATGTACTTGCATCACTTGCTCTACTTGAGGAACTAAACTTAAATATAGAAAAAACCTTGAAGTATTTTAAATATTATGAACCTACAGAAGGAAGGGGCAGGATCTATGATATAAAAAGATACAATAAAAGTTTTAAACTTATCGATGAAAGTTATAATGCCAATCCTTCATCTGTAAAAAATGCAATTAAAAATTTTAGCTCTTTTAAAAAAAACAACTTTAAGAAATATTTGTTACTTGGCGACATGCTTGAGTTGGGACATAAAGCTGACTTTTTTCACAAAGATATTTCAAAAGTTATTAACAATTCAGATATAGATAAAGTGTTTATTAAAGGCAACAAAACTCTTGTTACATATAAAAATATTAATATTCAAAAAAGAGGTAATATTTTTCAACATGATGAAGATGTGGATTTTACTTTAAATAACATTATAGCTAATAATGATTATCTAATGATTAAAGGATCAAATGCCACTGGTTTAAACAATTTCTGCAGAAAGCTGATTAAAGGATATTAAATGTTATTTCATATTTTTACGTCACTAATTGATCAATATTCTTTCCTCAATGTTTTTAAATATCTTACTTTCAGAACTGGTCTGGCAGTTATGACCTCACTAATTATAGTTTTTATTATAGGCGGACCTCTAATAAAAATTTTTTCTGAAAAGATGATAACTGGACCTATAAGACAAGATGGACCAATTGATCATATTGTAAAAAAGTCTGGAACTCCAACTATGGGAGGAGTAATTATTATTATCGGTATAATTTTCAGTACATTACTTTGGGCTGATTTAACAAATATTTATGTTTGGACATTAGTTTTTGTTTCTTTAAGTCTAGGAGCTTTAGGGCTTTTAGATGATATTTTAAAAATAAAATTTAAAAACTCAAGTGGATTAAAATCAAAATACAAATTTTCTGGTCAACTTTTAATAAGTGTTATCGCGTTGTTCATTTTGATTAAATATTCAGACCATGAATATTTGTACAATCTTTATTTTCCTTTTTTTAAAAATTTAATTTGGGATATGGGTCTATTTTTTTTGCCCTTTGGCTTGTTTGTAATAATAGGAGCTTCAAATGCAGTAAATTTAACAGATGGACTTGATGGTTTAGCTACAGTGCCGGTCATGTTAGTTGCTCTTTCATTTACACTAATTTCTTATGTGGTAGGTAATACTATTTTTTCCGACTATCTTCAAATTCAGTATATACCTGATGTTGGTGAACTATCAATATTTTGTGGGTCAATAGTTGGATCATGTTTAGGTTTTCTATGGTATAACGCACCACCAGCAAAAATATTTATGGGAGACACAGGCTCACTTTCGTTAGGTGGATCACTTGCGGCAATAGCAATTATTGTTAAACATGAAATCGTATTGGCAATAATTGGCGGTTTATTCGTTTTAGAAACTGTTTCTGTAATAATACAAGTGGTATCTTTCAAACTTACTGGAAAAAGGATTTTTAAAATGGCTCCAATTCATCATCATTATGAAAAAAAGGGTTGGGCAGAGTCTACAATCGTCATTCGATTTTGGATTATAGCCATAATCTTAGCTCTAATAGGTTTAGCGACATTAAAATTAAGGTAATCAATGGTTTTTTTAAAAAATTTAAAAGAACTATCATTTTTAATTTATGGATTAGGGATAACTGGCAATTCAGTATTAAATTTTTTCAAAAAAAATAACATTAAAAACTACAAAGTTTGGGACGACAAAAACAAATATTTATATAAAAGTAAAAGACCAAATAATTTAGATGATGAGCTTGCTAATGTTGATCATATAGTATTAAGCCCTGGTGTAAGCTTGCAAAATTCAAAAAACAGAAAAAAATTAATTAAATATAGAAATAAAATAATTACAGATTTAGATTTAGCATTTTTATTCAAAAGTTTTTACAAAAGTATAGTTGTAACAGGCACGAATGGAAAATCGACGACATGTAAAATTATAAATCATTTATTGAATAAAAATAAATTTAATTCATTAATTGGAGGAAATATTGGAACTCCTGTTTTGAGTCTTAAATCAAGCAAAAAAAATTTTTTAGTCATAGAGGCGTCATCCTTCCAATTAGCTTACTCTAAATTTTTAAAACCTGATTATGCCATGATATTAAATATCACAAACGACCATTTAGATTGGCATGGAACAATTAAAAATTACATTAATTCAAAGTTTAAAATTTTTACAAATCAAAATCAAAATCAATATTCTTTTATTAACAAGAAATTAAAATTAAACTTCCATAAAAGAAATTTAAAAAGTAAATTGTTAATACCTGAAGCTCAAAAATACAAAAAAATAAAATTTAAAATAAAAAATTCCTATTTGAGTCTAAATATAAATGATGAAAATATGTCCTTCGTATATTCATTATCAAGAGTACTGAAAATTAATGTAAAAAATTTCATAAATGCTTTAAACTCTTTTCAAGGATTGCCTCATAGATATGAAATATTTCTAAAAAAAAAAAATTGTATTTTTATAAACGACTCCAAAGCCACTTCATTTCAGGCAACAAAATATGCCCTTCAGAGTACCAAAAATATTTATTGGATTGTAGGCGGTTTACCAAAAAAAAATGATAAAATTAATGTTAGAGATTTGAAAAAAAATATAATTAAATCTTATATAATAGGCAATCATATAAATTTTTTTAAAAAAGATTTACAGAGTCAAATTAAAATATGTGTAACAAAAAATTTGAAAAATTCTATTAAAGAGATTTTAAAAGATATTAAATCTTATAAAAAGAAACAAAATATTATATTATTTAGTCCTGCTGCAGCTTCATTTGACCAATTTTTGAACTTTGAAAGAAGAGGGGAAGAATTTAAAAGATTAACTAAAATTTATGCAGGAAAATCAATATAAATTAAGATTTATCAATTATTGGAGAAATATAGATAAGAAGATTTTTTTTTGTTTTTTATCATTATTTTTTCTAGGATTATTTTTTTCATTTTCCTCAACTTCTTCATTAGCTGGTGAGCGACTAAACAAAGATTACTATTTCTTTTTTTCTAAACATTTAATTTTTACTTTTATTTCATTAATTCTTATGATTTTTATTTCTATTTTAGAAACATCATATTTAAGAAAAATTATTATTCCATTGTTTATTACATCATTTGTTTTCCTTGCTTTAGTTCCAATGATTGGAATTGAAGTAAAAGGGGCAAAAAGATGGTTAGATTTTTATTTTTTTAGATTGCAACCTATAGAAATTCTTAAACCATTTTTCATTTTAACAACTGTAAAAATCTTAACTTTAAAAAAATTGCAAAACAATCAAATAAAATATCTTTTAAGTTTTTTATTATTATGCTCTGTAACTATTCTTCTTATTGATCAACCCGACATCGGACAATCAATATTATTAATTGGGGTCTGGATCTCTACAGTTTTTATTTCTGGAGTAAGCCTATTTTATGTAATAGGCTTTGTCTCTATTTTTTTAATTTCTATAAGTTCTTTGCTATTTTTAATGCCCGATAAATTTGGCTATATAATCAACCGTTTGGTTTCTTTTGTAGATCCAAGTAAAGGAGATAAATTTCAATCCTCTGCAGCTTTGGACGCAATTAAACTTGGAGGTTTAAAAGGACAAGGAATGGGAGAGGGAATTTTAAAAGATAGTGTTCCTGAAGCGCACACGGATTATATTATTGCAATTATTTCTGAAGAATATGGGTCACTTATCTCAGTAATAATAATTTCAATTTTTTTATACATATCATTTAGGATCATTAAAAATTGTGTAAACCAAGATGATCAATTAATTAAATTTTCATTATGTAGTTTAGCTTCATTATTAATTTTTCAAACATTTATACATGTTGGTGTAAATACTAATCTTATCCCCACAACTGGAATGACCTTACCTTTTTTGAGCTATGGAGGATCATCATTAATTGGAAGTGCGATACTTGCAGGTGTAATCCTGAATTACACAAAAAATACAACCTATCTTTATGAATAAAAGAATAAAAATACTTATAACTATTGGTGGCACTGGAGGTCACGTTTTTCCAGGTTATAATTTGGCAAAACATCTTAATGAAAAAAATTATGACGTTCATTTAGTATCAGACATAAGGGGTTATAGATATATTGAAAAAATTAAAGAGCTTCCGGTTTCTCTACTACCCTCATCGCCCATAAATAATAAAAATTTTATAACCAAATCTTATTCAACTTTATTCGTTTTATACTCTATTTTTAGATCTTTTTTATTTTTAATATTTAACAGACCAAAAATTATTTTTGGCATGGGTGGTTATGCATCTTTTCCTATTTGTATTGCTGCAAGTTTATTAAGAATAAAATTCATAATTTATGAAAATAATTTAATAATAGGAAAAACAAATAAGTCTTTACTTCCTTTTTCAGAGAAAATGATTGTTGCATCTAAAGAGCTTGAAGGAGTGCCAAACAAATACCATGATAAAGTAATTGAAATTGGAAATATAATAAAAAAAGAGATAATTAATTTTTCTGAAAATTATAGTAAAAAAAATTTTAAATCAAAAATTGCAATTTTAGTGCTCGGAGGAAGCCAAGCAGCAAAGGTTTTTGCCGAGATACTTCCTGAAATTTTTAAAAAATGTTCAACGCAAGGCATTAATCTTAAGATTTATCAGCATTGTTTATTATCACAAAATGATTATTTAAAAAAATTTTATGAAAAAAATGATATCGATCATGAGATTTTTAATTTTAGTAATAATTTAGAAAATTATTTTTCAAAAACTAATTTAGTTATAACAAGATCTGGGTCATCTGTCTTAGCAGAGTTAACAAATGCAAATTTACCTTTTATTTCGGTACCACTTCCTACATCTGCTGAAAATCACCAACTTAAAAATGCACTTCACTATCAAAATAAAAACTTTGCATTTTTGATGGAGGAAAAAGATTTGAAAGTTAAATTATTATATCTTATTAAAGAAATCTACGAAAACGGAAAAATATTAGATAAATTAATACACAATCAAAGAAAATACTCTGACAAAAATGTCTATAAAAATATTAATCAAATTCTTGAAAATATAATTTATGAAAAAAATTAATTTAGGTCATAAAGAATTAATTCATTTTGTTGGTATTGGTGGCATTGGTATGAGCGGTTTGGCTCAAATAATGAAAAATATGGGTTTTAGAATTCAAGGCAGTGATCAGAATAAAAATAAAAATACCGCAAGTTGTACAAAAGTAGGAATAAAAGTTTTTACTGGTCATTCTCAAAATAATATAAAAAGATCAACAATAATAGTTAGATCTTCAGCAATAAAAAATAATAATAATGAAATTAAATACGCAAGACAAAAAAAAATTCCTATTTATTCTAGAGCGGAAGTGTTAGCGGATGTAGTATCTCTAAAGAAAAATATTATTATTACTGGTTCACACGGAAAAACAACTACTACTTCCCTTGTTTCGAAAATATTGTCTGATCAAAAGCTTGATCCAACTACAATAAATGGTGGTGTTATAAATTCACTAAATAGTAATGCTAAATTAGGTAAAGGTGAGTGGGCAATATTAGAAGCAGACGAATCTGATGGAAGTTTTCTTAAATTGCCTATTAATTATTCTATTGTAACAAACATAGACTACGAGCATTTAGACTTTTACAAAAATTATAAAAACTTAGAAAATTCCTTTATCAGATTCATTGAAAAAACACCTCCAACTGGTAAATCAATTATTTGTATAGATAGTAAAAATATTAAAAAAATATTTAGTAGAATTAAGAATAAAAATATTCTTACTTATGGTGAAAATAAAAATGCGAACTATCGAATTTCTAAAATTAGATATAAAGTTGACTATTCAATTTTTGATTTAAGTTATAGAGATATAACAAGAAGGAAAAAAACAATTAGAAATATTCAGCTAAAGCTTTTAGGAAAACATAATGTATTAAACGCTGCTGCAGCTATTACAGTATGTTTAAATTTAGGAGTTGATCAAAATATTATGAAAAAATCTTTGAAAAAATTTTCCGGAGTTCAAAGGAGAATGACAAAAATTTTTTCTAAAAATAAGAATGATTTTTACGATGATTATGCCCATCATCCCACTGAAATAGCTTCTATTTTAGAAGGAGTAAAAAATGTCTATAAAAAACGAAAAATAATAACTATCTTTGAACCTCATCGGTATTCAAGAGTTTTATCTCTAAAAAATCAATTTGCCAGATCATTTGAAAAATCTGATTTAGTTTTAATTTGTCCTATATACCCAGCAGGTGAAAAAAAAGACTCTAGATTTAAAATTACAGAGTTTTCAAAACAAATTTCAAAATTATCAAAAACTCAAGTGATTATAATAAAAAACTTTAAAGAGATCCAAAATTATTTAAAAAAGAATTTAGTAAGTGATGAAATTATTATAGGAATGGGTGCAGGTGTTATTTCAAAACATATGAGAGAACTAGAAACTTTTTTATGAAAATTAGTCGTGATTTAATTAAAAAATTTAGTAACAGTATTTCTTTAAATACTGACCTTTCTAATTATAGTTGGTTTAATTTAGGTGGACCTGCAGAGTATTTTTTTAAACCTAAAAACGAAAGTCAACTTATAGAATTCTTGAAATCAAATAGAACTAATAAATTAAATCTCACTATTTTGGGTGCAGGATCAAATACTTTGATCAGAGACAAAGGAGTTAAAGGTGTTGTTTTGAAACTCAGTCCTAGTTTTTCCCAGATTAAATTGATTGAAAAAGACATAATTCAAGCAGGTGCAGCAACTTTGGACCGTAAAGTCTCAAATTTTGCAAAAGATAACAACATTGGTAATTTTGAGTTTTTATCTTGTATTCCTGGATCAATAGGTGGAGCTGTAATTATGAATAGCGGTTGTTATGATAATGATATTTCAAAAATATTAATATCAATTAGAGCAATAGATATAAATCAGTGCGTAGTAAGAGAAATAACGCGTAATGAAATAGAATTCTATTATAGAGGAACGAATTTGCCTAAAGATTTAATCATTACCTCGGTTAAATTAAAAGGGATAGTAAAGCCTAAAAAAATGATAGAAAAAATACAAAATGAGTTAATCGAAAAAAAAAAAATTCTCAACCTAGTAAAATAAAAACTTGCGGAAGTACTTTTAAAAATTTAAGTGATGATAAAAAGGCTTGGAAGTTAATTAAAGACTCGGGGTGTGCAGAATTTAGAGAGGGCGACGCTGTGCTATCAAAGAAACATTGTAACTTTTTTGTAAATAATGGAAAAGCAAAATCAATTGATATAGAAAATTTAATTAAAAAGGTGAAAAAAACTGTAAATGAAAAAGCAGGAGTAAATCTAGAGTTAGAGATTAAGATTATTGGTGAGTAAAAAAAAATTTAAAAAAGTTTTAGTTGTTTTAGGTGGAAATTCTGGAGAAAGATCAATAAGCCTCCAAACGGGTAAAGCATGTATTAATGCTTTAAAAAAAAAAAGATATAAAGTGTCAACTTTTGATCCAAAATTTAAGAATTTAAATTTAATTGATGCAAAAAAAACTGAAGTAATTTTCAATGCTTTACACGGTAAAGACGGTGAAGATGGTGTTGCGCAAAGCTACTTTGAGTATCTGAGGATACCTTACACTCATTCTGGAATTATTAGCTCTTATAATGCAATGAATAAAATTATTTCAAAGGAGCTATTCCTTAAAAATAAGATCTTGACGCCTAAATACTTTTCTTTAAGCATAAATAACTTTAAAAACAAAAAACTTAAAAAGCTATTGAAAATTAGAAAAATCAGCTTTCCTATTGTTGTCAAACCAATAAATGAAGGATCTAGTTTAGGAGTAAAAATTACAAAAAATTTTAAAGAACTTGTAAGGTCTACTAAAAACTTATTAAAAAAATATAACGAATTAATTTTTGAACAATATATTGGAGGACAAGAAATTCAGGCTGCAGTTATAAATGGCTCGTCTCTTGGAGCTATTGAATTAATTCCCAAAAGATCTTTCTACGATTACAAAGCTAAATATTCAAAGTCTGCTAAAACTAAACATATTATGCCTGCTAGGCTTAAAAAAAAGGAATACAAAAAAGTACTTGAAATAGCAAAGAGAGGGCATAAGATTTTAGGCTGTAAAGGTGTAACTAGATCTGATTTTAAATTTTTTAATAATAAATTTTATCTTTTAGAAATTAATACCCAACCTGGTATGACAGATCTTTCATTAGTTCCAGAAATAGCAAGATATAATGGAATTAGCTTTGAAAACTTAGTTGAGAAAATATTACTAGATGCTAGCATTAATAAATGAAAAAACGATTTTTAATCGCTTTGACATTATTTTTAATTTTAACCACCTATAAGTCTAACAATATTTTATCTACAGGCGATCATTTCAAAATAAAAGAAATTTCGATAGAAAATAATTTTATTTTAGACAATCAAGATTTATTAGAGGAATTTTCTTTTCTTAATCAAGAAAACCTTTTTTTGTTAAATAGCCAAAATATAAAAGATAAACTAAACGAGGATAGTTTAATAGAAAGTTTTGAAATAAAAAAGATATACCCTAATAAAATAAAATTAAAAATATTTGAAAAAAAACCAATAGCAATATTATACGATAAAAAGGAAAAGTATTATTATACAAAAAATGACAAATTAATTAAGTATTCAAATTTAGAACAGTTTGAAAAACTTCCCCAAGTATTTGGAGGTAAAAATAGCTTTAAAACTTTGTTAAATGAATTAAAAAAAATTAATTTTCCATTAGAAACTATTCAAAGTTTTTACTTTTTTGAATCAAGAAGATGGGATTTGGTAACTAAAAAGAATGCTTTAATAAAACTACCTATCAAAAATTACAATAAAAGTTTAAATAATTATTTAGAATTAAAGAGTAAAGCTGGTTTTGAAAAGTATAAAATATTTGATTATAGAATTCAAAATCAGCTTATCTTGAAATAATTTATGGAGAAAGACTCACCAAACCTCTTTATAGAAATCAATAAGATTAATTTTACGTTTCTTGTAAGTAATTATCAAAATGGAAATTTGAAACTAGTATATGAAAATAATATTCCTTTAATAGGTATAAAAGATGAAAAAATAGTTGATCTTGAATTAATATGTAAAAATTTTAAAGAAAATATTTACCACATTGAACAAAAGCTAAATTATACATTTAAAGAAGTTATACTTATTCTAGATAATTTTGATTATTCACTATCAAGCTTTACCGGATACAAAAAATTAAATGGTGCCCAACTGCAAAAAGAAAATATCACATACATACTTAATTCTCTTAAATCCAAAATAATCGAATTTGAAAAAGATAAAAAAATTTTACATATATTTAATTCTAAATTCTTATTAGATAAAAAAAATATTGAGAATTTACCAATTGGATTATTTGGTGATTTTTATAGTCATGAGCTTTCCTTTTTTTTAATAAACAATAATGATTATAAAAATTTAAATAATATATTAAATAGATGTAATTTAAGAGTGAAAAGAGTTTTTTCAAAAAGTTTTATAGAAGGAGTTGATATTATCAATGACAATCTTAATATTGAAAGTTTTTTTAAGATTCAAATTAATGAATATGACTCACAAATATTATTTTTTCAAAATTCCGCTTTAAAATTTGTACAAAATTTTAATTTTGGTAGTGATTTGATCTCAAAAGATATCTCAAAGGTTTTGGCAATTAAAAATGAAGTTGTAAAAAATATTCTATTAAACTGTGACTTTTCAGGAAACAATTTTGACGATCAAATAATTGAAAAAAAATATTTTCAAGATCAAAATTTTAGGAAGATAAAAAAACAATTAATACTTGATATTGCTAGAGCAAGAATTGATGAAATAGCTGAACTTATATTAATTAAAAATATAAATGTTCACAGTTTTTTAAAAACTGGTTCACCAATTTTTTTAAGTATCAAAGAAAATTCTAATCTTAGATGTTTTCAAAATATCTATCAGTTAGTTTTTTCAAAAAAAAATAATTTTGAAGTCAAACTCATCAAACAGTCCAAAGTAGAAAACCTTTCTGAAAATGCTTTAAAAATTGTTCAATATGGGTGGAAAAAAGAGGCTTTGCCGATAATTAATGAAAAAAAATCAATTATTGTAAGATTTTTTAATCAATTTTTTGATTAATTTTTGTTATTTTCAGAAACATTAGTTGTTTTAAAGGTTTTCACATAATTTTGTATAAATTCCCAATGTTTGAAATTTACCAACAAACCGTACGTATGCCAGTTACTTTCGAGGGAGTAGGTCTTCATTCCGGAAAAAAATCCAAAATGAGGATAAATTCTAGCGAAGAAAACACCGGCATAATTTTTAAAAGAATTGACTTAAATAAAAATAACGAAATTGAAGGAATTTATAAAAACGTAACATCAGCTAAACTTTGCACAACATTAGAAAATAAATTTGGAGTGAAAGTATCTACAGTTGAGCACATTCTTGCTGCTCTTTACATAGTAGGAATTGATAACGCGATAATAGAAATCGATAACGAGGAGGCACCTATTATGGATGGTTCAGCTAAAGAATTTATTGAAGTTTTAAAAAAAATTGGGAAAAAAAAATTAAAAGAAAAAAGAAAATATTTAAAAATTTTGAATAAAGTTCAGCTTGTCGAAGGAAAAAAAGAAATTTCAATTGAGCCGAATGAATCATTTAAGGTAAATTTTCAACTTGATTATAAAAATAAAATAATTGGAAATCAAAAAAATAGTGTTAATTTTTTCTCAGACAATCTTGTGCAAGTCTATGAGTCTAGAACATTTTGTTTATACGAGGATATTGAAAATATAAAAAAAATTGGTTTAGCAAAAGGTGGTTCGCTAGAAAATGCAATTGTAGTAGATAATGAAAAAATACTAAATAAGGGCGGTCTAAGAAATGATAAAGAATTTGTCAATCATAAGATTTTAGATTTAGCAGGAGATTTCATGTTATCTGGTTTTAGAGTTATCGGCCAAATTAATTGCTATCAAGGCGGACATGAATTAACTAATATCTTTCTAAGAAAATTATTAAATTTAAAATCTTCATCATCAATTGTAGAAATGAATAACCCAGATATTCTAAAAAAAATAAGACCTCTTCACCCTATAAGTATAGCAGCAAGTGCATAGTTGAAAAATTAACATACAAATCCACATTTAATCTGTTATTAATTTAATTATGCTTTTCAGATTAGTTTTAATTATAGGTATAATTTTTACACTATTTTCTTGCTCGAAGAAAAAAGAAGTTTATGAACCTACAAAAAAAGTAAATCCATATGTTTTATACGAAGAAGGTCTGGAAGCATTCGACAGAAATGACTTTTTCTTTGCTAGCAAAAAATTTTCAGAAGCTGAACTAAATTTTGAAAAAGTCGAATTAGCAGCTAAATCATCAATCATGTCTAGTTTTTCACTTTACGGAATTAACTTTTATGATGACGCAATTGAAAATTTAAATAGATATTTGAAAAATTACCCTTCTGATAAAAATGTTATTTACGCGCACTATCTTTTAGCAATAATTTATTTTGAACAAATAAGCGATGAAAAAAAAGATTTAAAACCATTATTACTTGCCGATGAAAAAATTGATTTTTTTATCAAAAATTATCCTGATACAGATTATTCCATTGATCTTAAATTTAAAAAAGATTTAATTCAAAATCAATTAGCTGCTAAAGAGTTATTTGTTGCAAAATATTATATCACTACAAAAAAATGGGTACCTGCCATTAAAAGATTAAAGATAATCGTAGAGAAATACGATCAAACTGTATTTATCGAAGAAGCTCTACATAGGCTGGTAGAAATACATTATCATTTAGGCATTGAGAAAGAGGCAAAATATTATGCTAATATTTTAGGGTATAATTATAATTCAAGCGAATGGTTTGAACAATCTTATAAGGTTTTAAATAAGAATTATAAAATCAAAAAGAAGAGATTGGATGAAGGGGAAATCACAAATAAAGAAAAAAATTTTTTTAAAAAGATTATTGAAATGATTAAATAATTTAAAATGAATGAAAAGATCAAAATAGAAGACAAATTTAGAAAAAAAATAAATCTTTTAAAAGAACATAATAAAAATTACTTTGTTAATGATAATCCTAAGATATCTGATGCAGAGTATGATGAAATTAAAAAAGAATTATTAGACCTTGAAAAAAAATACCCTTTTTTAAAAAAAATCAACTCAGTAAGTAAAATAGTTGGAGCTCTATCGCCAAAGAAATTCAAAAAAATTAAGCATTTAAAACCAATGTTATCTTTATCAAATGCTTTTGATAAAAACGATATGGAAGACTTTATAAAAAAAATCAACAATTTTTTGAACACAAAAAACAAAAATTTGGAACTATTTTGCGAACCAAAAATTGATGGAATTTCAGCTACCTTAATTTACGAAAAAGGAATTTTAACTAAAGGTTTATCTAGAGGTGATGGAATAACCGGTGAAGATATATTAGAGAATCTAAAGACGATAAATTCAATACCTAAAAAAATATTTTCCCAAAAAGTACCTCGTTTAATTGAAATACGATGTGAAATTTTTATAGGAAAAAATGATTTTGAAAAAATAAAGAGTAAATTTGCAAATCCACGTAATGCTGCTGGCGGATCCTTACGACAAAAAGATCCAAGAGAAACATCTAAAATACCTCTTAGGTATTTCGCATATGGGTTTGGTGCAATTGAACCTATGCAATTTTCAAGTCAATCAAATTTTTTAAAGCAAATTAAACAATGGGGATTTTCAATTAATCCTCTTTCCGAGTCAATTAATGGAATCAAAGAAATTGAAAACCAGCATCAAAAAATAGATAAATTAAGATCATCTCTAGACTATGATATTGATGGTCTAGTTTATAAAGTAAATGATTTAAATTTACAAAAAAGATTAGGAAATACATCTAATGCTCCAAGATGGGCTATCGCATATAAATTTTCTGCAGAAAAAGCAGTCACTAAAATAAAAGATATATCTATCCAAGTCGGTCGAACAGGAGCAATTACTCCTGTAGCAAAAGTTCAACCTGTGACGGTAGGTGGAGTCGTTGTTTCGAATGCTACCTTACACAACGAAGAAGAAATAAAAAGAAAAGACATAAGAATTGGCGATGTAATTTTAATTCAAAGAGCAGGGGATGTTATTCCACAAGTTGTTTCTGTAGACACTTCAAAAAGAAAAAAAGAAAGTAAAAAGTTTAAATTTCCTACAAAGTGTCTTTGTGGATCTATAACGATAAAAGAGTTTAGCAAAAGTACAAAAAAAGAAGATACAGTAAGAAGATGCTTAAAGGGTTATGATTGTAAATATATAGCCAGAGAAAAACTAAAGCATATAGTTTCAAAAGAAGCTTTTAATATAGAAGGATTAGGCAAAAAAGTAATTGACCAATTCTTTGATTTAAATTTTATCACAGAACCAGCAGATATATTTACACTTGACTATAGTAAAATTAGAAAGCTCGAAGGATGGGGCGATTTATCAATAGATAATTTAAAAAATGCAATTTTTAAATCAAAAAATATAAGTTTAGAAAAGTTTATTTTTTCAATTGGAATAAGACATATAGGTCAAGAAAATGCAAAAATTCTTGCAGCTTTTTTTATTTCCTCAAAAGACTTTTCCCAAATATTTGACAGAAAAAGTAGAGAGCAAATCTTGAAAAATTTGATAGAGCTTGATGGTATAGGTGAAACACAAGTAGACGCTATAAACAATTTTTTTTCAATTGAAAAAAATATTAAAATCACGAGAAATTTAATTAATCAACTAAGTATTAAAAATTACACTATAAAAAATAAAGACGGAAAGTTTTCTAATAAAAAGATTATGTTTACTGGAGGTTTTCAAAAAATGAGCAGATCAGAGGCAAAATCGATTGCAGAGAATAATGGTGGTAAAGTTTTAGGGTCTATGTCTAGAAAATTAGATATTCTGATAGTTGGAGATTCAAAGCCAACAAGAAAAAAGATAGATCAAGCTAAGGAATTTAAAATTAAAATTATTACAGAGTCAGAGTGGAATAAAATTTTAGATAGCTGAACATGCTTTTTTAAGCTCATTCACTTCTGCTTTGTTCATTTCATTCTTTATACTAACAAATACTTTTTTGTGATAATTATTAAGCCATTCCTTTTCTTTTTTATTAAGCATTTTTTTTATAATGAGACTTTTATCAATAGGTGCCATCGTTAAATTTTCAAAAAAGATTTTATTTTTTCTTTTTTTTACATAAATAAGATTTTCAATTCTTATTCCAAATTTATTTTTCTCATAGTAGCCGGGTTCATTTGACACAATCATTCCCTCTTTAAACCTTACCTTATTATTTTTTGAAATAGAGTGGGGGCCTTCGTGAACATTTAAAAAATACCCAACTCCATGTCCAGTTCCATGAGGATAATTTAAACCTATTTGTTTTAAGAATTTCCTAGCCTGAATGTCAATCATTGATCCAGAAGTACTCGCTTTTAGTTTAAAGTTAGCAACTGCGATGTGTCCTTTTAAAACCCTAGTGTAAATATTTTTAATTCTTATATTATGGTTTTTTAGCGAAATAGTTCTTGTAACATCTGTTGTTCCAAATTCATATTGCCCCCCAGAGTCTACTAGGTAAATGTCTCCTGATTTTAATCTTCTATTAGTTTTTTTTGAAGCTTTGTAATGAATAATTGCACCATTTGGACCACTACCAGAAATTGTAGGAAAACTTAAGGATTTAAAAGTTTTATATTTATTCCTAAATCCATATAGTTTTTGTGACCCGCTAATCTCTGTTATCCTCTTTTTATTAAAATTTTTTTTAATCCAAAACAAGTATTTTGTGAGAGCAGCTCCATCATGGATATGAGCCTTTTTAATATTATCTATTTCCTTTTTACTTTTAATGGATTTCAAATTGTAGATCTGATCACTAAATTTTAAAATTTTATTACCTCTAGAAATAATTTTTTCAAAATAATATGAACAAGTATGCTCATCAATTATAAATTTCTTTTTATCAATTTTTGAAAGTACTTCTCCTGTAGATTTTATTTCAATAAATTTAACTTTTTTAAATGATCTTTTAAAAGAAGAATTTATTTTTTTTAAGTCACAAAAAAAAATTATATTTTTGTATTTATCAATTAACATATAGCTGTTAGGTATAGGCGTATATTTTGAATCTTCTCCTCTAATATTTAACAACCAAGCATTATTTTCACTAGATGTAGTAAATTGATAATCTGCACCTTTTTTTCTTAAATAAGAAACAATTTGATCAATTTTAAATTTATAATCATTTCCAATAGAGGGTTTTGGCAAGCGATAAAATTTATTTTTATTTCTATATGTATTTCTGTTCCAAATTCTATCTATTAAGTTTTTGTTTATGGGTTGAAGTTTACACCTAGTTTTACCAAAAAAAAGCTTTAGTGTTTTGCTAGTAAATAGTTTCGGATCAAAACCTATTGATATTCTTTTATTTTTCAAAATATCAGATGGCATTTTGTTCGGAATTGTAACTATTTTAAAAAGTTTTCCGCTCTGATTTGATGCTTGTAAAGTATATCTTCCATCAACAAACAAATAATTTGTATTTTTTAGTATGAGAGAAAAACCAAATGAGCCTGTGAAATTAGTTATATAATTTAGTCTATCTTTCTCCTCAGATACATACTCTCCAAAAAACTCATCATTTTTTGGTAATAAATATCCTTTAATTTTTTCACTTTTGAAAACTCTTTTTAACCTTTTTACTTTTTCCATTTGAGCATTTTGTTTTTTTTAAATCGACTCCATCCTGGACTTCTATATTCTTCGTCGTAATCTATTGTGTTATCTTGATTAAACTCAAAATCTTCAGTTTCATTAAAATTTACTTCATTTTTTTCTACACTTTTATCTGGTATTTCATTTATAAATCTTGAGGGTAATGCATCCATCCAATCTCCATGATAAGCCCGTTTCATTGCAAAAGACAAATATGCCTCCTTTTTTGCTCTGGTAATACCAACATAAGCTAATCTTCTCTCTTCCTCTAAGGCAAAATCTCCTTTTTCTTCTAAAGATTTTTGGTGAGGGAACAGGCCTTCCTCCCAGCCTGGAAGAAAGACAACTTCAAACTCTAATCCTTTAGCTGCATGCATTGTCATTAAATTTATTTTCGCTCCTTCCCATTCTTGGTCAATAGAAGTAGCCAATGCAACATGTTCTAAAAAGCTTTGAAGATTATCGTAATCTTGCATAGCTCTTAACAATTCTTTAATATTTTCTAATCTGTTTTCATTTTCTAAATCCTTTTTATTTTTAAGCATAGAGGAGTATCCTGACTCATCTAATACTACTTTTAATAAATCGTAATGTTTCATATTTACCGAATCTTTACGCCATTTATGTAGTATCTTAATTAATTGACTTAAAGCAGTTTTAATTTTTGGTTTAAACTCTCCATTTTCCAATATTTTAATAATCGAGTCCTCGAGACATAATTGATTAGACTTTGAAAAAGTATAAATTTGATTAAGTGTGCTTTCTCCAATTCCTCTTTTTGGAGTTCCTATAACTCTTTCTAGGGCTAAATCATCATATTTTTGATTTATTATTCTTAGATAAGAAACTGCATCTTTTATTTCTGCTCTCTCATAAAATTTAATACCTCCAAGCACACGATAACCTATACCGACTTGAAGAAATCTCTCTTCAAATTCTCTAGTTTGATAAATTGCCCTTACTAAAATTGACACTTCATTAAAAGAATACTTATTTTTAATTTTTTTCTCAATAATATCACTTATTCCTTGAGCTTCATCTTTACCTGTTTTGTAACAATTTAGTTTCACCAACTCTCCATGATTAGCAGATGACCAAAGTTTCTTACCTACTCTATTTGAATTATTTGAAATTAAATAGGAGGCTGCATCTAAAATATTTTTTGTAGATCTATAATTTTGTTCTAATTTAAATACTTTACAATTTTTATAAATTTGATCGAAAGTTAGAAAATTTTTAATTTCAGCACCTCTCCAGCTGTAAATTGATTGATCATCATCGCCCACGCAACAAATATTTTGATTTGCATTAACTAATAAATTCAACCATTTATTTTGAATAAAGTTAGTATCTTGAAATTCATCTACCAAAATATATTTAAAGTTATTGTGATATATTTTCTTTATATCTTTATGTTGTTCAAAAAGTTTTACACAAAACAAAATTAAATCACCAAAATCAAATGCATTTAAGTCTTTTGTTTTTTTTTGATAAATTTTATAAACCTGTAAAATAGATTTAATTATTGATCCTGATTTATCTAATTTTACATCCTCAGGTAAAAAACCCTTATTCTTCCATTGGTCTATATGAAACATGATTAATTGAGGAGAAAACTTTTTAGCGTCTAAATCTTGAGACTTTACTATGTTTCTAATTAGTTTTTTTTGATCTTCTGTATCCAAAATTGTAAAATTACTTTTATATCCCAGTGCTTCAGCATGTCTACGTAAAAACTTTACACTAATAGAGTGGAAGGTGCCAAGCCAGGGGATTGAATTTGAGCTTCCTTTTAAGTGCTTTATGACTCTATTTTGCATTTCTTTTGCAGCTTTATTTGTGAAAGTCACACATAAAATTTGATTTGAGAAAGCTTTCTTCTGATTAATGATATGTATTAATCTTGTTGTTAAAACTCTTGTTTTTCCTGACCCAGCGCCTGCAACAATTAAGTTTGGACCCTCAGTGCTTAAGACCGCCTCCTTTTGCTCCTTGTTAAGGTTTTCAATTAATTTATCTATATTATTCATAAACTAGAATTTTCTTTTATATACTAGTTGTAAAAATAAAAAAAATGATAAATAAAATTAGTAAATTAATTAACAACAAATCTTTAAAATTTCTTAAGTTTAATTTTTTTCTAAGATATGTTTTCTTAATTTTTTTTGTCGCAATAGTGCTATTTTTAAATATTCCCCGATTTTTTGATTACTCAAAAAAAGAGAAAATTATTAAAAATTATCTTTCAGAGAATTATGGACTAATTATAAAAGAAATGGGAGATATTAAATTCTATTCTTTTCCAATTCCTTATTTACAAATTAAAAATTTGACCACAAGTTTTAGTTTAGAAGGAGATGAAATAAGAGTCCAAAAACTACAAATATATCCGAAGATATTTAACGTTTA
>CACPPH010000011.1 GCA_902635795.1 uncultured Pelagibacteraceae bacterium
TCCACCACTTTTAATATCGTTAATATTTTTACAAATTGATTCTAATTTGGTGCCTTTATATAAAGAAAAAATTTTAAAACTTCCTAATTACAAAAATATCTACACCTTTTCTGGTTATTATGACTATGAATCTTACAAAAAAATTAAAGAGATTGTTAAAAATAAAAGAGTCTTATCAGTAGGTTTAGATCCAATGATTCCGGTAATAAGCGATATATATGTAGTAAATGGATATCACAATCTTTATCCTTTAAATTTTAAAAAAAAGTTTAAAAAGATAATCGAAGCAGAACTTATTAATAATAATGAATTTGTAAGGAATTTTGAAACATACGGTAGTGAATTAAAAATAGATATTAGTAAATACAGCGAACCGTTTTACTTAAACTTAAACTTTGAAGAAGCAAAAAATCTTAAAACAGAGTTCATTTTAAGTTCAAAATTATTAAATAACAGCCAACTAATATTAATAAATAAAATTTCAGAGAATATTTATTTATATAAAATTGTTTAAAATCGGGATAATAATTTTTTTTACTTATCTATAACTCTTGTGTATTAATATATTAACAATAAAAATAATACAGTGCCCTCGTGGTGAAATTGGTAGACACAAAGGACTTAAAATCCTTGCCCTTTTGGGAGTGCCAGTTCGAGTCTGGCCGAGGGCACCACAATTAAAATGAAAAAACCGTTAATAATTTCTGATAACAATTTAAAGTCATTAAAAATAAAAAGTCAGATTCAAAGCATTTTTAAAAAAAAAGATCTTAAAAAATCAAACGTTGTAATTGTGGTTGGAGGCGATGGTTTTATGCTTAAAACTCTAAAAAATAACAAAAAGACAAAAAAAATATTCTACGGTATTAATTCTGGAAACTATGGTTTTTTGATGAATAAATTTTCAAAAAATTCTTTAATTAGAAACATTAATAAATCAAAGATGGTTAGTATTTCTCCTTTAGAAATGGTTGTAAAAAATAAAAATAGACTAAGAAAATGTTTAGCAATTAATGAAGTTTCTATTTTAAGACAAAGCAGACAAGCTGCCAACTTATCTATTAAAAATCAGTCATCTTATATTATGAAAAATTTAGTGTCTGATGGTGTTTTAGTTTCAACACCAGCAGGTAGTACAGCATACAATTTATCAGTCCATGGACCAATTTTAAACTTAAACTCAAAAAAAATTTCAGTTGCACCAATAAGTGCTTTCAGACCCAGAAGATGGATTGGAAAAATTGTTAGTGATAAATCAAAGATAGTAATAACAAATTTAAATTCAAAGAAAAGACCTGTGAGTGCAGTAGCTGATAACGTAGAAATTAGAAACGCTAAAAAGATAATTGTAAAAGTTCAAAACAAAATAAAGTTTAATCTTCTTTATGATAAAAATAATAGTTTACAAAAGAAAATTAAATTGGAGCAGGTTAGAAAAGAAATTTATTAAATATTGTGGTGCCCTCACACGGACTCGAACCGCGAACCTATTGATTACAAATCAATTGCTCTACCAATTGAGCTATGAGGGCTAGAATTGATCTTCTAAATTAAATAATATTTACCTTCAAGCGATTTTTTTTAAAATTTAATTAAAAGCATCTTTTAAAATACGATCAGAATATAGTTTATTTCCATACTTTGTATGATGTAAATCTAACCTAAAATAAATTTCTTTTTTCCAGTTGATATTATTTTTTCTAAGATTTCTTACATCGTCGAAAAAATTTATTAATTTTTTACACTTTACCTGAAAACAAAGATTTTCGGCGAAATCTTCCCAACTAAATTCCTTTTGTCCGAGCTCAAGAGTTTCACGCCATGGATGAATAACTATGTAAAACTCAATTTCTTTATTTGCTTCATATAACAAGCGCGAAATTGAAAATATTTTTTCGTTAATTTTTTTTAAACCGAATTTTTCATTATTTTTCCAAAGTTCTTTATATTTTTTGTCTTGATAAAGTTCTTTTTTAGGTGTGTGAGTAAATTTTGCCCAATACGTTCCAGGCTCAATATCATTAGAATGTTCGTAGAATAATTTTCTTATTTGTTTTCTTAAATTTCTTATATTCTTATTAACTAGGTATGAAAGAAATCTACTTGCTCTAAATTTTTCTTTAAGATTAAATGTTTTTTCAATTTCATTTTCCACGTTTTTTTCTTGCAGTACTGGTCTTGCTATATCTTCTAAGTTTGTCCATCTATTAGATTCATCATGAACATCCGTTAAATCAAGTATGTAAAAAACTTTTTTAATTTTAGATTTATTGCTATTGGTTAAATACTCATTTAATTTGAAAAGATTCATTGAAGGACTATATCCTGTTACAGCTAAATTTATTATCTCAAATTTATTTTTCAATTTTTTTTGTATATAACCTGGAACTGAATGTTCGTAATCAACTCCAAAACCATAAGTGAAAGAGTCTCCTAAAAAGATAATCTTATCTTTATTCGTTTGTTTTGAATTTTTTCCAACTCTGTAACCTTGGTTATTTGTATAAACATTATAGGCAGGAGTTTTCCCTTTATGCTCAAATGCAAAACAATTTTTTGATAAATCATAAGAGTAAAAATTTTTATTATCTTTTTTTATTTCAAAGTATTCATAACAATTTTTTCTTATATGAAAAAGATTAGTATATTTACTTACAATAAAATCTAACATGAAAAATAAAATCAAACCTAAGAGTATTAAAATAAATGTACCAAATATATTTTTATATATTTTCACTTTTTAAAATTTCTTAATTTGTTTGATGTTTATAAAATGACTTACTATTGCAACAGAATTAGAAATATTTAAGCTTTCAACTTTATCACTTGTTAATATTTTAAATTTGAAATCAACACTAGCTAAAGTTTTTTTTTTAAGTCCAAAACCTTCTGAACCAAATAATAATACATTTCTTCCTTTCCAATCGTTCTCGGTAAAGTTTTTTTTAGCTTGTGAGTCAAATGCACTAACCCAAAAATCTTTGGTTTTCAAAAATTTTAATGTTGTATTTATGTTAGAAACTTTAAAAATCTTTATGTGTTCAACTCCTCCACTTGCGCTTTTATAAAGCAATTTACTTTTTGATGGAAATGATCTCGCTTTTACAATAATTCCATCAATTTCAAACGCTACTGCACTTCTAATAATTGAACCAATATTTCTTGGATCCGAAACTTCCTCTAAGGCAATTAAATTGATATTTTTATTTTTATTATCTAAAATAAATTCCTTTAGTGTAACCTCTTCCAAATGTTCGACCTCTGCGACCAAACCTTGATGAGCTGTTTCATCTTTTCCGCACAGATTATCTAATTCTCTCTTTGACTTAAAAAAAACACTTACTGATTTGAACAAGTTCAATGATTGATTTTCTCTATTTATTTTTTTTTGAGCATCTTCAGTTAAAAAAACTCTAACAATCTTTCTGAAAGGATTTTTAAGAGCTCCTAGTACAGCATGTTTACCAACTATTAAAAATGTTGTTTTTTTCATGATTTTTGTGCAGTTTTTTCAAATTACTAGCATATTTTATGGTAAAATGATTTATTGCAATTATTTCATAAATGCTTATAAAACGCTTGTTGTTAAATGCTTTTTAAGTTAGTGGGTATCCCACAATTAGTAATAAGGAGGGGTACCAAAGCGGTCAAATGGGGCGGGCTGTAAACCCGTTGACTTCGGTCTTCGAAAGTTCGAATCTTTCCCCCTCCACCAAACTTAAACACTTAATAACAAAGAGCGCGATAAGTTTGGATATTGCGGGTGTAGTTCAATGGTAGAACGCTAGCCTTCCAAGCTGGATGTAAGGGTTCGATTCCCTTTACCCGCTCCAAAATTAAAAAAAAATAAAGTGAGGAAAATATAGATGTCAAAAGAAAAGTTTAACCGAAACAAACCACATTGCAATATTGGTACAATCGGACACGTAGACCATGGTAAAACAACTTTAACCGCAGCAATAACAAAAGTTTTGTCTGAAGCAGGAGGCTCAAGTAGTGCAAACTTTGTTGCTTATGATCAAATCGATAAAGCTCCAGAAGAAAAAGAAAGAGGAATTACAATTTCAACTGCTCATGTTGAGTACGAAACTGAAAAAAGACACTATGCTCACGTAGATTGCCCTGGCCACGCTGACTATGTAAAAAATATGATCACTGGTGCCGCGCAAATGGATGGTGCAATACTAGTTGTAAATGCTGCTGACGGTCCTATGCCACAAACTAGAGAACATATACTTTTAGCTAGACAAGTAGGTGTTCCAGCCATTGTAGTTTTTTTAAATAAAATTGATACAGTTAAAGATAAAGAATTAGTAGATCTTGTTGAAGAAGAAATTAGGGAACTTTTAACTTCGTATAAATTTCCTGGAGACAAAATACCTATTATAAAAGGATCTGCATTGAATGCAGTTGAAGGTAAAGATGAAGCAACTGGAAAAAATGCGATAATGGAGCTTATGAAAGCTGTAGACGAAACAATACCGCAACCAGATCGACCAAAAGATAAACCTTTCTTGATGCCTGTAGAGGACGTTTTCTCAATTTCCGGAAGAGGTACAGTTGTTACAGGTAGAGTCGAGTCAGGAATAATCAAGGTTGGAGAAGAAATAGAGATAGTTGGAATAAGAGATACTAAAAAATCTGTTTGCACTGGAGTAGAAATGTTTAGAAAACTTTTAGACAGCGGAGAAGCAGGAGATAACATTGGTGCACTTCTTAGAGGAGTTGAGAGGGACGACGTGGAGCGTGGACAGGTTCTTTGTAAACCGGGATCAATTACACCACACACAGAGTTTGAATGTCAGGCTTATATATTAAAAAAAGAGGAGGGTGGTAGACATACTCCTTTTTTCACAAAATACAGGCCTCAATTTTATTTTAGAACTACAGATGTTACTGGTGAAGTTACTTTACCATCTGGCACTGAAATGGTAATGCCAGGGGATGATGGAAAATTCACTGTAAAATTAATCACACCTATTGCAATGAGTGAAAACTTGAACTTTGCAATTAGAGAAGGTGGAAAAACAGTTGGAGCTGGAGTAGTCACTAAAATAGTTAAGTAAACGCTTAGGAGCGTAGTTCAATTGGTAGAGCGCCGGTCTCCAAAACCGGAGGTTGTGGGTTCGAGTCCCTCCGCTCCTGCCAAAAAATGAAAATAAGTTATGAAAAATCCATTTAAGTTTATTCAAGAAGTAAAACAAGAAACCTTTAGAATAACTTGGCCAACAAAAAAAGAAACTATGATGGGTGCAGTAATGGTATTCGCTCTTGCATCTATAGCCGCGATTTTTTTTCTTATTTTAGATCAAATTTTACGTTTTCTTTTAAACCTTATTTTAACTATTAATTTTTAACTTATGAATTGGTATATTGTTCAAGCTTATTCAGGTTTTGAAAAGAAAGTAGTTGATTCAATAAAAGAGGAATTAAAAAAACATAAACTAGCTGATAATCTGCAAGAAATACTCGTTCCAACTCACCAAGTTACAGAGGTTAAAAAGGGAAAAAGAACTAAAAGAGAAAAGAAATTCTTTCCAGGATACGTTTTAATTAAAATTGAGCTTACAAAACAAATTTATCATTTAATTAAAAATCTACAAAAAGTAAGTGGATTTCTTGGATCTTCAGATAAACCTACACCTATTTCTGATGATGAAATTAAAAGAATATTAGGTCAGGTTTCTGAAACTGCTGCAACACAAAAAAGTGGTATTAGCTTTGAAGTTGGAGAAAAAGTCAAAGTCTGCGATGGGCCATTTGCCTCATTTAATGGATTAATTGAAGAAATTGATGAAGAAAAATCTAGACTTAAAGTGTCGGTTTCTATATTTGGTAGAGCTACACCAGTAGATTTAGAATTTAATCAAGTGGAGAAAAATTGATGGCAAAAGAAATAACAGGTTATGTAAAATTACAAATTAAAGGAGGTCAAGCGAATCCAGCTCCTCCAGTTGGTCCGGCTTTAGGACAAAGAGGAATTAATATAATGGAGTTTTGTAAGGCTTTTAATGAGAAAACAAAATCATTTATGGGTAAACCTGTTCCGGTAGTGATTACTGTTTACAAAGATAAAAAATTTGATTTTATAATTAAATCTCCTCCTGCATCACATTTTATAAGAGAGGCAGCTAAACTTAAAAGTGGATCGAGCGAACCTGGAAGAGTAGTAGCTGGAAGTATTACCATGAAGCAAGCCGAAGCTATAGCTAAAGAAAAAATGAAAGACTTAAATGCGTTTGATTTAAAAGAAGCAACTAAAATTATTTGCGGATCAGCGAGATCAATGGGAATTGAGGTAAAAGAATAATTATGAAAATAAGATCAAAAAGATATAAAGAAATTTTAAAGTCGAAAGCTAAAAATCAAAAGTTAGATACTAAGCAAGCTATTGAATTAGTAAAAAAAAATGTAACAACAAAGTTTGACGAGTCAGTAGACGTTTCTTTGAGGATTAATCTAAAACAATCAAAAGGTGGGGATTTTAGTCTGAGAACAACTGTAAAGTTACCAAACGGATCTGGAAAAAAAAATAAGATAGCAGTTTTATGTGAGGCAGATAAAGTTGATGAAGCAAAAAAAGCAGGTGCTGACATCACTGGTTCAGACGATTTATTAGAAAAAATAGCGGCAGGTAAATTTAATTTTACAAAATTAATATGTACTTCATCTATGATGGGGAAAATTGGCAAACATGGAAAAGTGCTTGGACCGAAAGGTCTTATGCCTAATCCAAAATTAGGAACAGTTACAAACGACATCTCAAAGGCTGTCAAAGAAATTAAAACAGGATTAGTAGAAATTAGAAATGATAAAGATGGAAACTTGTCATCAACAATAGGCAGAAAAAGTTTTTCAACAGATAAACTTTTAGAAAATTATAAACATTTTATTGATAGTGTAAAAAAAGAAAAGCCTGACACAATTAAAGGCGAATTTATTAAAAATGCTTTTATAACTTCTACAATGGGCATTTCTTACAAAGTAGGAGCAAAATAGTTATGATGTCTAAAGAGGCAAAAAAGAATTACGTTAAAGAGTTGAAAAAAAGCTTCAATGACAACGAATCTGTGATGATAGCACAGTACCAAGGACTTAACGTAAATGAGCTAGACTCTTTAAGGAAAGAATTAAGAGATAAAGGAATTTTATTTAAAATAACAAAAAACAGGATCACTAAAATTGCAATTAAGGAAACTCCAAAAAAAGATTTAGAAAAATATTTTGTAGGACCTACTGCTGCTGCAATTTCGTCAGATCCAATTTCAACAGCAAAAATTTTAACTAAATTTTCTAAGTCAAATGACAAGTTAAAAATAGTAGCTGGATTCATGGATGGTAAGGTTTTAGACGAAAAAGAGGTGTCAGTAATTGCCACACTCCCTTCTTTGGAAGAAGCTAGGGCCAAAATAGTGGGAATTTTATCATCGCCAGCTCAAAAATTAGTAAGTATTTTGCTTGCACCTGGCTCAAAAATTGCTAATTTAGCGCGCGCAAAGAGTTTAAAAAACTAATTCATAGGATTAAATATGGCAGATTTAAATAAAATTATCGACGAACTTTCAACATTAACTGTTGTTGAAGCCGCAGAGCTATCAAAACAACTTGAAGAAAAATGGGGCGTTACGGCAGCAGCGCCAGCAGCAGCCGCACCAGCAGGGGCAGCAGCAGCACCAGCTGGAGAGGAAAAATCAGAGTTTTCAATTTTCTTAGCTTCAGCAGGAGATAAAAAAATTAACGTTATAAAAGAAGTAAGAGCAATAACTGGTTTAGGTTTAAAAGAAGCTAAAGATTTAGTTGAAGCAGCACCTAAAGAAATTAAAGGTGGAGTAGCTAAAAAAGAAGCTGAAGAATTTAAGAAAAAACTTGAAGCGGCTGGGGCAAAAGTAGAATTAAAGTAAACAAAATTTAAGACAAAGTTTTATTACAAGATAAAAATTGTAATGAAATTTTTTATATTTGATGCAATTATCTTTTACTCAAAAGAAACATATTAGAAAAAATTTTGGTAAACTTATAGAGGGTTTATCTATCCCAAATCTAATTGAAGTTCAAAAAAACTCTTACAATGAGTTTTTAGAGTCAAAATCTTTAAATGAACAAATTTCAGAATTGTCAAAAGGAATAGACAGAGTTTTTAAAAGTATATTTCCAATAGAGGATGGTAATGATAAATCAACTTTAGAATATATTTCATATAAACTTGAGAAACCAAAATTTGATGTAATTGAGTGTAAACAAAGAAGCCTATCTTATTCAGCTGCATTAAAAGCAATTCTTAGATTAGTTGTTTACGATATAGATACAGAAAATAACACTAAACAAATTCTTTCCGCAAAAGAACAAGAAGTGTTTATTGGAGATCTTCCACTAATGACACCAAGTGCAACATTTATAACTAATGGAGTGGAGAGAGTTGTCGTTAATCAAATGCATAGAAGTCCGGGTGTCTTTTTTGATCACGATAAAGGGAAGACACATGCGAGTGGCAAGCTTTTATTCAATTGTAGAATAATACCAGGAAGAGGATCGTGGTTAGATTTTGAATTTGATCCTAAGGATATTTTATATTTTAGAATAGATAGAAAGAAAAAACTTCCAATTACAACTATTTTATTAGCTTTGGGTTTTACAAAAGATAAAATTATAAACACTTTTTATACAACTAGCAAATATACCTTTAATACTGACAAAAAAGTATGGTCTACTGAATTTAATCCGGAAAATTTTAAGAGACCGATTAAATTGTCTTATGATTTAATTGACTCCTCTAATGATAAAAAAGTTTTATCTAAGGGCGAAAAGCTAAATTTTATCATAGCAAAAAAACTTTATGAAAAAGGTCTTAAAAATATTTCTATTACTAACGATGAAATTATTGGTAAATATCTTGCTAAAGAAATTAAATCATCAAGTGGTGAAATTTTAGTAGACACTGGTTTTGACATAACAGAAGAACAATTACAAAAAATTTTAAATCAAGAAGAAAAATTACTCCATATAGTAAATATAGATCCAATCAACAAAGGTCCATATATTCTTGAAACACTTAAAGTTGATAAAAATTCTAATAAATCAGAAGCCTTGAACGATATTTATAAAGTTTTACGACCCGGAGAAGCACCTTCTTTAGAAATTGCCGAAGAAATTTTCACTAATTTATATTTTAAAAAAGAAAGGTATGACTTATCAGAGGTGGGAAGGGTTAAACTTAATTCAAAACTAAATTTAAATACAAATTCAAAAAAAACAATTTTAGATAACTCAGATATATTGGCAATAATAAAGTTTATGTTAGATCTTAGAGATGGAAAAGGTGATGTTGACGATATAGATCATCTTGGAAATAGAAGGGTAAGATCTGTAGGAGAGCTAGTAGAAAATCAATTTAGAATAGGTCTTTTAAGAATGGAGAGGACAGTAAAAGAAAAAATGTCAACATTTCTGGAAATTGAGTCTGCAATGCCTCAGGATCTCATTAATGCGAAGCCTATTACGACTTCTTTAAAAGATTTTTTTGCAACTTCTCAACTTTCTCAATTCATGGATCAAACTAATCCGCTATCAGAAATAACTCACAAGAGAAGAGTATCAGCATTAGGTCCTGGGGGTTTAACAAGAGAAAGAGCAGGTTTTGAGGTTAGAGATGTACATCCAACACATTATGGAAGGATCTGTCCTATAGAAACCCCAGAAGGTCCAAACATCGGTTTAATAAATAGTTTGGCTACATATTGTAGAGTAAATAAATTTGGATATATAGAGAGTCCTTATAAAAAAGTAATTGCAGGTAAAGTTACATCTGAAATTAAGTATTTGTCTGCAATAGAAGAAGAAAAATACACAATAGCTCAAGCTAATTCAAAATTAAATAAAGACGGATCTTTTGTTGAGGAACTTGTAGCATGTAGAAAAAATCTAAATTTTGAATTATCAAATAGAGATAACATTGACTATATCGACGTTTCACCAAAACAACTAGTCTCTGTAGCTGCCGCTCTTATACCATTCTTAGAAAATGACGATGCCAATCGAGCCTTAATGGGATCTAATATGATGAGACAAGCCGTTCCATTATTAAAACCTGAGTCACCTTTAGTGGGTACAGGTATAGAGTCTGACGTGGCACTTGACTCAGGTGTTACAATTGTTGCTAAAAGAAATGGTTTAGTAGATAAGATTGATGGAAAAAGAATCGTAGTAAAAGTAACAGACGTAACAGATTTATCGCAATCAGCTGTTGATATTTATAATTTGTCAAAATTTCAAAGATCTAATCAGAATACTTGCATAAATCAAAAACCTTTAGTCAAGGTTGGAGATAAAATTAAAAAGGGAGATATAATCGCTGATGGACCAGCTACTAAATTGGGTGAATTAGCATTAGGAAAGAACGTGACTGTAGCTTTTATGCCATGGCAAGGCTACAATTTTGAAGACTCAATTCTAATTTCAGAAAGATGTGTTACAGATGATGTATTTACCTCTGTTCACATTGAGGAATATGAGTCAATGGCTAGAGACACTAAACTTGGAGCTGAAGAAATAACAAGAGATATACCGAATGTAAGCGAAGAAAGTTTAAGAAATCTTGATGAGTCAGGAATTGTATACGTTGGTGCAGAGGTAAAACCTGGAGATATTTTAGTTGGAAAAGTAACACCAAAAAGTGAAACATCATCAAGCCCTGAGGAAAAATTATTAAGATCGATATTTGGAGAAAAAGCCACTGACGTTAGAGACTCATCACTTAAACTACCTTCAGGCAGCACAGGAGTGGTAATAGATGTAAGAGTTTTCAATAGACATGGAATTGAAAAAGATGAACGTTCAATAGCTATAGAACGTGCAGAAATTGAGTCTGTTCAAGAGGACAAAAAAGTTGAGGAAGAAATATTAAATAGAAATATTAAACTTAGAGCAATCGATTTGTTGAATGGAAAAAGTATTAACAAGCAATTTAAAGAACTTAAACCAGGAACAACACTTAACATCAATGACTTCGAAAATTTATCTCTAAAAGATTTATGGAAAATATCTTTTGCTGATAATGTTATCAATGACAATTTAGAAAAACTTAAAAATCAATTTGATGAAGCCTCAGAGGATATTAAATTAAGATTTGAAGATAAAGTATTAAAGATTCAACAAGGAGATGATTTACTTCCAACAGTCATGAAAGTTGTAAAAGTGTTTGTGGCTGTTAAAAGAAGATTAATGCCAGGAGACAAGATGGCTGGAAGACATGGTAACAAAGGTGTTGTAAGTAAAATTGTACCAGTTGAGGATATGCCTTACATGGAAAATGGAAAGCCAGTTGATATAGTATTAAATCCATTGGGAGTACCAAGTCGAATGAATGTCGGTCAAATATTGGAAACTCACCTGGGTTGGTCTTGTTCTGAACTAGGTGATCAGATTAAGCAATATATTAAAAATTTTGACAAGGATATCGAAAAAATAAGAGAAAAACTCAAAGAGATATACGGAGATCAATATTTTAATAATGTCATTTCTAAATTATCAAATAAAGAAATTGCTGAACTTGTACAAAATTTATCAAGCGGTGTTCCGATTTCCACACCAGTCTTTGATGGCGCAAGTACCAAAGATATAACAAAAATGCTTGAACTTGCTAAGTTACCAAATACTGGTCAAACACATTTATGGAATGGTCAAACAGGAGAAAGATTTGATAGGCCTGTTACAGTTGGAATTATTTATATGTTAAAATTAAACCATCTTGTTGAAGATAAAATTCATGCTAGATCAACTGGTCCTTATAGCTTGGTAACCCAACAACCATTAGGTGGAAAAGCTCAATTAGGAGGCCAAAGATTCGGTGAGATGGAAGTTTGGGCGCTAGAGGCTTATGGAGCTTCTTATACTCTTCAAGAAATTTTAACAGTTAAGTCTGACGATGTAGCTGGAAGAACAAAAGTTTATGAAACTATAGTAAAAGGAAACAATAATTTTGAGTCAGGAGTTCCTGAGTCTTTTAATGTCTTAGTAAAAGAGATCAGAGCTTTGGGTCTAAATATAGAATTAAATTAGTTATGGAAAAAAATTTAGCGAGAAATTTTGAAAATCAAAATTTACCACAGGAAAATAACTTTGATAGTATTAAAATTACTTTAGCGAGTCCTGAAAAAATTAAATCATGGTCTTATGGAGAAATAAAAAAACCAGAAACAATAAATTATAGAACATTTAGACCAGAAAAAGATGGTTTATTTTGCTCTAGAATATTCGGTCCAGTCAAAGATTACGAATGTTTATGTGGAAAATATAAACGAATGAAATTTAGAGGAATCATTTGTGAAAAATGTGGTGTAGAAGTTACTAAATCCAATGTTAGAAGAGAGAGAATGGGACATATAGATTTAGCATGTCCTGTTGCTCACATCTGGTTCTTAAAATCTTTACCTAGCAGAATATCACTTGCTATAGATATGAAATTAAAAGAGGTGGAGAAAGTTTTATATTTTGAAAGTTTTATTATTATTGAACCAGGTTTAACTACATTAAAAAAAGGTCAACTAATCACCGAAGAAGAGCTTTTAAAGGCTCAAGAAGAATTTGGAGAAGATGCCTTTACTGCAGGAATAGGCGCAGAAGCGGTAAGAGAAATACTTGTAAATTTAGATCTTAAGAAAGAACAAAAAAAATTAAGAGAGTCGCTAAAAGAGATCAAATCAAAAGTAACTGAAGAAAGAACAGTCAAAAGATTAAAACTGATTGAGTCTTTTATTTCATCAGGTAATAAACCCGAATGGATGATTTTGACTTCCGTTCCAGTAATACCGCCAGAATTAAGACCGTTAGTTCCATTAGATGGAGGTAGGTTTGCTACATCAGATCTTAACGATTTATACAGAAGAGTTATCAATAGAAATAACCGACTCAAAAGGTTGTTAGATTTAAAAGCCCCAGACATAATCGTTCGAAACGAAAAAAGAATGTTGCAAGAGTCTGTTGACGCTCTTTTTGATAACGGAAGAAGAGGGAGAGTAATAACTGGAACAGGGAAAAGACCATTAAAATCATTGGCAGAAATGTTAAAAGGAAAACAGGGTAGATTTAGACAAAATTTATTAGGTAAAAGAGTTGATTACTCTGGAAGATCTGTGATCGTAGTTGGTCCCGAATTAAAATTACATCAATGTGGATTACCTAAAAAAATGGCTTTGGAATTATTTAAACCGTTTTTATATGCGCGATTAGATAAACTAGGATTAGCGACAACGATAAAGCAAGCTAAGAGACTAGTTGAGAAGGAGAAAAGCGAAGTTTGGGACTCACTGGAACATATTATTAGAGAACATCCGATACTTTTAAATAGAGCTCCAACTTTACATAGACTTGGTGTTCAAGCATTTGAGGCTAAGTTAATTGAAGGTAATGCAATAGAATTACACCCATTAGTTTGTGCTGCTTTTAATGCCGATTTTGATGGAGATCAAATGGCTGTTCACATCCCGTTAAGTTTAGAAGCACAATTAGAAGCTAGAGTATTAATGATGTCCACAAATAATATTTTAAGCCCTTCTAACGGAAAACCTATTATAGTTCCGAGTCAGGACATAGTTTTGGGTATTTACTATTTGTCACAAGCAAATGATGAAGATAAAAAACTAAAAGGTATTTTTTCGAGTTTGGAGGAAATCGAACAGGCTTTAGAAAATAAATCAATTAGTTTACATTCAAAAATAATATCTACTTTTAAAACAGTAGATAAAAATGGTAAAGAAATAATAGAGAAATACACTAGTACTGCTGGAAGATTTTTATTAGCAAATATTTTGCCAAAAAACTATAATATTAAATTTAATTTAATAAATAAGTTATTAACCAAAAAAAATGTTTCTGAAGTTATTGATACTATTTTTAGATATTGTGGACAAAAAGAGACAGTAATTTTTTGTGATAGAATTAAATCTTTAGGTTTTAAACATGCTTTCAAAGCAGGTATATCTTTCGGTAAAGATGATTTGATAATACCAAAAACTAAAGAAAATTTAATTAATAATACTAAAAAACAAATTGAAGAATATGAAAAACAGTATTCTGATGGATTAATTACAAGAGGTGAAAAATATAACAAAGTTGTTGATGTATGGTCAAAGTGTACTGATACTGTCGCAAATGAGATGATGAAAGAGATTTCATCTGCTGAAAAAATCTACGATAATGATAGAATTGAAACTAATTCGGTTTATATGATGGCAGACTCTGGAGCACGGGGTTCTCAAGCACAAATGAAACAATTAGCAGGGATGAGAGGCTTAATCGCAAAACCTTCTGGTGAAATTATTGAAACACCAATTATTTCAAACTTTAAAGAAGGTTTGACAGTTCTAGAGTATTTTAATTCAACTCACGGAGCTAGAAAAGGTCTAGCTGACACTGCTTTAAAAACTGCAAATTCAGGATATTTAACAAGAAGATTATGTGATGTTGCTCAAGATGTGCAAATAACAAAAGCTGCTTGTGACCCAAAAAAAAGATCTTCAGTTCATATCTCTGAGATTATTGAGGGTGGAAATATATTAGTTAGTTTATCTGAGAGAGTTCTAGGAAGAGTTATAGCTGAAAATATTAAAAATCCCGTTACAGGTGAAATAATTATTAAAAAAGATAAATTAATAGATGAGTTTGATTGCGAAAAAATTGACGCCGCAGGTGTAAAATCTGTGAATGTCTACTCAGTTATTACTTGCGCTTCTACGAAAGGTGTATGTCAAACATGTTATGGTAGAGATTTGGCAAGAGGAAAATTAGTAAGTGTTGGAGAGGCAGTTGGAATGATAGCTGCTCAATCCATTGGTGAGCCAGGAACACAATTAACTATGAGAACTTTTCACGTAGGCGGAACCGCACAAATTAAAGAGGAGTCTCAAATTATTTCTCAAACTAAAGGAAAATTAAATATAATTAATAAAAATTTAATTGAGGACTCGAAGAAAAATATAATCGTAATGGGGCGAAACACTCAATTAAGCATTGAAGATGAAAATGGAAGACAGCTTGCTATTTATAAAGTAAATTATGGATCTAAACTTTTCTTTAAAGACGGAGATACGATTGATAAAGGAAAAAAAATAGCCGAATGGGACCCATATACTTTACCAGTTATAGCTGAAACTAGTGGGATAGCAAATTATATGGATTTGATGGAGGGCAGTTCATTAACAGAAACATTAGATGATGCGACTGGTTTATCTTCTAAATCAGTAACTGATTGGAAGTCTTCTTCAAAAAACTCTGAACTGAAACCTAGAATTACTTTGAGAAATGAAAAAGGAGAAATAATTAAAAAAGCTGATGGAAATGAAGCTAGATATTATTTAGTTCCTGATACAATTTTATCAGTTAAGGATGGACAGAAAATATCTGCCGGAGATGTTTTGGCAAGATTACCAAAAGAAACTTCAAAAACAAAAGATATTACCGGAGGCTTACCAAGAGTTGCTGAATTATTTGAGGCAAGAAGACCAAAAGATAGCGCAATTATTGCAGAAAATGATGGAGTTATTGAATTTGGTAAAGAAGTTAGAGGAAAGCAAAAAATATCTATTGTTTCATCTAATGGCGAAACCTCAAATTATTTAATTCCCAAAGGAAAACACGTAAACTTCAACCAGGGTGAAAAAATTAAAAAAGGTGAATACTTACTAGATGGAAGCCCAGCCCCACATGATATTTTAAGAATTTTAGGTGTAGAAAAACTGACAGAGTATTTTGTGTCTGAGGTTCAAGAAGTTTATAGGCTACAAGGTGTTGTTATTAATGATAAACATATTGAGACTATCGTGAGACAAATGCTTAAGAGGGTTGAAGTAAAAGACCCGGGTGATTCAGAATTGTTAGCAGGTGAAGTAATTGATTTATTAGATATAAATTTAATAAATGATAAACTTAGAGAGGAAAAGAAAAAACCTGCAATTTTTGAGAGAGTGTTGTTGGGAATAACCAAAGCTTCTTTACAAACAAATTCATTTATCTCCGCCGCCTCTTTTCAAGAAACTACAAGAGTTTTAACAGATGCTTCGATAAAAGGTAAAACAGATACATTAGAAGGATTGAAAGAAAATGTAATAGTAGGACGATTGGTACCTGCTGGAACAGGATTAACCAAAATTGAATGGGACAAACAAGCTAGAGATCAAGATAAAGTGAGATTGGACGAGTTAAAAAAACAAGAGCTAGAATCCGCAACTACAGCCACTGAACAGGCACCTTAAATAAATATTTGTTTTCAATTGATATTGACTTTTATCAATTCGATGTTAGTTTACGGCACATTTTGAATGTTAGAAGTAAGGTCTCATATAACCTTAAACACTAACAACTACCGACAAAAGGTTATCTTTATTTCACTTCAAAATTATATTATGCCAACAATTAATCAGTTGATTAAAAAAAGTAGGGTAAAACCTTTAGCTAGAAATAAAGTTCCAGCTTTGGAAAAACAACCACTAAAGCGTGGAGTTTGCGTCAAGGTTTATACCACCACTCCTAAAAAACCTAATTCAGCTTTAAGAAAAGTTGCAAGAGTGAGGCTGTCTAATGGTTTTGAAGTTACTGCTTATATTCCTGGAGAAGGACATAATTTGCAAGAGCACTCAGTAGTATTACTTAGAGGAGGTAGAGTAAAAGATTTACCTGGTGTTAGATATCATATTTTAAGAGGGAATTTAGATACACAGGGAGTTGCAAATCGAAAACAAAGAAGATCATTGTACGGAGCAAAAAAACCAAAATAATAAATTTATGTCTAGAAAGAGAAAAGCTCCAGTTAGAAAAGTTTACCCAGATCCAAAATTTCATTCTGATGTAGTTTCAAAATTTATAAACTCTATAATGTATGACGGAAAAAGATCTATTGCTGAGAAAATACTTTATGATGCTTTAGATAAAATTAAAACTAAAAATAACGAAGACCCTCTTAAAATTTTCAATACAGCAATAAGCAATGTAAAACCCAACATAGAATGTAGATCTAGAAGAGTAGGGGGAGCTACCTACCAGGTGCCAGTTGAAGTAAAAACTAAAAGAGCTCAAGCTCTTGCTTTAAGGTGGATAATGGAGGCCACTAGGAAAAGAAAAAATAAGACAATGGCTGAAAAACTTTATTCAGAAATAATTGATGCATCTCAAAACAAGGGTTCAGCAATTAAAAAAAGAGAGGATACTCATAAAATGGCAGAAGCAAATAAAGCTTTCGCTCATTTTAGATGGTAAGTATTTATGACGAAATATACTTTAGATAAATATAGAAACATTGGTATCATGGCCCATATAGATGCGGGAAAAACAACCACAACTGAAAGAATTTTATATTACACGGGTAAAAGTCATAAAATTGGAGAAGTTCATGATGGTGCCGCAACTATGGATTGGATGGAGCAAGAGCAAGAAAGAGGAATTACTATTACGTCTGCAGCGACCACATGTTTCTGGAGAGATCACAGGATAAATATAATTGATACACCAGGGCACGTAGATTTTACAATAGAAGTTGAGCGTTCATTAAAAGTTTTAGATGGTGCAGTAGCTGTATTTGACGGAGTAGCAGGAGTAGAACCTCAGTCAGAAACAGTCTGGAGACAAGCAGATAAATATAAAGTCCCAAGGATTTGTTTTGTAAATAAACTTGATAGAACTGGTGCAGATTTTTATAGATGTGTTGATATGATCAAAGAACGTCTTGGGTGCAAACCTCTTCCTTTACAATTACCTATTGGTTCTGAAGCAGATCTAAAAGGAGTAATAGATTTAGTTAAGATGAAAGGTATAGTTTGGCAAAATGAGGACTTAGGTGCAAAATTTGAATACATTGATATTCCCGCTGATTTAAAAGAAAAAGCAGAGAAATATAGAAAAGATTTAGTAGAAACTGCAGTCGAGCAAGATGAAAAACTCATGGAAGCGTATTTAGATGGAAAAGAGCCATCTGATATTGACTTAATAAAATGTGTAAGAAAAGGAACTCTATCTTTCAACTTTGTACCAATATTGACAGGATCTGCTTTTAAAAATAAAGGAGTTCAACCTCTTCTAGATGCAGTAATTGATTATCTTCCAAGTCCAAGTGATTTAGGTTCAATAGAGGGGACTAAAATTGGGTCGGATGAAAAAATTATCATGAAATTTAACGAAAAAGAGAGTTTTTCAGCTTTAGCATTTAAAGTTGCAAACGATCCATTCGTAGGATCTTTAACGTTTATAAGAATTTACTCAGGCACGCTTAATGCGGGAACTTCAATATTAAATTCATCTAAAGATAAAGATGAGAGGATAGGAAGGATGCTTTTAATGCATGCAAATAGTAGAGAAGATATAAAGTCTGCATCTGCAGGAGATATTGTAGCATTAGCTGGATTAAAGCACACAATAACTGGTCATACACTCTGTGAATCCAAAACACCAATTTTATTAGAGCCTATGGAGTTTCCTGACCCTGTAATTGAAATTGCAGTTGAACCAAAAACTAAAGGTGACCAAGAAAAAATGGGTGAAGCACTTGCAAGGTTAGCTAAAGAGGATCCTTCATTTAGAGTTTCTTCAGACGAAGAATCTGGACAAACAATTATAAAAGGAATGGGAGAGTTACATTTGGATATTATCGTAGATAGAATGAAAAGAGAATTCAAAGTTGAAGCAAATATTGGAGCACCTCAAGTGGCTTACAGAGAAACTATTCTTGGATCTGCAGAAATGGAATATATACATAAAAAGCAAAGCGGTGGAGCAGGTCAATTTGCAAAAGTAAAACTAAGTGTTGAGCCTTTAGAGGCTGGAAAGGGCAGAGAGATTGAGAACTTAATAAAAGGAGGATCTATTCCCAAAGAGTATATCCCAGGTGTAGAAAAAGGTGTAGAAAGTGTATCTGATAGTGGAATTTTAGCTGGCTTTCCTATTATTGACTATAAAGTTAAAATTTTAGATGGACTACATCACGACGTAGACTCCAGCGTTTTAGCTTTTGAGATAGCAAGCAGAACATGTTTTAGAGAAGCTTGTCAAAAAGCTACATTAAAGTTGTTAGAACCGATGATGAAAGTTGAAGTTGTTACTCCTGAGGAATTTATGGGTGACGTAATTGGGGATTTAAACAGCCGAAGAGGACAGGTGGGATCTACAGAGCCAAGAGGTAATGCAACAGCGATTAATGCGGTAGTGCCTCTAGCTAATATGTTTGGTTATATAAATAATCTTAGATCTTCAACGCAAGGAAGAGCGCAATACACGATGCAATTTAGCCACTATGACAAAGTCCCACAAAATGTTCAAGATGAGGTGACAAAAAAACTAGCTTAAATTATGGAAAATCAAAATATAAGAATACATTTAAAAGCATACGACAATAAAATCCTAGATTTATCGACTGAGGAAATTGTCAATACTGCAAAAAGAACTGGAGCTCAAGTTAAAGGGCCTATACCTTTACCCACAAGGATTGAAAGGTATACAGTTCTAAGGTCACCTCATATTGATAAAAAAAGTAGAGAACAATTTGAGTCAAGAACACATAAAAGATTAATTGATATTATTGAACCAACTCCACAAACTGTAGAAGCTCTAATGAAATTAGATTTAGCCTCTGGTGTGGATATAGAAATTAAGATTTAATATGACAGTAGGATTAATAGGTACAAAAATAGGAATGACAAGAGAATTTATGGAGACAGGTCAATCAGTTCCTGTAACTGTCATTAAGGTGGAAAAGGGAAGGGTATTGGATGTTATCAGTAAAGATAAAAGAGGATACAGCGCTATAAAGGTTGGTTTTTTTAAGTTAAAGAACTCTAAATTAAAGAAACAAATGAAGGGATATTTTGCAAAAAAAAATACTGAACCAAAAAAAATACTTAAAGAATTCAGAGTTAAAAACAATGAGGAATTCAAAGAGGGAAACGAATTAGGTTTAGAAATTTTTAAAGATAAAAAATTTTTAGATGTAAGATCAAAAACAATAGGAAAAGGTTTTGCAGGAGTTATGAAAAGGTGGAATTTTGGTGGCTTAAGAGCCTCACACGGTGTTTCAGTTTCACACAGATCTCACGGATCTACTGGACAGAGACAAGATCCAGGAAAGGTATTTAAAGGAAAAAAAATGGCAGGACATATGGGGGATAAACCTAGAACAATGTTAAATCTTGAAATTATTAAATCAGATTTGGAAAATAATTTACTGTACTTAAAAGGATCTATACCTGGTTCAAAAAACTCAACTGTTTTTTTGAGAGAGTCGGTAAAAAATATTTCTCGAAAAACTATTAAAGAGAGACATGATGCTAAAGTTAAGGCAGAAGCTGCAAAAAAAGGAAAAAAATAAATGAAATTTCAACTTTTAAACATTGACGGATCTAAATCTAGCTCTATTGAAATATCAGATAAACTGGTAAAATTAAAAGTTAATCATAAATTGATTAAATCTGTAATAGATTGGCAACTTAATCATGCTAAACCAAGAGTAGCAAAAACTAAACAAAGGAATGAAATAAAAGGCTCAACAAAGAAAATTGTAGCTCAAAAGGGTAGTGGTGGAGCGAGACATGCAAGTAAAAAAGCACCTTTGTTTGTAGGTGGAGGTGTAGCTCATGGTCCAAAAGGGGCAAACTATAAAATAAAAAAAATAAACAAAAAAGTTAGACGACTTGCTTTAGCTCAAACTTTATCTAAGAAAAATTTAGATAAAAATTTATATATTTTAGCTGATGTTAAAAAAGAAATAAAAAAAACTAAAGAGTTTTTTAAGTTTTTAGACAAAAATAATCTGATT
>CACPPH010000012.1 GCA_902635795.1 uncultured Pelagibacteraceae bacterium
GCCAAACTTTTCCTCTATAAGATAAAAAACCTGAAAGCTTATTTTCATTAAAAGGAGAGTTTGCAAAAAGAGCAATAGTTAAGGGAGCTAAATAGTTTCCAATTCTAAATTTTTTTTCAAAATCTTCTTCAGAAGTGTAATCATAATTAATCTGAATACCGGCAGTTTTGTACATCATATCTAAACTTAATTTGCCGCCTTTTGGCATTTCTGATGTCATAATTTTGTAACGCTCTTTAGGACTTTTAGGAATATCAATTAATTTATTAAAAGGATCGTATGCAATAGATGAAGTTGTAATAGATGCAGAGCTAAAAACTTCTTTCAATTCATTGAAATGAGAACTATTTTCTGAACAAACTAAATGTATATTGTTAAAAGGTGCACCTGATAATTCATATTGAAAACCTGGCTCAGTAGTAATCTTTTGATTTTCCTTTTTTAAACCAATTATTTTATCTTTTTCATATTGAAGCTCCCATCCATTATTTTGCAGAAGTTCAAATACTTTTTTTATCTTTTCATAATCAATTCTTTTAAGATCTTTTTTATTAAAAAGAAATTTTTCATGCTCAACACCTATTCTAAGTTGATTATTTTCTTTAATTCCGTCAGTGAAATATTTAATTAGTTGGCTTTTATTTTCTATGAGTGTATGTGAATTATTAATCAAACGTCTTTAACTCTAATACATTTCCATTTGGATCTTCAATAAAAAATGTATTCTGTTCAAACTCAGTTCCCTCAAACCTTGTGTAGGGCTTATCAATATAATCTATTTTATTGGCCTCAATATTAGATTTAATTTTATTAAAAACTTCTTTTTTTAAATGAACGCCAAAGTGCGGGACTGGAACTTGGCCCATATCTACATCATGCCTTTCTCTAGGCAGTTTCATAGATGTTTGATGTAAAGTAAGTTCGTTACCCCAAAAATCTATATCAACCCATTTGCCATCTTCACGATTACCAGTTTTGCAGCCTAAAATATCAGTGTAAAAAGCTTCCGCTTTTTTTAAATCCCCTGCAGGGATGGCTAAATGAAATGAGCTGCTCATACAAAGTTGTATATATTCTTCTTTAAATTTTTCAAGTAGTCATTATATACATGTTATGATCGAGTATTTAGAATCTATTAAAAAAAGAGATCCTGCGGCAAAATCCATACTGAGTATTATTCTTACTTACCCAGGGGTAAAGGCAGTTTTCTTTCACCAAATTTCTAATTTCTTTTACAAGGCTGGCTTTGATCTTATTGCTAGAATAATTTCACAAACAGTTCGATTTTTTACTGGCATAGAAATACATCCAGGAGCAAAGCTTGGAAAAAATTTATTTATTGATCATGGAATGGGTGTAGTGATTGGTGAAACTTCCGAAGTAGGAGATAATGTAACTATTTATCACGCAGTTACTCTTGGAGGAAGTTCTCCTAGTATAGATAGTGAAAAACAACGCCAGGAAAAAAGACACCCTACTATTGGTCACGATGTTGTAATTGGTTCTGGCGCTCAAATTATTGGTCCAGTAAAAGTTGGAAATAATTCTAGAATAGCAGCTAACGCGGTTGTTGTGAAAGATGTTCCAGAAAATGCAACAATGGTTGGTATCCCTGCTAGAGCAGTCAAGATGGAAAATAAAGGTAGCTTCAGACCTTATGGTGTAGACGATAAAGTAAAAGATGAATAAAGACTGGGATCCAAATTTAACTCCAGAACAAAATTATGTTTTAAAACAAGAGGGAACAGAGTCTCCAGGGAGCAGTCCTTTAAATCAAGAAAAAAGAGAGGGTTCTTATCACTGTGTAGGGTGTGGAACAAAATTATTTGAGTCTACAACTAAATATGAGAGTGGCTCAGGCTGGCCTTCTTTTTTCGAATCTATTCCAGGAGTATTCGAGGAAAAAAAAGATATGCACATTGGTTATCCAAGGACTGAGTATCATTGTAAAAAATGTGGAGGTCATCACGGTCATGTTTTTGACGACGGCCCAAAACCTACTGGAAAACGATATTGTAACAACGGTGTCTGTTTAGTTTTTAAACCAAAAGGCGAGTAGTTATACACAAACCAATTAAGTGTTTTAATACAACCTTTCGAAATTTTATAGTGTTAACTGCCATGTCCTCTAGACCAAGGCAACATAAGTTTGTTAGATTATCATTTCATCCACCATGAAGAAGCAAATTATTTCCTTACTAATAATAATATTCTCTTTAATTTCTTTCCACTCTCACTCTACAGAACAAAATTGGAAACCTGCTCAGGATGGAGATAAAATTATTTTGATAAGACATGCTAAAGCACCTGGAGGGGGTGACCCAGAAGGATTTAAGATTAAAGACTGTAAAACTCAAAGGAATTTAGATGAAGTCGGAATAAATCAATCAAAAAAAATTGGCAAACTTTTCAAAGAAAAAAAAATTAAGATAGATCAAGTTTTATCAAGTCAATGGTGCAGATGTAAAGATACTGCAAAATATGCTTTTGGAAATTTCAAAGAATTTTCCGCATTAAACTCTACTTATACTCCGCCATATGACCAAAATGAAAAACAACAGATTAAAGACTTAAAGAGTTATGTAAATAAATGGAAAGGAAAAGGAGGAAATTTAGTTTTAGTTACTCATTATGTTATTATCTTAGCAATAACTGGAGAAACGGCAAGATCTGGTGAATTAGTTATTACAGATAAGAATTTTAAAGTTTTATCTACAATTGATACTTTTTAAAAAAATATAAAATATCCAACGGTTGTTAAAATTAAATACTCAATAAATGTTTTAATTTTTAAAAGGGTGTTTTTATCCTGAAATTTGTTATTGATAAATAAAGTTAATCGAGCAAAAGCCAAGTGAACTAAAACAATACTCAAAGCTATACCAAGTAAAGCATAGTAAAAGCTAAAATTTTTAAGGCCATAAAAGCAAGCAGCTATAAACGTGAACCAGGATATATTGGTTACAAATAAAGTAATTAAAATACCTGATCCTTTTTTAAAAATACTTTGAGACTTAATGAAAGTATATGACCACAAAAGAGTGAATAAAAAACCTGCGTATTTAATTATCATGAGCCAATATTGTAATTGCGGTAAAGTTCAAAGGCAAATATAAACTTAATATGATCATTAAACTTGTGTTCGCTTTTGGTGCAGGATTTATAAGTTTTCTCACCCCTTGTGTACTTCCAATTATCCCAGGTTATATTTCATATATTACTGGAAAAGATTTAGGGGAAATAGATAAAGACAAATCAATAGTTTTGACTAAAACTATTCTTTTTTCACTAGGTTTCTCTTTTGTTTTTATAATACTTGGAGCAGCTGCTTCAGCAATAGGAAACGTACTTCTTTTCTTTTCTAATGAATTACGAATTGTTGCAGGACTAATAATTATTATTTTTTCATTACAAATGTTAGGTTTGCTCAATTTTTCTTTTTTAAACACAGAAAAAAGAATACAAACTGCTTCAAGTTATAAAGATAATTATGCATTTCCTTTTATAGTTGGTGCAGCTTTTGCATTTGGTTGGACACCTTGTATCGGACCGGTTTTAGGATCTATAATTGCTTTATCTGCTACTGAAGCTACAATTAGTAAAGGAATTTTATTATTATCATTTTACTCTTTGGGATTAGCTATCCCATTTATATTATCTGGTTATTACATGAGCAGATTTTTAAATACTAAAAAAGGTTTTGGAAAATATTATGGAACTATTACTAAATCTGGTGGAGCAATTCTTTTAATTACCGGCATCTTAATTACCACAAATTATATTCAAGTCATAAGTTATTATATTTTGACGACCTTCCCAATTCTCGCTAAGCTCGGTTAATGAGCGAAATTACAGTCTTAGGAATTTTTGTTGCAGATGTAAGTTTTTCTGGGCCTAAAATCCCATCAATTGGTGAAACTATTTTAGGAAAAAAATATAATTTAGGTCCAGGAGGAAAAGGTTGCAATCAAGCCATAGCAATCTCAAGACTTGGCGGAAAAACAAATTTTATTAGTAAAATTGGTAAAGACGCATATGGAGAGTTAGCTCTTAAAACTCTTCAAAAAAATAAAATTTCTACAAAAAATATAATTCAAGACGGTGGCCAACAAACTGGTGTAGCTGGAATTTTAGTTGACCAAAATACTGGAAAAAATGCAATCAATGTAATTGTAGGCGCACCAAGTTCTTTGCGAATAAGTGAAATTGAAAATCAAATGAATTTAATTAAAAGTTCAAAAATTTTTTTAACTCAATTAGAGGTTCCAAAAGACGTTACCTTACATTGTTTGAAAACTGCTAAAGAAAACGGGTGTACTACAATTTTAAATCCTGCACCAGCATCTGAAATTTCGGAAGAGTTTTATAATAATATTGATTTTTTTACACCTAATGAAACCGAGGCTGAATTTTATACAGGCATAAAGATTACTAATGATCAAGAAGCAAAACAGGCAGCAGAAAAACTGATAAATTTAGGAATTAAAAAAGTAATAATTACACTTGGTGAAAAAGGTTTATTTTATTCTGATGGAAAAGAGGAAATTTATTTAAAAGCTAGTGCAGTAAAAGCCATCGACACTACTGGAGCAGGAGATGCTTTTAATGGAGCTCTAGCTTTTAGTCTTTCTGAAAAAAAAACGATTAAAGAGTGCTTAAAATTTGCAAATACGGTTGCCGGTTATTCTACTACGAAATTAGGCGCAGGAAATTCTATGCCTTATTTGCGTGATTTAAAATTCTTTAATTAATCTTTCAGCTATCACCTTATTTCCTTCCACGTTAAAGTGAACATCGTTCCAAAAATAATACTTTTTGAACACCTCAATATAAGAAGTTTCTTCCATTTCTTGAAAAAAAAATGGGAAAAAATCAATGAATTTAAAACATTTATCTTCACAGAATTCTTTCCACATTTTCACGTGTTTTGAGTTAACATTATCAAATTTCAATTGCTGAGGCCAAGGAAACACTGCAATACTAAACTTGATGTTTTTTTTACTCACCAATTCATATAATTTTTGCATTGAATCAATCATCTCTACTTGAGTTTTAGAAACAGGGTCCGCATAACCGTCTATTTCATCTTCATTTTGATAAGTCCATTTTGCCTTAAGAGACACTTTCTCAGTAAAAATAGGTTCTATACTATTTATAGGTGGAACCTCTCTATTAATTCTATTATTCATTTTAATTACAAACATATAGTAATTCGTGAGAGGGAAATTTGATCTTAGAAATTTTCTAATTTTTAATCTTTTTTCTCTTGCGTTTTTTTCCGAGACAGACAAATCGTTATTTAATTTGTAAAATGTATTATCATCGTATAAATCACTTATATCGATGAAAACAATTAAATGTTTAAATTCATAACCTTTTTCCAATAAATACTTTACTTTTGATAAGTAAATTTTTGGCGCATAAGATGTTACACCTAAATTAGCTACAGATATATTTTTCTTTTCTTCAAATAGACCAACAAATGTTTTCTCGTAATCTAAAGCAACCTCCACAAATGAGTCACCAATAAAAGCTATTTCAAACTCTTTACCTCTAGTTATATTACACTTATATTTAAAACCATGATTATCAGTACAGAGGGTGTAATAACCACTGAAACTTGGTGATTTTTTATATATTACATTTTCTCTTAAGGTATGGTGATAATATTTGTGGTCAATTCTTATTAACCTACCGTAAAACTCTGTTTTTGAGAGATACGAGTCGAATTTTGTTAGGATCAATTTTCCAAAAAAAAAATCTATTATGAGCGAAAGTGCGAAAGTTAAAAAAATTACAATTATAGAAGATTTAATTGCATTTAAAATTTTTTTTAATATCATTAAATTTTATTCTGGTTTGAATATTAGACATAGACCGTTGTTGCAAAATCTTTTTCCATTTTTACCAGGACCATCATTAAACACATGACCATGATGTGCGCCACACTTAGCACAATGGTATTCTGTTCTTTTCATTCCAAATTTATAATCTATCTTAGTTTTAAATGCTCCAGGCAAAGCCTCAGAAAATGATGGCCAACCAGTACCACTGTCGAATTTACTAGTAGATGCAAAAAGTTTATTTCCACAATTAGCGCAATGATAAAAACCCTTTCTACTTTCTCTTAGTAAATCACTAGAAAAGGGTCTTTCAGTGCCCTCGTTAAACATTATTTCCTTTTGTTTTTTTGTAAGGTTTTTATTGATAATTTTTTTTGTATTAGCAAATAGTGAGTTTAATGGAAAAATAAAAGACGAAAAAATTGTTAAGCTTAAATATTTTAAAAAATTTCTCCTCATTCTCCTTTTAAAATTTTATCTAATTCACCATTTCTGTTCGCTTCCTGAAGTTTATCATTACCACCAATGTAATGATCCCCAATAAAAATTTGAGGAATAGTTCTTACGCCATTAGTTCTTTGTAACATTTCTTTTGCGTTAGCTGGATCCGCCCAAATATCTATTTCCTCTATCTCAACATTTTTTGTTTTTAATAACGCTTTAGCTGCTGCACAAAATGAACAAGGATTGCCAGTATACATTGTGACTTTTTTCATAATTAATATATATCAGTTAATTTAATTTTTTCTCTAAGTTTTTTTCTACCTAACTGAAACTTTTTCCTGTGTTTAATGCTAGTATTGTGTACTCTTTTCCTCCACAAACGGAAGGAGCCTGGTTTTAAATTTTTCCGCATTATTTTAATGACTTGAGACTCATTCTTTCCAGTTTTTTCTTTTATCTCTTCAAAAGTAATCCTATCTGCCCAAGCAGCCCAAATAATCCAATTATCATCCTTTTCTTTTGGCTCGGAATTTTTAACTCGTGTTTGAGGGATAAAACTTTTTTTCTTCATAAATTTATATATAGTGACTAATCAAATGTTTCCAACAGACTATATAATATTTTTACAAATTATTTTATTTTTATTTATTTCTCCAGGTCCGCCTAGAGTTGTAATTGTTTCACACACGTTAAACTATGGATTAAATAGATCTGTTTGGACTGCATTAGGTGATATATCTGCAAATACTATCCAAGCTATTTTAGTAGTTTTTTTAATTGGTTCTTTTTTAAGCGATAACCCTCAAGTCCTTTACTATTTAAAATGGGCAGGGATATTTTATATAGTTTATTTAGCTTATGACACGTTTACCTCTAAAATAAGAAATTTTAATTCTAAAGATCAAAATTTAAAGTCACCTTTATCGTTTTATAAAGACGGATTATTAGTTGCAGGTTTAAGCCCAAAAGCACTTTTATTCTTTGGAACAATATTTCCTAATTTTATAAATTTTGGATCAAATATAATTTCACAGTTTTTAATATTATTGATTACATATGTGGTTTTAGATTTTTTAACGTTAATGATATACGGATTTGCAGCTGAAAAAATTTCAGTATGGTTAAGAAATAAACCAAAGCTATTAAATACAATTTCTGCGTGTGTTCTTCTAATTTTAGCAGTTTACATTGCTGCGACACAGAATTTTTAATCACTTCTAACTGTTGTCAAAATCTCTATTTCTTGTTTTAATTAATCATTAATTAATTAATTAACAAGAAGGGAAATAATGAATAAAATAGCAAAACTATTTGTTACATTTATTTCAGCAATAACTTTAGCACTTGTATCTTTTACTTCTTCTTTTGCAAAAGTAGACGGAGAGTACATTGTGTTAGGTTCTGCAATATCTCTTACAGGTAAATACTCTTCAAATGGAGTTCATACTCAAAATGGTTATAACATGGCCGTTGATAGAATTAACAAAATGGGTGGAGTAGAAGTACAAGGTAAGAAATATAAGTTTGAAATCATCTATTACGATGATGAGTCAAACCCAAAAAGAGCCGCTCAGTTAGCTGAAAGACTAATTAAACAAGATGGCGTTCATTACATGCTTGGACCATACAGTTCAGGTTTGACGAAAGCCATTGCACCAGTAACCGAGAAATATAAAATTCCTATGGTTGAAGCGAATGGTGCATCTAGATCTTTATTTACTAAAGGATACAAATATTTGTTTGCGGTGTTATCACCAGCTAACCAATACCTTGAAGTAGCTATCGATTTAGCGGTAGAAAAAAACGGTGGTAAAGGAGTAAAAATTGCTCAAGCATTTGAACAAGATGCTTTCTCACAAGACGTGAGACTTGGTATTTTAGATGCAGCGAAAAGAACTGGATCTGAGATCATCATCGATGACAAACTACCAAAAGAACTTAACGATATGGCAGCTACATTGGCTAAAGTAAAAGCTGTTAAGCCAGATGTGCTAGTTGTATCAGGTCACACAAAAGGTGCATTAACTGCAATCAGACAAATTTCTGAAATGAAAGTTGATGTTCCTATGTTAGCGATGACACACTGTGATGCTGCTAAACTTTCTAAACAACACGGAAAGAAATCAGAATTCGCACTGTGTGCTTCTCAGTGGCACAAAAATTTATCTTACAAAGATAAATTCTTTGGCTCTGGTAAGAAATACGCTAAAGACTTCCAAAAAGAATTTGGATATGACCCGCCATATCAATCAGCAGAATCTTCTGCAGCATTGTTAGTGTTTAAAGATGCGTTCGAGAGAGCAAATTCTTTTGACAGAGATGCAGTTAGAGATGCGCTAGTTGATACAGAAATGCAAACTTTCTATGGAAACATTAAATTTGGACCTGGTGGCCAAAACGTTGCTAAGCCAATGATCTTGTTCCAAGTAAGATGTAAAGGCGATGATTGTGAGAATAGAGTAGTAGCTCCTACAAAATGGGCTTCTGATAAGTTCTATCATCCAATCCCGAAATGGTCTGAAAGAAGCTAATAACTTCTGAATAATTTGAAAAGCCCCTAGTTTTCTAGGGGCTTTTCTTTTATAAGTTTTAAAATTTTATGGACTTTCTTATTTTTAAAGCTCCAATGTTAATGGTCCAAGCATCATTGGACGGTATCCTTTTAGGTATTTTATTTGCATTGATCGCCTATGGAATGGCTCTTCAATGGGGTGTGATGAATATAATTAATATTGCGCAAGGCGACTTAGTAATTCTTGGAGGTTATATTGCATACACTATTTATCTCTGGGGAATTCATCCTGCTTGGGGAGTTATTATTTCTCCAATTATAATGTTTTTTGTTGGATGGGGACTTTATAAACTTGTCATTAATAAAGTTGTAGACCGAGACTTATTTATTTCTATTTTAGCAACTTTTGGTATTGCTATTGTATTCCAACAACTAATGAATTTTATTTTTGGTGCAGACGTAGTCGTAGCACAGTCTGAATACGGAACAACAATGTTATTTGATAATTCAGTAACCCTACCAAATTCAAAAATATTCTCAGCTTTTATAAGTGTTCTGTATGCAGTAGCTTTGGTCATTTATATGAAGAAATCTAGACTTGGAAGGGCTATAAGAGCTACAGCACAAAATGCTAGGGCTGCAAAAATTTTAGGTGTAGATACAGAAAAAGTTTATGCTGCAACTTTTGGTATTAATGCTGCGCTATGTGGAATTGCAGGGGCTTTAATTTCAATAACTCTAACACTTCACCCTTATGTAGGGCTTCCATATACAGTAAGATCTTTCATGATAGTTATTGTTGCAGGTCTAGGAAATTTACCTGCAGTAGCGGTTTCAGGTATGGGGCTAGGTCTTTTTGAGGAATTTGCTGATTACATTTTAGGAACAGAATTTAGAATTGGAGCAGTATTTTTACTACTAGTCTTAATTTTAGTTTACAGAAGATTTAAACTCTCAAAAAAAAGGGAATATTTAAAATAGATGGAAAAAGTAAAACAAAAAGATTTAATACTATACTCTTGTTTGATCATTTTAGGTTTAGCCGCTCCTTACTTATTCTCTGCTTTTAAAGTTCAGCTTACGTATCTTTGCGTCTTGATTGTTTTAGCAATGACTTGGAATTTACAAGGTGGAGAGATGGGCTACAATACTTTCGGAAATATTCTTTTCTATGGTTTAGGAATGTATCTAACTGCCTCGGTTCAAGTAGGAATGTTTTTCCCGTTAGCTGAGTGGACTGAAAGTGGTGGAGAAAAAACATTTGTTCATACTACGGCACAATATTTTCAAGGAATAGGTGTCGGATTATTAGTTTCAGCAATTGTTCCTGCTGTTATTGCTGGCGCTATAGGTTATGCAATTTTGGGATTAAGAGGGCACTATTTTGCCATTTGTACTTTAGGTTTAGGTATCGCGGCAGGTGAAATCGCTGGAGGAATTGAAATTATCGGAGCCGGCCAAGGTTTCACAACACCACCTTTTCCTGCTGAAATAGTTGATACTGAAGCTAGAGGAAAATTTTTCTACTTTTTAAGTTTCGCATTACTAGTTGGAACATTTATTTTTGTTAAATACATTTATGGTTCTAGATTTAGATTAATTTTAAACGCGATAAGAGACAATGAGGATAAAGCGGAAGCCATGGGTATCCAAACTATGAAATATAAAATTGTAGGTTGGATGTGTTCTGCATTCTTCTGTGGTCTTGCTGGTGGAATTATGGGTGGACTAATTGGGTATATAGACTCAACTGATGTTGCATTTGATGGAAGAGAGATGGGAGTATTTATGGTGCTTATGGCTATACTTGGCGGAAAAGGAACTTTATGGGGACCAGTTATTGGAGCAACTCTATTCCATTTTTTCAAAGAAGGGCTATGGACGTTAATATTAGGCTGGCAATATGTTGCGCTGGGAGTTTTGATTGTTGTAATCGTAGTTTATTTCCCAGAGGGATTAATGGGTTGGTTGCGAGAAAAATATCCTGAAAGATTTGGTGAAGTGATAGATGAAAAAGATCGTAAAGCACAGGTGGAATTAAAATGAGTATTTTACAAGTTAAAAATGTAAGTAAATCTTTTGGCGGTGTTCAAGCTAACGTAGATATTTCTGTTTCTGTAGAACAGGGATCAATAGTTGGTTTAATAGGACCTAATGGTTCAGGCAAAACTACTTTATTTAATTCTATTGTAGGAACTCATCCGATAGATAAAGGATCAATTGTTTTTGATAATACAGAAGTTTCTGAAATGCCTGTGCCAGCAGTCGCAAAACTTGGTTTATTAAGAACCTTTCAACAAACAAGAATTTATTCAAAACTTAATTGTGTAGAGAATATGCTAATAAGTCACAAAGCTAGTGACTCAGGATTTATTTTTGCAAAAGTACCTGTTGAACTTACTGAGAAAGCAGAAAATATTTTAAACTTTGTTGGTCTTTATCAAAAAAGAAATTTGAGAGCAGGTGATTTATCATTTGGACAACAAAAATTACTTGAATTAGCAATGGCTTTGATGAATGAGCCTAAAATGCTTTTATTAGACGAGCCTACAGCTGGAATTAATCCAACTTTAATTAATGGAATTATTGATAGATTAATTAAAATAAATAAAGATTATGGAATTACTTTATTAGTCATAGAGCACAATATGAAAGTAATTATGAGTCTAGCCCAAAAAATTTTCTGTTTAGCCCACGGTAAAATGCTAGCAGAGGGTTCGCCAGATCAAATCAAAAATGATAAGCGGGTTGTTGACGCTTATTTAGGAGCTCAATAATGGCAAATCAATATGATGTTCTAGGTAAAGCCCCTGGTTTAGAAGACTTAAATAAATTGTCACCTAACGATGTTCATCTAACTATAAGAGGTTTAAATGCTGGATATGGAAAAATGGAGATACTACATAATTTTGATTTAACAGTCAGTAAGGCTCAATCTTTATGTCTAATAGGTCCTAACGGAGCAGGAAAATCTACAATACTTCACTCCATATATGGGTTTACAAATATATTTGATGGAAAAATTGAATTAGAGGGAAATGAAATTACGACATTAACTCCTGCGCAGAAACTTAGTAAAGTGGGCATAGCTTATATCTTGCAAGATAATTCAGTTTTTCCTGATATGACAGTTGAGGAAAATCTTTTAATGGGTGGATACATTAAAGATAAACAAGACGAAGCTTACGAGGAAGCTGAGAGAATTTTTCAAAAATATGAGAGATTAAGAAATAGAAGAAATCAACCTGCAAAAGTATTATCAGGTGGTGAGAGAAGATTATTAGAAATTTCAAGAGCGTTAGTTATGAAACCATCAGTTTTATTAGTAGATGAACCATCAATTGGTTTAGAACCAAAATATATAAATATGGTTTTTGAAATTTTAGAGGATCTTCAAAAAGCAGAAAAGAAAACGATAATACTTGTAGAACAAAATGCAAAAAAAGGTTTAGAGTTTGCAGATGTAGGATACGTTTTAGTATCAGGCCAAACAGCTATTGCAGGCAAAGGGGATGATCTTTTAAAAAATCCAGACGTAGGAAGATTATTCCTTGGTGGATGATTAACTCGCAAGCTTTCTTTACAGGTTTAAAATCATTAAAGGGCGCAAGAAGTCCAGCGTTACCTTTGGCAGCTTGTTTTGTTGCTTTAGGAGCTTTACTTAAAGATGCTGGATTTAACATTCAACAAAGTGCAGCCTCAAGTTTTTTTATTTATGCGTTACCCGGGCAATTAGTAATGGCGGAGTCATTATTATTAGGCGCATCTATAGTAAATATTTTTTTAGCAGTGTGGTTAGTTAATTTTAGACTTTATCCAATGACAGTTTCCCTATTTCCTTTACTTGAACACAAATCCCAACCTAAGTGGAAATATTATTTGTCTTGCCACTTTCTTGCAGTTTCATCATGGTTAATTGCTAAAGACACCTATAAAAAGATTAATGCAAAATATAGAATAGATTTTTGGATAGGTATTGGCACTGGAACTTGGCTAACAGCAGTTCTTATGACAGTCATTGGGTATCTAGCAGCAGATCTTTTAAATAAAGAAATGTTAATTGGATTAGCGATTGTAAATCCAATTTATTTTTTTTGTATGATGATAGGCGCTATGAAAAACATAGCCATATCTATTTCGGTAATTTTAGGAACAACTTTAGGACCAGTAATTTATTTATTTTCTACTGAGTGGTCATTATTATTTGCTGGATTAATAGCAGGGACTGTTGCTTATTTATTTGGAGAAAAAGATGGCAAGTAGTCAACTTATAATTTTTGCAATTATAGCAACTTCAATTGCTACATATATATCTAGATTTATGGGAGCACTTACCTCAGAAAAAGTTAGTGTGAAATCAAAAATATTTAAATGGTTTAACTGTGTTGCTTACTCAACTTTAGCAGCATTACTTGGAAGAATGATAATATTTCCTGCTGGAGTTTTAGCTGAGTCAGCGCTAACAATAAGACTGATAGTATTCTTCACTTGTATTGCTATATTTATAATATCTAAAAAAAATTTAGTGATTCCTACTATTGCTTCAGCAATTTTATTAAGTTTTTTGACTAACATTTGATTTGTGGTAAAATTAAAAATGGAACCAATATTAGCAATTTTTGTTGTTTTATGGATCATGGGCACTATTAATTAAATGAGTTTTTCAATTTCAGATCATAATAATTCTAAAAGAGTTCGTGTAATTAATTTAAATGAAAGCGACCTTGATAGATTGATTTTTCCTTTTAAAAAACATTCAATTTTATCTTTAGAATATAAACCTTTTTCTAGATTTAGTTTGGCAAAAAGCTTAGATGAGGTATTTCAAAATAAACTAAGTAAAACTTTAAGTGAAATTCTTAATGACCGAAAAACTGGGACTGCCATCGTTGAGCCTGATATTAAAAATAAGAAATTTGATAAAGATTTTTTAGTCAAGCTTTCCACAGGTCTTGCTTATCTAATTGGCAATCCTAACTTTGACTCCATGACAGGTAAATACTATGCAAGATTCCATGTAAAACACCAAGACAGCAGTGACTCTTATTTAAGGAAGGCCTACACAAATTTAGATCTTCATACGGATGGAACATATGTAAAAGAGAAAACTGATTGGATTATAATGACAAAAATGGAAGAGCAGAATGTCGGTGGAGGAGAAAGTGTAATTTTACATTTAGATGATTGGGAACACTTGGAAGATTTAAGTAATGATCCTGTGGGTCAAGAAGATTTCGTATGGGGTTCACCTAAAAGTAAAAATGTTGATTATAAAGTTGAACATCCAGTATTTTCAAAAGATAAAAATGGCAAGCCAGTTATTTCCTATATCGATCAATTTCCTGAACCAAAAAATATGAAACAAGGTTTATTTTTGCAAAAATTATCAGATGCTTTAGAACAGAGTAAAAATAAGATAAGCTTTCCTCTGCCTGTTGGATCGACAATTTTCTCTAATAACTATTTTTGGTTGCATGGAAGAAAAGCTTTTAAAGAGCATTCTGGGTTATCCAGAGAATTACTTAGAATTAGAGGAACTTTTTTTAACTAATACATAGTTGACTCTAGAATAGATATTTATTTTAATAACTATAATTAATAAACACAGGGGGAAATAATGTTCAATAAGTTCAAAAAACTTATCAGCCTAGTTTTCGCAACTGTTCTTTTAACTTCAGTTTCAAACACATCTTTCGCTGCTGACAAATTACACTTTGTAATTGGTGGTGGTGCTGGTGGTGGTTGGGATGGAACTGCTAGAGGAACTGGGGAAGCTTTAACTAAAGCTGGTTTTTTAAATAGTGCATCATTTGAAAATATGTCAGGTGGTGGTGGAGGAAAAGCTTTATCATACATGATAAATACTAAACCTTCAGATACGATTTTAGTTCAATCTACTCCATTAGTTCTTAGATCAATAACTAGACACTCTGGTTATGTAGATAAAAAGAATGCAGCAAAGGTTACATCTTATAAAGATGTAGTGCCAATAGCTGGTGTAATAGGTGACTACGGCGCAATTGTTGCTGCAAAAAATTCACCATACAATTCTTGGAAAGATGTAGTAGCTGCTTACAAAGCAAATCCAAAGTCAGTAAAAATGGCTGGTGGATCTGTTAGAGGAAGTATGGACCATTTGATTGGCGCATTAGCATTTAAAGAAGCTGGTGCTAATCCAAATGATGTTGTTTACATTCCTTACGATGCAGGTGGTAAGGCTTTAGCAGGACTTTTATCAGGAGAAACTCAAATTCTTTCAACTGGTTTGGGAGAAGTAATGGGTGCTAGAGATCAAGTTAAAATTCTTGGTATTACAGCGCCTAAAAGAGTTGCTGACGCTCCAGATGTTCCAACTTTAAAAGAGCAAGGTACTAACGCAATCTTCGTAAATTGGAGAGGTTTCTTTGGCCCTCCAGGTATGAGTGATGGTGAGAGAAAGAAAATTGCAAAAATGTTGGGCGATGTTCAAAAAACACCTGAATGGGAAGCAGTCAGAAAAAGAAATGCTTGGGTAAATATTTATAACCCAGACAAAAAATTCGTTAAATTTTTAGAAAAACAAACAGTTGAGATGACTGGATTGTTAAAAAATTTAGGCGTAATTAAATAAATAGTTAAGGAAAGAGCAGTGAAAATAAGTCCTTCAAAGATTATTTCACTGCTCTTTTTTATTTTTTCCGGTTTTTATCTTTATACAGCGCATCAAATTCAAGTTTTTACTTTTGATGAGAATGCTGCATTCAACGCAAAAACGTTTCCAATTTACTTAGGCTATGCAGGTATAATATTTTCTGCACTTTACGTTCTTTTGCCAGAAACAAGACCTTCAAATGTAGATTTAACAGTTCTAGATTATAAAAGAACAATCACGTTGGTTATACTTATGATTTTGTATGGACTAACAATTTTAAGAGTAGGATATTTTTTATCAACTTCTATTTTTTTAGTTTTATCTTATATCGTTTTAGGTGAGAGGAAGTGGATATGGATATTTCTTTTATCATTTCCTTTTGTAGCAATATTTATGTATCTCCTCCACGGATTATTAAATATTTATCTTCGTGATCCATTTTTACAATATATTGGAGTTATGGGATGATTGAAGGGATACTTATTGGTTTAGAAACAGCTTTTTCTTTAAAAAATTTAATGATGGTTATGATTGGTTGTTTTGCTGGAACCATAATTGGCATGTTACCAGGTTTAGGACCAATGACTGCAATTGCATTAATGATACCTATTACTTATGGTTTTGAACCGTCAACAGGTTTAATTTTAATGGCAGGAGTCTATTATGGCGCAGTTTTTGGCGGATCTACATCATCAATTTTAATAAATGCACCAGGAATACCAGGAACAGTCGCAACATCATTTGATGGATACCCAATGGCACAACAAGGAAAAGCTGGCAAGGCATTAGCTATCGCAGCTTATAGTTCTTTTGCAGGTGGAACGATCGCAGCAATATTTCTTCTGATAGCAGCACCAAGTTTATCAAAAGTTAGTTTAGCTTTTAGGTCCCCTGATTATTTTGGTTTGATGATTTTAGGTTTAACTGCAGTATCAGCCTTTTCAGCAAAAGGTCATTTTTTAAAAGCTATGATGATGGTAGTCCTAGGACTAATGTTAGCAAGTGTTGGCCAAGATACTCTCTCAGATATTCCAAGATTTACATTTCAAAATATGAATTTATCAGATGGTATAAGCTTTGTCTTAGTAGTAATGGCAACTTTTGCAATGAGCGAGGCTCTAACTATAATCTTTAAAGCAAATGATCCAACAAGAGTGGCAAAACAAATTTCATTATCTCAACTGGGCTCAATTAAATTAGATAAAACCGAGACAAAAAAGATGGTAACTACCATTCCTCGTTCGTCAGTCCTAGGTTTTATCATTGGAGTTTTGCCTGGTGCGGGATCAACAATAGCCTCTTTTTTAGCATATGGAATGGAGAGAAATTTTGTTAATGATGAAGAAAAGCAAAAATTTGGAAAAGGAAGCGTGAATGGATTAGCTGCACCAGAAACAGCCAATAATGCAGCATGTTCAGGATCTTTCGTTCCTTTACTTACGTTAGGTATACCTGGAAGCGGAACAACAGCAGTGATGCTTGGAGCGTTACTTGGTTTTGGAATTCAACCAGGCCCAAGACTTTATCAAACTAATCCTGAAATTTTTTGGTCAGTTATAATGTCGATGTATATTGGAATGGTAATACTTTTAATTCTAAATCTTCCTTTAATACCTTATATTGCCAGGGTATTAGCAACACCTAGAACATTTTTAATTCCTTTAATTTTATTTTTTTCAGTTACGGGAATTTATTTAATGTCATTTAATAATTTCGATATATACTTAATGATTGGAATAGCAGTCGTTGCAACCATTCTTCGATTATACAATTTTCCTATGCCTCCTTTAATTCTAGCATTTGTTTTAGGTGGCTTAATGGAGGAAAATCTCAGAAGATCTCTTTTAATTAGTGACGGGTCCTGGTCATTTTTGTGGGACAGGCCATTAACTTTAATTATAATGTTTACAATTCTTTTAATAGTTGGATGGCAAATTTATAAGAGCTTTATCTCGCAAAAAAGATAAGTAATGTGGTATTTTTACAACTAAAAATGTTAGTAAAATGGCCATTTTTTACATTTTTCTCAAAATACAACCTGTGAATAGCGTTGAAATTAAATTGTCATCTGTTATGAAAGATTCATTATTAATTAATAATTTAAGGGAAAAAATGAAAAAACTAGCCTTTATAGTTATTTCTTTATTTTTATTTGGTATTCAATCAGCCAAAGCTGAGATGAGAGTCGGTATAACTGGAGCCTTGCACATGCTGGATGCTTCAGGTACTGAGACAATCAGATCAAGTGCTGAAAAAAATACTGGTAGCCATTCTGAAGATGCAGTAGTTGGCGAAATCTTTGCTGAGGCTTTAGCTGACAATGGTGTTGCAGTTGGTATTGCTTACATTCCTACTAGAGACATGGGAAGTAAATCAAGAACTGATACCGGTGATATCGATGCTGGAACTTATAAAGCAGAAGCTGAGCTAGATAACGTAGTTCAACTTTACACTGATATTCCACTTACAGAAGCTTACGGAGCTAGCATTTATGCGAAGCTTGGTGTTCAGCATGCTACAATAGTAACTTTAGAGTCATTAAACTCTGGATCTAGTTATCCGGACAAAGATGTTTTGGGAGTAACACTTGGATTAGGTGCAAGAGGTGATTTACCTTACGGTAATAATCTTTTCTACAAATTCGATGTAACTTATACAGACTTTGAAGACTATAAGGCAGACTCAGATTCTTCTCCAGCTAATAAAATCGAGGCTGATTTAGAAGACATAGCTGCCAAAGTATCAATTGGATACAAATTCTAATAAAAGATATTTAGCTAAATAATATTGATAAAACCCGTGAATAATATTCACGGGTTTTATGTTTTTAAAGTCTAACGTATTTTTTTTCTTTATCTACTGCCCAGTCTTTTGTTCCGTTTGCAACAATAAATAAAAACCCACCCGCTAATCCAATATTTTTTAAAAAAGATACAAATTGCGATTGATCTGAAAAATCAAAGTGAAAAAGAAAAGCCGTCATTAAGCAGAAAACTGCAAGAACTCCTGCAGCAAATCTTGCACGATAACCTACAATGACAAGAACAGGCAAAATGATCTCAATTGCAATTGCAGGGAATATCAAAAAACCAGGTATCCCAAATCCTTCCATCCAACCCATAGATCCCTCTAAATTAAAAACCTTGTTGTAGGCTGAGATCAAGAACAACGCCGAGATAAAAATTCTCCCAATTAAATCTAAAACATTTGCCATATGAAAAAATTAGATTGAATAAAGATTAATGTCAAAAAAAAGATAGTTTAATTCAGGTTTTTTGCAAAAATCTAAGTATAACTGGCACAATAAATAATATCATTAATAGGCGAATGATATGATGAAATGATACAAATTCTGGATCTAGATTAAAAAAAATAGCGATTACAGCTACTTCGTATATTCCCCCTGGACAGTAAGAAAGCAGAAGAGTAAAAAAGTTTTTATCAATTATTAAACTTGCTGCAAATGCTGCTATCACACCTAATAACACAAGTAAGAAGGTTGCTATAAAACTGTGAAATGCATTTTTGGCGACCTCATTAAATGTTTTATTTGCAAACCTACAACCCACTGACGCACCTAATATTAAAAGACAATAATCCACAACTTTAGGAGATATTTGATACGAAGCGATTTCAGTTATTTGAAGTAAACCGCTAGCCACTAGAGTTCCAGACAATAAGGCAGCTGGAACTTTAAATCTATCAAATATCAAAATTAAAATAATTGAAAAAATAATTAAAATTAAAAGATTAGAGATGTTTTGATTTTTTAGATTTTCTTGCACAAATTCTCCTAGGTCAGCATCGTAATAGCTATTAACAAAAAAAGGAAATACTGTTACAATTATAATAAGTCGTATTAAATGTGAGGTAGCTACATGACTCAAATCAGTTTTTTGATCTTCAGCTAAAATCATAAGAGGACCTAAAGCTCCTGGTGCGGCTGAAAAAATAGAAGTTTTTTTCTCGTATTTAGAAAATTTTTGTAAATAAATTGAAACAACTAAAATACTTAAAATGATGTAAGCAAACATAATTAAGGAAGTAAAGGCCCATTCATGGATTTGAGAGAAAAGATCTTTATCAATATAGTTTCCTATGTAAAGTCCCAACAAAATTAATATCGAGGACAAAACTATTCTAGGTATTATAATTTTTAAACCCATAAGAGCACCAACTGACGTGGCTAACATTGGACCCAAAAACCATGCTAAAGGAAGACTAAAGAATTCAGCTATTAAGGCACTTGGAATTGAAATGACAATTACTAAAAGAAATTTTACTGAGAAGATTTGTTTAAAATTACCTTTATTAAATGGAATAGCTTGGTTATTCTGCATAATTTATGATTTTAGGATTCATTGGAACTGGTAAAATATCATCATCTATTATTTATGGTATTTTTAAATCCAAACTAAAAGTTAAGAAGATATATATATCTTCAAGAAATACAAATATAGCAAAAAAACTAGCGAATAAATTTAGGGATGTTAAAGTTTTAAGAGATAATCAGGAAATAATCGATAAATCCTCTGTTATTTTTTTAGGAATTACTCCAAATGTGGGGAATAAAATTCTTCCTAAATTGAAGTTTTCAAAAAATAAAAAAATAATAAGTTTAATTTCTACTATAAATTTAGAAAAGTTAAAAAGGTTTACAAAAGTTAAAAATATAGTAAGGGCAACTCCTTTACCTCCTGTAGAAATTAAGAAAGGACCAATAATTATTTGTCCTCCTAATAAGTTTGCAAAAAATATATTTAAACATTTAGGTAAAGTTT
>CACPPH010000013.1 GCA_902635795.1 uncultured Pelagibacteraceae bacterium
ATAATCGGTAAAAAACCTGAGAATTCAAATCATGCCTACATTGTGTTTGGGAAAAAATTCAAGGATAACAGAAATTTTTTCAATTTAAGCAAAAAAGCTGACTTGAAAGAAGCAGCATCTAATTTATACAAAACTTTAAGAATCATAAAAAAAAAGGGATTTAAAAAAATATATGTCTCAAAAATACCGAAAGTCGGACCAGGATTAGCAATCAATGATCGATTGATGAGGGCGTCAAAATAATGTTTATAGAAATTAAAAATCTTACAAAAAAATATAATAAGTTTTTAGCGGTGAATAACATTAATTTTTTTATTCAAAAAAATAAAACTATAGGTTTATTAGGACCAAATGGTTGTGGAAAAACAACAACAATTGGAATGATTCTTGGTTTGGTTACACCAACAAGCGGGGAAATAACGATAGAGAATAAAAATATTAGTACATTCAAAAGAGATGAAATTTTAAACAGGTTTAACTTTGCCTCACCTTATGTTGAACTGCCTAAGAAACTTACTGTAAGACAAAATCTTGAAATATATGGAAGATTATATGGTATTAAAAATTTAAATGAGAGAATTGATGAAATCTCTGAAGACTTAAACATTAAAAATTTTTTTGATAGGAAAACTGGAGAATTGTCATCAGGTCAAAAAAATAGAGTATCTTTAGCTAAGTCTTTAATTAATAAACCGGAAGTTTTGTTGTTAGATGAACCAACTGCAAGTTTAGACCCAGATATTGGTGATTTTGTAAGGAGTTACATTCAAGATTATAAGTCTAGAAACAAAGTAACTATCTTATTAGCCTCCCATAATATGAGTGAGGTAGAAAGATTGTGTGACAGTGTAATTATGATGCGCGAAGGTAAAATTATCGATGAAGGTACCTGCTCCGATCTAATTAAAAAACATGGAAGAAATAATTTAGAGGAAACATTTTTGAAACTTGCTAGGAGTAAAAATGAATTTCAATAAGATATATGCTCTTGGTCTAAGACATCTTTATTTAATTATGAACTCATTTCCAAGAGTATTAGATTTGATTTATTGGCCAACTGTTCAAATTTTTCTTTGGGGTTTTATCTCTAAGTTTTTTACTATTAATTCAGATTATTACAGCGATACTGTCGGGGTCATCCTAACAGCAGCAATTTTATACGATTTTTTGTTTAGAGCCAGTATTAGTTTCAATATGATGTTTCTAGAGGAAATTTGGAGTAGAAATTTTACAAATTTATTTATAGCTCCAATAAGAATAAGAGAAATCATTGCTTCTTTAACATTAACAGCAATTATAAGAACTTTAATAGGTTTGGTTCCTGCAGTTTTAATAGCAATTCCTTTATTTGGAGTCTCAGTTTTAAAACTAGGGATACCACTAATTTTTCTATTAATAGCATTATATTTGTTTGGAATTACTTTGGGTCTATTGGTTACTTCAGGATTACTAAGATATGGGCCATCCTTTGAAAATATTGCTTGGGCTAGTTTATTTTTTTTAGCTCCTCTGGGGTGTATCTATTATCCAATAGAGATATTGCCTAATTCTCTTCAAATCGTCGCAAAGTCACTACCTTTAGTTCATATCTTCGAAGAAATGAGGAGTATCCTGATGAATAATTCGGTAAGCTATATAAATATTTTTAAATCAATTATGATATCTGTAATCTATTTTATTTTTGGCATCTTAGTATTTTATTTCTCTTATTTCGGTGCAAAAAAAAGAGGAACTTTAATAAATATGGGTGAATGATGCATAAATTTATTGAAACAATAAAGAAAAATGAAAGTGAACCATTTGTAATCGAAAACTTTATCAATACAAATGAAATTAAATTATTTCAAGAATTATATAGAGACTTACCGTTAGAGATAAACAATACAAGGCAGAAAATTATTAAAAAAAAATGGTCCGAAAATTTTTATCCTGAATTACAAAAAATATATTATAATAAACTAAAATTAATTTTAGATAATTTTGAGATGGATAATCCTAAAACAAAAAATGGTCTTGCGAGTTTAGGATTATTTCAAGAAAGCTTTATGCCTGTTTCTTTGCATGTTGATACAGGTTTTGATTTTGAAAAAATTATATATAAACAAACTCTGTTACCCCTCTCGAATGAGGGTGAAACTATTATTTTTAAAAATAGGTTTTATGGATGCTCCACAACATTTTCAATCAATGAAAAAGAGCTTGCAGCTAAAGGGTATAATAAAAGATCATCAGAACACATAAATCTTTATAGTGGGAAAAAATTCGACGACAAAATGCATAAAAAGTATTTAAATCACGAAGAAATCGATAACTTAAAAGGTTTAGAAATTGATTTAGTTTATAAATGGAGGCTTGGAGATCTTCTGGTTTTTGATAGAACTAATTTACATTGTGCTTCTAGTAATTTAAAAAATAAAAAACTAGGTTTCACTTCCTCAACGGTCAAATTATGAAATTAGTAGATTGCTTTATGTATTTTGACGAAGATTTAGTCTTAGATATAAGACTACATACTTTGTTCAAAGAAGTGGATAAATTTATCATAGCAGAAGCAACAAAAGATCATGCAGGGAACCCAAAAAAACTAAACTTTAAGTTAGAAAATTTTTCAAAATTTAAAAATAAAATCAAATATTTGGTAATTGATGATTTACCTACTGAGGTAAAATCTACTAAAAAAGGATGGCACGCAAATCATGCTAGAGACCAATTTCAAAGAAATTCTCTTAAAAAAGGATACAAAGATCTTAATGATGAAGATTTAATTATGATTTCAGATATTGATGAAATTCCAGACCCATATAAAATTAAAGAATTTAAAATAAAAAATAAATATGCCTGTTTTTTACAAAAAAATTTTCAATCAAAAATCAATTTACTTAATGTTTCAGAGAGTAATTGGGCTGGAACTAAGATATGTCAAAAGAAATATTTAAAATCTCCTCAGTGGCTTAGAAATATAAAAATAAAAAGAAAATTCTTTTGGAAAATTTTTGGTAAAAAGATACAATTGATTAATGATGGCGGTTGGCATTTTAGTTTTTTAAAAGATGCTAAATCAATAAGAAATAAAATTATTTCTTATTCACATCAGGAATTTAATAAAGATGAATTTACTAATTTAAAAAAAATAGAAAACAGAATTTCAAAAGGTGAGGATCTTTTTAATAGACAAATAAAATATAAAAGAGTTAGTATAGACGGGTCATTTCCTCGTTATATAGTCGAGAACAAAGATAAATTTAAAAATTGGATTTTATGAATTGGTGCGCCGGATAGGAGTCGAACCCATAACCTCCGGAGCCGAAATCCGGCGCTCTATCCAGTTGAAGCTACCGGCGCAATATAAGATAATTTAAATTAATTTATGAATAAAACAATCAAATTCTTTATAAATAAAAAAGATACTGAGAAAAGAGTTGATGTTTTTTTATCTGAGAAAATAAAAGATTTTACAAGATCTTACATAAAAAAACTAATTCAAAAGAAAAATCTTATAATAAATAATAAAGTTGAGGTATCTCCATCTGCAAAAATTAAATTTAACGATAAAATCTTTTTGAATTTAGATGAAAAAAAAGAGGTTAGTCTTCACCCAAATAAAATTAAATTAGATATAGTTTACGAAGATTCTGATATCTTGATTGTCAATAAACCTAAGGGTATGGTTGTTCATCCTGGAGCAGGAAATTTCAAAAATACTTTGGCTAATGCTTTAGCATTTAAATATAAAAAAAATTTATCTAATATAAATGGAAAGTTACGGCCTGGCATTGTTCACAGAATAGATAAAGAAACTAGTGGTTTACTTGTTGTTGCTAAAAACAATTTCTCTCATTCCAATTTAGGTAATCAGTTCAGTGCCCATACAATTAAAAGGAAATATCAATGTCTTATCTGGGGAGTCATTAGACCGCTAAATGGTAGAATTGAGACATTAATCTCGAGGAATAAAAAAAACAGACAATTAATGAGTGTTAGTGAAATTAAAGGAAAAAAAGCAATTACAAATTATAAAACAATAAAAGTTTTTAGTTTTAAAGATATTCCGAAAATTAGCTTAATAGAATGTAATTTAGAAACTGGTAGAACGCATCAAATAAGAGCCCATATGAAATTTAAAGGTACATCAATTTTAGGAGATGAACAATATGGGAAAAAAAATCTTAAATTTAAAAAAGTTAACAAAGTTTTTATTAAAAATTTAAGAGAGATAAAAGGTCAAATTTTGCATGCGAAAACCTTAGAGTTTATCCATCCAACAAAAAAGAAGATTGTAAGTTTTAAATCTAATTTACCTGACGATTTCAAAAAAATGCTTTATTTTCTCAGTAATCTTAATAGTTGAAAAATTCAAATTAATATATAAATCTAAAACTATTGAATATGAATAATGAAAAATCTTTAAGCAATATACCCTCACTCTCTACAGGAGGATTATCAGTTTATCTTGCTCAAATAAAAAAATTTCCTATGCTTGATGCTGAGGAAGAGTATATGCTAGCCAAAAATTGGCGAGAAAATGGAAATTTACAATCAGCTCATAAATTAGTTACAAGTCATTTAAGGTTAGTAGCAAAAATTGCAATGGGTTACCGTGGATATGGTTTACCTGTAAATGAGTTAATATCCGAAGGAAACATAGGATTAATGCAAGCTGTAAAAAAATTTGATCCAGATAAGGGTTTTAGATTAGCTACTTATGCAATGTGGTGGATTAAAGCTGCTATTCAAGAATATGTTTTAAGATCATGGAGCTTGGTGAAGATGGGTACGACTACCGCACAAAAAAAACTTTTTTTTAATCTTAAAAAACTTAAAAGCCAAATAGCTCCCAATCAAGATGGAGATCTAAAAGATGATCAAGTAAAAGAAATTTCTAAAAGACTAGATGTAGACTCTAGCGAGGTAATAAATATGAATAGAAGAATGATGGGGCAGGAAAAATCTCTTAATGATCCGATTAAAAGTGGTGAAACTGATGAATGGCAAGATTGGTTAGTTGATGATAGTTTAGATCAAGAATTAGTAATTTCACAAAAACAAGAATATGATGACAAGAAAGAACTATTAAAAAGTGCAATGAAAATTCTTAATGAAAGAGAAAAAGAAATAATTCTTGCAAGACGATTGAGAGAAAACCCAATAACTTTAGATGAACTTAGCAAAAAATATAATATTAGCAGAGAAAGAATTAGACAAATAGAAACAAAAGCTTTTGAAAAGCTTCAAAAATCTATGATAAATGCAAGTAAAACTAAAAACCTCTTACCTGTAAATTAAATTTTAAAAGGATCTTCTATCAAAATAGTATCGTCTCTCTCTGGGCTTGTAGAAATACTAGAAACTTTTGCACCTATAAAATCCTCTAGTGCATAAATATATTTTTTTGCGTTTTCAGGTAAATCTTTCATATTCCTAATACCTTGAGTATTAGTTTTCCAACCTGGAAAAGTTTTATATATAGGCTTAATCTTAAATTGATCCTCTGACGCTGCAGGTAAATAGTCCATTTTTTTTCCATTAAGATCATATTGAACACAAATTTTAACTTCGTCTAAATTGTCTAATACATCTAATTTGGTGAGAGCAATACCATCAATTCCTGAGATCTTTATAGTTTGACGGACTAAAACACCATCAAACCAACCACATCTTCTTTTCCTAGCTGTGACTGTACCAAATTCTTTACCTCTTTTTCCCAAGCTTTCACCTATTTTATTTTTTAGTTCTGTAGGGAATGGACCACTGCCAACTCTAGTTGTATATGCTTTGGTAATCCCTAAAATATAATTTATTTTATCTGGTCCTAATCCTGAACCGGTGGCTGCCATCGCTGGCACTGTATTGGAGGAAGTAACATAAGGATAAGTGCCATGATCAACATCCAGTAATATGCCTTGGGCTCCTTCGAATAATATTTTTTTTCTATCCTTTTTAAATTCATCAAGTTTAAGCCAAACTGGTTTTGCATATTTCAATATTTCTGGAGCAATTTTAAGTAATTTTTTTTTTAATTCCTCTTTTTTATACAGTTTTTTCTTTAAACCTTTTCTTATTGCATTATGATGCATGAGAACATTTTCTAATCTTTTAGCTAAATTAGTTTTTGATCTTAAATCCATAACTCTTATTGACCTTCTTCCTACTTTGTCCTCGTAGCAAGGACCTATACCTCTTCTTGTTGTGCCAATCTTTGCTTTGCCAGCAGCATCTTCTCTTATTTCATCCATTTCTTGGTGAAACGGGAGAATTAAAGAAGCTGACTCTGAAATTATGAAATTTTCCGGAGTAACATTAATCCCCTTTTTTTTAATCTCCTCGATTTCACTCAAAAGGGCCCAAGGATCGATTACCACTCCATTTCCAAGAACAGAAATTTTTTCCTTTCTTACGATACCAGAGGGTAACAATCTAAGTTTAAATATTTTTTTATCAATTACTAAAGTATGTCCTGCGTTATGCCCGCCTTGAAAACGTACTACTACGTCGGCTTCTCTAGAGAGCCAATCTACAATTTTACCTTTTCCTTCATCTCCCCATTGCGAGCCTACTACTACAACATTTTTCATAAAAAAAATTTCTTGTTAACTTTGATTGAATTAAGATGATTTATTGGTCCATGACCTTTTCCATAATTAAGATTAGATTTTATAGCTTGGTTAACATATTTAATTCCCAACTCACAGGACTTCTTTAATGGTTTTCCACAAGACAAAAAAGTTGCAACTGCAGTAGATAAGGTACAACCTGTACCATGTGTATTTTTTGTTTTGATTTTGTTATTTTTAAAAATTTTAATTTCATTCTTATTTAAGTATACATCCTCAATCAAATTTGATTCTCGATGACCTCCTTTTATTAAAACGTTCTTTGCACCAAATTTTAATATTTTTCTTCCTGCTTTAATCATATCATTAGTGCTAGAAATATTCATTTGAGCTAAAACTTGAGTTTCAGGAATATTTGGAGTGATAAGAAATATTTTTTTTATAAGTTTTTTTTTCATAGTTTGGATTGCTTTTTCGTTAATTAATTTAGCTCCACCCTTAGCTACCATAACCGGATCTAGTATGATTTTTTTTGTCTTAATACTTTTTAAGCTTTTTATTATTGAATTGATAACTTCTGAGGAATGCAACATTCCTATTTTGATTGCATCTGGTTTGATATCTTTAATTGTGAACAAAATTTGTTTTTCAATTTCTATAGGCTTAAGAGAAACTACAGACTTAACTCCAGTAGTATTCTGTGCAGTAACAGCTGTAATAGCTGTCATCGCATAGCTACCTAAAGAAGTTACAGTTTTAATATCTGCTTGAATCCCAGCGCCTCCAGAAGAATCTGATCCAGCTATAATTAAAATTTTGGATTTTGGTTTCAATTTAGCTTATTGATTTTTTTATTAGATTAATACACTTCATAATTAGTATTTTATTTTTTGACTCAGCCATAATTCTTATTTTTGGTTCTGTTCCAGATTTTCTCACTAATACTCTTCCATTATGGCCCATTATTTTCATCGCTTTCTTAATTGCATTTTTGCATTTTGTACTATTAATAATCTCTTTATTTTTAACTGATAAATTTTCTAAAACTTGAGGCATAGGTTTAAAGACACTTAAAAGATCACTTGCTTTTTTACCCTTCCTTAATGAAAATAAAACCTCTAGAGCTACCAATAAACCATCTCCGGTAGTTGCAAATTTACCTAAGATTATATGTCCAGATTGTTCTCCGCCTAAATTAAAATTAAGTTTTTTCATTTTCTCTTTTACATACCTGTCTCCAACTTTAGACCTATGAAATTTTATTTTTTCACTCTTTAGAAAATTTTCAAGACTTAAATTAGACATCAACGTTCCAATTACACCTCCTTTTAAAATTTTTTTAGATTTCCATCTTCTAGCGAGCATAGCTATAATTTGGTCACCATCAATAATTTTTCCTTTTTCATCACACATTATAATTCTGTCTGCATCACCATCAAAAGCAATGCCAACATTTGCTTTAAACTTTTTTACTGCTGATTTAATTTTAGATGGATAAGTTGAGCCACACTTATCATTAATATTTATACCGTTTGGCTCAATTCCTATTGATATTACTTTAGCACCAAGTTCATTTAAAAGTTTAGGAGCAGCTTTATAACATGCTCCATTTGCGCAATCTAAAACTATTTTTAAGCCTTTTAAGTTAAAATTTTTCGGGAAGTTTCTTTTTAAAATATTTATGTATTTATCATTTGCATCTTCTAATCTTTTAACTCTACCTAAAAATTTTGGATTTGTAAGTTGTTTTGTATTTTTGTCATCTATTAATTTTTCGATCTTTTTCTCAATTTTATCAGAAAGTTTCATTCCATCAGGGCCAAATAATTTAAGACCATTGTCAAAATAAGGATTGTGTGAAGCTGTTATCATTATTCCCATATTTGCTTTCATTAATTTCGTTAGCATAGCTAAACCATTTGTCGGTAGAGGTCCTAAAGTAAAAACATGCATTCCCCCAGAAACTAAGCCTGATACTAATGCTGGCTCCAAAGTATAACCAGATAATCTAGTATCTTTAGCTATTACAGCAATCTGTTTGTTTCTTTTTTGATTTTTAAAGAAAGTACCTGAAGCAAGACCAAACTTGAAAAATTTCTCTCCAGTTATGTTTCCTGTATTTACAGTTCCACGAATACCATCTGTCCCAAAATATTTATTTTTCATCAATTAAATAATATTTTTTTAAAAACTAAAATTCCTTGTTTGACTTCTTTAACGTTATGAACTCTAAAAATTTGCACACCTTGCGATAATAAATATAAGACAGATGCTAAAGTTCCGCCTATTCTTTCAATACTATCATGCTTACCTGATATTTCATTAATAAATCTTTTTCTAGAGGTTCCGATTAAAATAGGGAAACCTAAAGTATGAAACAGAGAAATCTTTGAAATTAAAGTCAAATTATGTTTCAAAGATTTACCAAAACCGATTCCTGGATCTATTACTATCTTTGTATCAGAAAAATTATTTTTAATGTTATTTTCAAAAAAATCATAAATATCTAATAATACATTTTTATATTTTGGATTTTTTTGCATTGTATCCGGCGTGCCTTGCATATGATGTAAAACTTTTGATATCTTAAATTTCTTTAATTTACTCAAAGATTTATCGTCAAATTTAAATCCTGAAACGTCATTAATAATATCTGCTCCATAATCGATGCTTTTAATCATAATATCTTTTTTTCTAGTATCTATTGATAAACAAATATTTTTATATTTTCTTTTAAAATTTTTCACTACATGTTCAACTCTTTTCCACTCCAATTTGGAGTTTATAGTTTTAGAACCCGGTCTAGTAGATTCTCCTCCAACATCAATTATGTTGGCTCCAAACTTTATCATTTCTTTGATGCGCTTAAACGATTTGTTTTTTTTATTATATTTCCCCCCATCAGAAAAACTATCGGGGGTTAAGTTTAAAATACCCATTATAGAAGGTTGAGAAAAATTTACATTTGACAAAAAATTTTTTCTTTTAGAAATTATTTTTTTTAAATGTTTATTTATTACTTTTCTCTCTGTATTGTTCAATTTCTTAAAATCTTTAAAGCTTATAATTCTATTTTTTATTTTATTTCCTTTTCTTTGGAATAATTCGATATTTTCAAAGGCTATATAATTATTTCCGCATAAAGGTAACGCCTTACCTTTTTTAATCAATGATTTTGCCAGATTACCATAAATAAAATTACACGCTCTAGTGTAATATTTAATCATGTTTATTTTAGATTGCAGGTTTTGGCTTTAGACCCAATGATCCTAACGCTGATGATGATTTTCCATCATCATTTTCCTCTTCTTTGAAAGATCTTGTAGGTTTAATGTCTTTAAGTATCAAGTCTCTAATTTCATCTCCCGACAACGTTTCGTAGATAAGCAATGCTTTTGCTATTTTGTGTAGGTCATCAATTTTATCTGTTAAAACTTTTCTTGCTCTTTCATAACCCTTATCGACTATCTTTTTTACTTCTGCATCAATTTTTTTTGCTGTTTCTTCTGACATATTTTGTTGTTTAGTAACAGATCTTCCAAGGAAAACTTCCTCTTCATTTTCTCCATAGGCAATAGTGCCTAGCTCAGTGCTCATCCCATACTTTGTAACCATATTTTTTGCCATTTTCGTTACCATATCAATATCTGATGAAGCCCCTGATGTAACTTTATCATGTCCAAAAATTATTTCTTCTGCAATTCTTCCTCCCATTGCTACAGCTATATCAGCGTGCATTTTTTCTCTTGTAACAGATAGCTGATCTCTCTCTGGTAGTCTCATAACCATACCAAGGGCTCTACCTCTAGGAATAATTGTTGCTTTATGAATTGGATCTGATGCTTTTTCATTAAGAGCAACTATTGCGTGGCCACCTTCATGATAAGCTGTTAATTTTTTTTCGTCTTCCGACATTACCATAGATCTTCTCTCAGCTCCCATCATTACTTTGTCTTTAGCCTCTTCAATATCAGACATTGTAACAACTCTTTTATTTTTTCTTGCAGCTAATAAAGCTGACTCATTAATTAAATTAGCTAAATCTGCGCCTGAAAATCCTGGAGTTCCTCTTGCAATAGTTCTTAATTTTACATCAGGACCAGTGTTAATTTTTTTAACATGAACTTTTAAAATTGCTTCTCTACCTATTATATCGGGATTCCCAACTACTACTTGCCTGTCAAATCTTCCAGGTCTTAGTAATGCAGGGTCTAGAACATCTGGCCTATTAGTTGCAGCTATTAATATTATACCTTCATTTGTATCGAAACCATCCATCTCTACTAGTAACTGGTTAAGTGTTTGTTCTCTTTCATCATTTCCTCCGCCTAATCCTGCGCCTCTACTTCTGCCCACTGCATCTATTTCATCTATAAATATTATACATGGGGAATGTTTTTTACCTTGTTCGAACATATCTCTAACTCTGGATGCACCAACACCAACAAACATTTCGACAAAGTCAGAACCCGATATTGAAAAAAAAGGCACATTAGCCTCTCCGGCGATAGCTTTGGCGAGTAAAGTTTTTCCTGTACCAGGAGGTCCAATTAAAAGAGCTCCTTTTGGAATTTTTCCACCAAGCCTACTAAATTTCTTTGGATCTTTTAAAAATTCTACTATCTCTTCCACCTCTTCTTTAGCTTCCTCAACACCTGCAACATCATTAAATGTAACTTTACCTTGAGCTTCATTTAACAGTTTAGCTTTAGATCTTCCAAAACCCATTGCCCCACCTTTTCCACCTTGCATTTGTCTCATGAAAAATATCCAAACACCTATTAATAAAAGCATTGGAAACCAAGAAAGTAAAATACCTAGTAATGAAGGCATCTTATCTTCTAATGGAGTGGCTGCAATACTTACGCCTTTTTCTGAAAGTTTATCAACTAATTCGGGGTAATTAGGAGAATATGTTGTAAATGTTTTTCCATCAGCTAAAACTCCCGAAATATTATTGCCTTGAATCTGAACTTCGACAACTCTGCCAGCGTCAACTTCATTTAAAAAACTTGAGAACGCCAAAGAATTTTTTTCTAAATTAATCTTTTTTGGGTCTTGAAACATGTTGAAAAGTCCAACAGAAAGAAGGACAATTATTACCCACATTATTAAATTTTTAATATTCATAACTCTTAAATAATCATTAAATTTTTATAAACAAGTATATTTTATTATTAATTAAGTTGTAAATAAGACAAAATATTCCTAAATACTTGAAATCTATTACTTTTCCTCTTTTTTTAGGCTAATATATTCTTTTTTCTTGGAAAATAAGCATCCTCCAAGAGTTCTACTAGTAAATTCCTTGTCCTTCAAATTTGAAATCAAGCGGATAACTTTTGAGGCTCTTAAGCTATAGTAGTTTTTAATAATTGTTTTTATCGAGTCATTAATAATTTTTATCTTTATTTCCTCACTCAAGTTTTCAAAAATACTATAATTTATTAATATGTATCCTTTGTTTTTTTTAACTACTTTATTAAATATATTTTTGTAGTACTGATCTAATATAGCCTTACTTGATGCTAGATTATTAATTGATTTAATTATTTGATCATAGTCAAGTCCACTTTTAGAAAGAGGTTTTCTCAAAAGTCTTATTTTTGTTCTCAAATACTTCCTGTTAGTATTAGTCGGGTCTTTGAAAAATCTTCCAAATATCTTTTTCGAAATTTTTTCAAGTGATTTTTTTTTTACATCTAATAATGGTCTACAAAGCTTAATTTTGTTATCTAATTTAGTTTCAAATTTCATTGCAGATAATCCTGTCAATCCGCTGCCTCTTGATAATCTAATTAAAAAAGTTTCAACTTGATCTTCAAGATTATGAGCTGTCAAAATTGATTTTAAATTTTTTTTAAGACAATATTTGACTAATAAATCGTATCTTACATTTCTAGCGTGACTTTGAAGATTGTTTTTAATTTTAGTTTTATTATGTAAAATTTTTAAATTAATTTTATTTGTTTTGAGCAATTTTTTTACCTGCTTAGCCTCAAAAGAAGAGTTTTTCCTAATATTGTGATTAATCAAAACATATTGAAAATTGTATTTTTTTTCTCTTTTCAATGCTTTCGTTAATGCTGCTAGTGCCAAACTGTCTGGGCCACCAGAAATTGCAACAATGAAAGATTTAATCCGCGTCTGAATAATTTTATTTTTAAAATTAAGATAAATTTTATTTAGATCAGGAAAATCTTTGAAACCACTTTTAAGAATTACACTTGAATTTTTTTTGCTCATACTGAGCTTTTTGTAGCACAGACTTGCTTGCTTTTGGGTATTCTTTTTTAATTCCCAATATCATTTTACAACCTTGGTCTTTTTCACCAAGTTGAACCATTGTTATGCCCAACTTTAAAAGATTATCTGGAGCCTTTTTGCTTTTTGGATAATTCTGATACCCATCTAAATATGCAGTTGCTGCATCTGAATAAAGTTGACGGATCCTAAATGTTTCTCCATACCAATATTGAGCATTTCCTGCTAAGTCATGATCTTTGTTTTTATCAATAAATTCTTTTAATGCTGCCTCAGCTGTTTCATAATCTCCAATTTTCATAAAGCTTACTGCAAACTCGTATTGTTCATTTGGAGCCTTATTAGGCAAAATTGACTCGGTTTTTTCGGGTTCTTCCGAAATAACCGTTTGAGCACTTTCTACTGAATTAATAGTTTGTTGATTAGGTAAATTTGTAGTTTGATACCCAGGGTTTGCTCCAAAGTCCTGTGGCTTTGAGGTTCCAGGCAAAGAAACTTGCTTTTCTTTTTGATAATTAGAATCACCGCTCTCTAAATCCGAAAATCTTAATTGAGTGTCAGATTGAATTTTAGTTACTCTTGTCGATAATTTATCTAATTTAAAATTAACTTCTTCAAATTTATTTGTCAGCTCTCTAAATTGATCTTCAATTTCGTTTAGTTTTAAAAGATGTTTTGTTAAAATATCTTCGTTCAATCCATCATTATTAGCAGCATTTAGTGTTACATTTTTTGAAACATCAGATTTTTGATAAACAGCTTTTTCAAGTGTTTTTAAATCTTTAGTAATTACTTGAATTTGGTCCGAAATAGATTTTAAGTAAATCTCCTCCTCCTCGGCATTTAATTTTTTGAGCACCAACAAAGAAGAAATTAAAATTAAAATTAATATAGAAAATTTTAATTTAATGAAAAAGTCAGCCATGAATCAAATTTTATTTAGACATAATGGCAAAAAAAAGACCCTTTAATTGAGCATCAAAGGGTCTTTTAATAAATAAAAACTAATTAATTTACTTTTACTGTTACTGATCTTCTGTTTTGAGACCACGCGATAGGCGATGATGCTGGGTTAACAGGCTTTTCTTTACCATAACTAATTACAGAAATCCTTTTACCAGAAATACCGTAAGTCATTAAATAATCTCTTGCGGCATTAGCTCTTCTTTCACCCAAAGCTAAGTTATATTCTCTTGTACCTCTTTCATCAGCATGACCTTCAATAGTCACATTAAGATTTTTATTCTTTCTTAAGAAAGTTGCTTGTTTTCTCAATGTAGCTCGTGAGGCTGTTGTTAGAGAAGATTTGTTAGTCGCGAAAAAAACTCTGTCTGGTACACCTGCAGCTAAATACTCGACTGTTTCAGTTCCAGTATAAACATCTCCATCAATAACACCTGATTTTTTAGCTGTTGAGCAGGCGCTAAGAATTAAAGCTGCTAAGATTACTAAAAATATGTTTTTTAAATTCGTATATAATGTCATTTTTTCCCCTAGGTTCAATTTGGTTATTTCAAATTATTAATAGTTATTCAAGTATATTTTACATAAAATTCAACCTCACTTAGATAATAATGAAGACCAAGATGGGTCAGAAGCGTCGGTTTTAGTGGAAAGCCTTCTCTCATTGTATCCAGTAATATCAATAGACCATAATTTTGCTGAAAAGCCTTCTCCTTTAGTTCCTGCCTTGGTTTCTCTATAAAATACTAAAACTCTTCCATTAGGAGACCAGGATGGAGCCTCCTGATAATAGTTCTCTGTTAACAATCTTTCGCCAGTTCCATCTGTTCTCATCACACCAATAAAAAATCTCCCTTTATGCATTTTAGTAAAAGCTATCAAATCTCCTCTGGGCGACCAAACTGGTGTTCCGTAAATTCCTTTTCCAAAAGTTATCCTTTTAACATTAGTACCATCGCTTCTCATCACATAAATTTGTTGTAGACCGCTTCTATCAGAATTAAATGCGATGAATTTTCCATCTGGGGAAAATGATGGTGACGTATCGATTGATGAGTGTTCGGTAATTCTCTCCACAATTCTTGATTCTAAATCCATAGTATAGATATCAGAATTACCTTCTTTAGCAAAACTCATGATAATTTTTTTACCATCTGGCGAAAATCTTGGTGCAAACGTCATGCCTGGAAAGTTTCCAACTACTTCTTGTGTGCCGGTTTCAATATCGAGTAAATAAACTCTTGGCATATTTCTAAAATATGACATGTATGTAACCATTTGATTTGTTGGATTAAATCGAGGTGTTAAAACTAACTCGTTACCTAAAGTCAAGTATTTTGTGTTCGAACCATCTTGATCCATTATAGCAAGTTTTTTTACTCTTTGATTTTTTGGACCGCTTTCAGCAACATAAATTATTCTAGTGTCAAAATATCCATTTTCTCCGGTAAGTCTCTCATATATTTTATCTGATATTATGTGGGCTACTCGTCTCCAATTAGATGGAGTAGTTGTGAAGGCTAATGCAGTCATTTCTTGTGCCGCAGTCAAATCCCAAAGTCTAAATTCAACTTTCAATTTTTCATTTTTGACAAGAATTTTTCCAGTTACTAAAGCTTGCGCTTTGATTAATCTCCAGTCTTCAAATCTTGGTTTTAAATGGGCAATATCAGGTTTTTGGACAAATGCTTCTTTTTTAAGTGGATTAAATAACCCAGTATTTTTAAAATTATTTTCAATAATTTGTGAAATCTTATTTCCTAATTCTCTAACTTTTATATTTTCAAATTCCTCTGACTTGATATCAACATGTAGCGGAGATACAGCTATAGGAAGTGGATCTAAATTTCCTCGAGTAATATCTATTTCAATCAAGGCATAGGACTTTACAGAAAGCAAAGTATTTATGATTAAAATATATAAAATTTTTTTCATCTATCCTTTAAGCATTTCCGTTGGGTTAAAGTTTAATTGAAGATCTTTCCACTTATCATAACCTGTAGGTGGAACTTTTAGTGGTTGACATAATCTTACTGCTCTTAAAGCACTTTCTGCCAGAACTTTGTAGAATTTTTGACCAGGTCTGTTCATTCTTTCGTGATCTAATATTTCAGATTTCATTATGGTTCCATCTTTTTTTAATTGAAGTTTTATTCTCACTAACAAATTTTGATCATAAGGTAATCCTAAAGGTACGCTCCAGCAACCAAAAATTTGAGCTCTCAGAGCATCCTCTTCGGACAAAGTTAGACCAGTTGCAAAGGAATTTTTTTTGCTACTTTGAGTAACCTTATTGCTTTCTTTTTCTTGAACAGCCTCTACTTCTTTTGCTTTATCAATTAATGCAGCTATTTGGTTTGTATCTATTATTTCTTTTTTTTCAAATTCTGAGGACTGCCTAATCTCAGGTTTAATTTCTTCTGGATTCTGTTTTTTTTTAACAATCTTTTTTTCTTCTTTTTTTTCATTAGGTAAAGGAATTCTATCTGGTTTTTCCTTAGCTTTAGCAGCCGGGGGGGCTTGTTCAGAGACTACTCTATCCTCCTCTTTTTTTTTGTTTTCTTCAATTATTTTTCTAGCTTTTGGAGCATAAGGAATATTAGTTTTGTCAGAAATTTGAATTAATTCGACCGAGACTATTGGAGGGAGTTCAATTGGCTCTCTAAGCATAAAAGGTAAGCTCAAAACTGTTAACAAAATCATTATTGAGTGAAAAGTAATTGAATAAGCCAAACTTTTTATCATATTCCATCCTAATTTTTGTATGGTTCTGAAATGAGCGCAACTTTAGAAAAACCGGCCCCTGAGAGTGTGCCCATTACTTCGAGTACTCTTCCATAATTAATATTTTTATCTCCCCTTACGTAAATTCTCGTATCAGTTCTATTTTTTGCTATAGCTAATAGTTTTGGTATCATCTTCTGATAAGTAACCTGATGTTCCTGTATATAAATTTCACCTTTTGAATTAATACTAATTGTTAATGGTTCTTGATCATCTGGAAGAGAGTCAGCGGCTGACTCTGGAAGATCTACCTGGACCCCAACAGTTAATAATGGAGCTGTAACCATAAAAATAATAAGCAAAACTAACATTACGTCCACAAATGGTGTAACATTTATTTCACTCATTGGTTCATTTTTTGAGCGATTAAATTTGAAAGCCATTATTTAAATTATTGACAAAAATCTTTTAGAAAAATTTTCAATTTTTGAAAAATATCTTCTAGAGTCACTGTTAAATTTGTTATATGCGACCACGGCTGGAATGGCTGCTAATAATCCTAGTGCGGTAGCGAATAGGGCTTCAGCTATTCCCGGAGCAACTATTGCTAGACTAGTATTTCTTGATATTGCTATCGATTGAAAAGAATTCATTATCCCCCAAACAGTCCCGAATAATCCTATAAAAGGAGCTGTTGAACCAATAGTTGCTAAATAAGTAAAGTTTTTTTCAACTTTTTTTAATTCGTTATCTGTAGCAATTTCTAAAACTCTTTCCACCCTCGCAGATTGAATAGCTGAAGATTGTCTTTTTGTTTTAATTAATTCATTCATAGCAGCTTTAAAAATTAATGTGGCAGGATCGTTAGAGTTAGCTGGAAGGTTATTATTAAAACTTTCTGCTGATTTTGCTTTCCAAAATTTTTTCTCAAAATCTTCTGTCGATTTATTTATATTTTTAAATAATTTAAATTTATCGAAAATCAAAGCCCAAGAAAATATGGAACTTGCTATAAGTAGAACAATCACAAATTTTACTACAAAGTCAGCTCTTAAAAAAAGACTCCACAATGAGAAGTCTGACGCCCCACCTAGACCAACAACTTGAGCAGCAATATCTTGTTCCATTAAAGTTGATTACTTTTAGAATGTGTCATGAATTTGGCGTTTTTAAACAAAAATATTAGCTATTACTATCTTTAAATCTTGTCTCACTGTAGAATCTAGCAATTAAAATGGCGTCAGATTTATTAACGTCTTTTTTTTTTGTCAATTGATTGGATAATGATGGATACATTTCAATAACTTTAGTTCTGCTGGAGTCTTTAGACGAGTTTAGTAAATCAAAATGCTTTTTCCATTTTGAGGGCCTAACAAAAAAAATAGGTAATTTAAGAGCTGCACATACCCCTTTAATTGCTCCAAAAGTCTGACCAAAATTAAACATGCTTGTAACCCCTTGACCAGGCATTGCATTTACTTGTTCAACTACAATTGCTATATCATCATTTATTTTGATATTTTCTTTAATTATATCTACTAATTGAGCACTATTTAGTTGTCTTTTATTTTTCTTTCCTTCCGCCATAACTGGCATATCAAATATGCTTAATACTTTCTTATCCTCTAAAATAGCTATTGCTCCACTTAATCCAGGATCTATGCCAATAATTTTCATCAAACTAATTTTCTAAATTTGCATTAGTAAATATATTTTGCACATCATCCAAATCTAATAGTGCATTTAAAACTTCTACCATTTTTTGACTTTTTTCTTTATCTAAATTTAAAAAATTGTATGGCCTCCATTCAATAGCTGAATAAGAAAAATTGTTGATTTTTTTCTCTAGATTAGTTTTAATTTTATAGAAATCCTCTTTTTTGTAACTATTTCGTGAAAACCCTCTTTTTGAACGCAATCTTTAGCTCCCATGTTTACAGCTAACTCAATCATATCTTCTTCGCTTATCTTGTCTTTATCAATATGAATAATCCCACAGCTATTAAACATGTGAGAAGTAGATCCCGACTCTCCTAGTCTTCCTCCGTTTTTTTGTAGAAGTGTTCTTATACTTGAGGCAGATCTGTTTTTATTGTCAGTTAGAGTTTCTATAATTAGAGCTGTATTAAAAGGCCCAAAACCTTCATATCTTAAATTATCGTAATTTTTGTCTCCAGACATCTGTGATTTACTTATTGCCCTTAAAATATTTTCCTTTGGCATATTCGCCTGTTTTGCAGCTTGAATTGCTGTTCTTAATCTAGGATTCATATTTGGATCTTTATCACCAAGTTTTGCCGCTACAGTGATTTCTCTTGAAAGTTTAGAAAATATCTTCGATCTCTCTTTATCGGCTCTACCTTTTTTATGTTTAATTCCAGCCCAGTGAGAATGCCCTGCCATATTATTTCTCTAATGCCCCACCAACAACTAAACGTGTAACTTTTTTAGCTAATCCTGATCCAGCTTCCGCTTTGACGATAAGTCCTGATAATGTTCCCTCACCCTCTGATGGAAAATGCTTAACAGCCTCCTTGTCTTTAAAAAATCTTTTTAGAGAGTTTTCTTTGTTCATTCCAATAACTGAATTATAGTCCCCACACATCCCAATATCAGTTTGATATGCCGTACCCTTATCTAAAATTCTAGTATCAGCTGTTGGAATATGAGTATGCGTTCCAACAACACAAGTTGTTAATCCATCATAAAAATGACCTATGGCCATTTTTTCACTTGTAATTTCTCCATGAAAATCTACTACTGAAAAATCTACATTTTTATTTAAAGCTATTTTTTTTGTTATATCTTTGGCAACTTTAAATACATCCTCAGTCTTTCTCATAAATACGTTACCCATAAGATTTATTACTCCAATTTTATATTTTTTATCTTTCGAAAGAAAAATTCCAAATCCTTTACCAGGGGAGCCCTCTGCTAAATTAGCAGGTCTTAAAAGTCTTTTTTCTTTTTCAATGTATGATGTTGTCTCTACTTTATCCCAAATGTGATTTCCTGAGGTTATTACATCAATTCCTAAAGAAAAAAATTCTTCAGCTATTTCTTTGGTTATCCCTTTTCCATCATCAGCTGCGTTTTCACCATTTATAATTGAAAAATCTATTTCATTATCCTTGATTATTTTAAAGAGATGTTTTTTTAGAGCTTTTCTTCCTGATAATCCCATCACGTCGCCTAGAATTAAGATATTCATTTTGATATGCCTTTTTCAGTCAATATGTAATCCAATTTAATATCATTACTATTTACCGGCAGTTTATGATATTTTTGAAAAGAAAAAGCAACACCAACGGTTAAAATTTTTTTGTAAGATTTAATAATTTTGGCCAGATACCTATCGTAAAAACCTTTACCATAACCTAACCTATTTTTTTTATCATCAAAAGCCAACATTGGTAACAAAATAACATCAGGATCAAATTTTTTTGATTTAGATGGCTCAAGAATTCCAAATTTATTAACATATAAAATGTCTTCTTGTTTCCATTGATAAAAATTCATAGTGCCATTGCTTTC
>CACPPH010000014.1 GCA_902635795.1 uncultured Pelagibacteraceae bacterium
ACGTGGAAAAAATTATTTGATGGAAAAGCATTATACTCTTAAAAATAATCACAAAATTGTAGAAAATTTTAAAATTACTACTAAGAAAAATTCAAGCGTAATTAATACTTTTAAAACATTAAAAAAATTAAAATTTATTGAATTTCCGGAAAGTGGCTTTTCCGAACTAAAAAAAGTAATTAACAAAATCTCAGAGTTGAATGGATGTATTTTGTTAATTGATTACGGGTATTTTAAATCACATAATAAAAGTACATTACAATCAGTTTTTAAACACCAAAAAAATAAGTTGCTTAGTAATTTAGGAAGGGCTGACATTACATCTCATGTAAATTTTTCTCTTCTAAAAGAATTTTTTTTAAAAAATGGTTTAAAAGTAGAAAATATAATTACCCAAAAAGACTTTTTGAAAAATATGGGAATTTTATCGAGAGCAGAAATACTTGCAAAAAATATGAAATTTACAGACCAAACTAATCTTTATTTAAGATTAAAACGATTATTAAGTACCAGATCAATGGGGAGTTTATTCAAAGTATTTCTGGCTCATAATTTTAAAATTAATAATTATTCAGGTTTTAATTGATGTTTTATTCTAAAAAATTAAAAAAATTTAAAGATATTAAACACTGCTTTTTTTCTAGAAAGAATGGATACTCGGTAGGATTATATAAAAGTTTAAATTGTGGAAGAGGTTCAAAAGATAGTAAGAAAAATATATCAAAGAACTTGAGTTTTATTGCAGATAAAATGGGAGTAAAAAAAGAAAAATTAATCCTTATGAACCAAACACATAGCAATAAGGTTATTGAAATTAAAAAGAATAATTATAAGAAAAAAATTAATGCGGATGCAATAATAACAAAAATTAAAGGAATGAGTCTATGTGTACTAACAGCTGATTGTGTTCCTATATTATTATATGATAAGAAAAATAAGATAGTTGGAAGTATTCATGCTGGATGGAAAGGTGCATTTTCCAGAGTAATTCAAAATACAATTTTAAGAATTAAAAAAAACAATTCAAATAGTTTGATATATGCTTGTGTTGGACCTTGTATTGGTAAAAAAAGCTATGAAGTTGACGTCAGTTTTTTTAAAAAATTTCTTAAAAAATCTAGAAAAAATAAAAAATATTTTTCAAAAAAAAAAAATAATAAAAAACTCTTTAATTTAAGATCTTTTGTGTCTGACAAACTTCTGGAGCTAGGGGTGATAGTTGATCATATAAAACGAGACACTTTTAAGGAATCAAACAACTTTTTTAGCTACAGAAGGTCTTCAAAACTTAAACAAATTGACTACGGTAGGTGTTTATCTGTAATTAAATTAGTTTAGATAAAATTTGAAAACTTTTTAAAATAATTGTATAAATAATTACATTTCATGAAAATTCTATCTGGAACTAGCAATTTAAAGCTCAGCAAAAATATTTCCAAGAATTTAAAGTTGAAACTGATTAATACTAATATTAAAAGATTTGCTGATGGGGAAATCTATATTGAAATAAATGAAAATATTAGAGGAAATAGCGTTTTTGTAATTCAATCTACATCTAATCCTGCTAACGATAACATAATGGAGCTTTTATTAGTTATTGATGCATTAAAGAGATCTTCAGCGAAAACAATTACTGCAGTTATCCCATACTTTGGTTATGCAAGACAAGATAGAAAAGTTGCTCCTAGAACTTCTATTTCAGCTAAAGTTGTAGCTAATCTTATTTCGAATGCTGGCGCAACAAGAGTAGTGACCGTAGATTTGCATGCAGGACAAATACAAGGTTTTTTTGATATGCCAGTAGATAATTTGTATACTGCGCCTTTGTTTGCAAAATATATTAAAAAAAAGTTAAATAGTAAAAAATTAATTTGTGTTTCTCCAGATGTTGGTGGAGTTGCAAGAACAAGAGCATTAGCAACAAGAATTAAAGCTGATTTAGCAATAATTGATAAAAGAAGACCGGCTCCAGGCAAGTCAGAAGTAATGAATATTATCGGAAATGTAAAAAATAAAACCTGTATTATTGTTGACGATATAATTGATAGTGGAGGAACGATTGTAAATGCGGTTGAGGCTTTAAAAAGAAATGGGGCAAATGAGGTTTATGTTTTCATAACTCATGCAGTTTTAAGCGGGGACGCAGTCAAAAAAATTAAAAATTCTAAAATTAAAAAATTAATTATTACTGATACAATTGATAATTCGCAAAAAATCAAAAATAATAATAAAATTGAGGTGTTATCTATTGCCTCACTAATGTCCGAAGCTATTAAAAGAATAGCTAATTCTAACTCGGTGTCAGATTTGTTCAATTAAAGCTTGTCTTAATCAAGATCATGAGTTATATACCCTTTTCAATTAATTTATGAATAACCTTAAAGCAATAAAAAGAGAGAATACAAATTCTAACGCAAATAATAAACTGCGTGCGAAAGGTTATATTCCTGCAATTCTTTACGGAGGTAAAGATCCAAATCAAAATATATCAATCAGTAAAAAAGAAATATCAACTATTATAAGCTCCGATACTTTTCTATCGAAAGTTTTAGAATTAGAAGTTGATGGGAAAAAAGAAAAAGTAATTCCAAGAGATATAGCGTATCATGTCGTCTCCGAGGAACCTATACATATAGATTTTATGAGAATAATATCAGGCAAAAAAATTATATTAGAAATACCTGTTAAATTTATTAATCATCCTGACTCACCAGGTCTCAAAAGAGGAGGAGTTTTAAATATTGTAAGAAGAAAAGTAGAATTAAAATGTCCTGGTGAAAATATACCTGATGAAATTACCGTAGATTTAGCTGGTACTGATATTGGAACTAGTATTAAAATTTCTTCTGTAAAATTACCAGAAAACGTTTTACCAACGATTACTGATAGAGACTTTGTGGTTGCAACAGTTGCAGCCCCAACAGTAATCAAGGAGCCTGAAAAACCAGCCGAAGAAACTACAGCAGAGGGTGCTGAAGGTGAAGCAGGAGCGGAAGGAGCAGATGCAGCTGCAAAAGAAGGTGATCCATCTAAAAAAGATGATAAAACTAAAGAGGCAGCTGGAGATAAAAAGCCTGAAGAGAAAAAACCTGCTGAGAAAAAACCTGCTGAGAAAAAATAATTAATATGCTTTTACTAGTCGGACTAGGAAATCCAGGTTCTAACTATACTAATACAAGACATAATATTGGTTTTAAGATAATTGATGCAATAAACTCACATTTTAAACTCTCGAAACAAAAGCCTAAGTTTAAAGGTTTGCTGACCACTGGAAATATTGAGGAAAAGAAAATATATGCGATAAAACCTCTTACTTTCATGAATAACTCAGGCACTGCTATTAAAGAATTAATTGATTATTTTAAAATAGATGCAAAAAACGTAATTGTCTTCCATGATGATATGGATATTGATTTTGGTAAAGTAAAAGCAAAATTTGGCGGAAGCAGTGCTGGCCATAATGGCATAGAGTCTATCGATAAGTTTATTGGTAAAGACTACTCTAGAGTGAGAATAGGTATTGGACATCCAAAACAGAAAAAAAAGGTTAATAATCACGTTCTAGACGATTTTAAAGAGGACGAGGAAGAAATGATCAAAGAGATAACTGAAAATATTGTAAAACAAATACCGACTTTAATAGAAAAAAAAATAGACTTATTTTCAAGTAAAGTTAATCAAAACCTTAATGGGATTTAAATGTGGAATAGTTGGTCTACCTAATGTTGGTAAATCAACTTTATTCAATGCTCTAACAGCTTCAAAAAACGCTGAAGCCGCTAACTTCCCTTTTTGCACTATTGACCCAAATATTGGCGTAGTAGATGTTGTTGATGCAAGGCTTGATCAATTGGCTAAGCTGTCTAATTCTAAGAAAAAAATTTATACAAACATTACTTTTGTTGATATTGCGGGTTTAGTAAAAGGCGCTTCAAAAGGTGAGGGATTAGGAAATAAATTTCTTTCCCATATTAGAGAGGTCGATGCAATTATTCATCTCGTAAGATGCTTTGACTCTGAAAAAATTACTCACGTTAACTCAAAAATCAATCCAGCTGATGATCTTGAAACAATAAAAACTGAGATAATTCTTTCAGACTTAGACTTAATACAAAAAAAACTTGAAAAAAGTAAAAAAAAGTTCCTCGATGAAAAAGAAATAAAAATTTTAAATGAGAAACTGGATAGTTTAAACAAAGGTGAAGAAGCCAAGATAAATAATGTGGTAGAGGAAAAGTTTCTTTATAGTATTGGATTATTAAGTATCAAGCCAAAAATTATAGTATGCAATTTAGATGAGGAAAACCTGTCTAAAGGAAATAAATATACTGAAATGGTTAAAATTAGATATCCAAATGAAAAAATAATTAATATTTGTGCAGATATTGAAGATCAGCTTTCCGGTCTTGAAAAAAGTGAGAAAGAAACTTTTATGAAAGAAATTGGTTTAGACAAAACAGGTTTAAATAAACTTATCAAAGGGGGTTACGATCTTCTAAAACTAGACACCTTTTTCACATCGGGCCCGGAGGAAAGTAGAGCATGGACAGTAAGAAAAAATACTCCAGCTCCAAAAGCTGCGAGTGTAATTCATACGGATTTTGAAAAAAATTTTATTAGAGCAGAGGCTGTAAGCTGTGAAGATTTTATAGAATATGGAAGTGCAGAAAAATGCAAAGAGAACGGAAAGTTAAGGATTGAAGGAAAAGATTATATTGTAAAAGATGGCGATGTATTACACTTCCGTGTCAACCCTTGACCAAATCTTTTTCATGCTCAAGTAAACAAGAATTGTTAAGAGCACTAGATAAATAATCACCTTCACACCAGTTTTGTGTCTCTCTTCAAGTTCTGGTTCGGCAGCCCAGGCTAAAAAAGTTGTAACATCTTTAGCCATTTGATCAACAGTGGACTCGGTTCCATCTGCATATTCAACTAGGCCGTCCATTAAATTATTGGGCATTTTGATTTTATTACCAGCCATATATTTATTGTAATAAACACCGTCATCAAGAGTTACGCCTGGAGGAGGGTCTTCGTAACCGACAAGTACTGAATAAATGTAATTAGCTCCACCTTTTCTTGCTTTAACTAAAACTGACATATCGGGTGGGTATGCCCCACCATTAGCAGCCGTTGCTGCCTGAACATTTGGGTATGGACTCTTAAATTTATCTGAGGGTTTTCCTGGTCGAGTAAACATTTCTCCTTGAGAATCTGGGCCATCCTCTATTTCGAAACTGGCAGCAATAGCTTTTACTTCTTGTTCTGAAAACTCAGGTCCTCCAGGTTCTCCTAGATTTCTATAGCTAAGATATTGCATTGAGTGGCAAGAAGCACATACCTCTTTATAAACTTGAAAACCCCTTTGTAGTGATGCTCTATCAAATGTTCCTGTTAAACCTTTGAAACTCCAATCAACTTTAATTGGATCAACCATTTCAGCGCTTTGTAGTGGTCTAATTGAGATAAGTAACAAAAAAGATAAAACTAATAGTTTTATTTTAAACTTTATCATTAACCTTCCTAGCTATAGATGGTTCTGCTCCTCCTGTTAAAACTGGTTCGGAGATGCTCATAGGAATTGGATCTGTTTTTTCCAAATAACCGACAACAGGCATGACGACTATAAAATGTAAGAAGTAATAAATAGTTCCCACTCTAGCTAATACTAAGTAAATCCCTTCAGCTGGCATCGCACCAACATAACCAAGCATTAGAACGTCTATTACTAATATCCAAAAGAACTGTCTGTAAATTGGTCTAAAAACAGCCGATCTAACTTTTGATGTATCTAACCAAGGTAAAACAAATAAAATAAAAATTGCACTGAACATTAAAATTACCCCACCTAATTTATCAGGAACAGATCTTAAAATTGCGTAAAACGGTAACAAATACCATTCAGGTACAATGTGAGCAGGTGTAACTAACGGATTTGCAGGTATATAATTGTCTGAGTGGCCTAAAACGTTAGGAGTGAAGAATACAAATCCAGCAAATATGATCATAAAAACTAAAAGCGCGAATGCGTCTTTAATTGTTATATAAGGATGGAATGGCACTGTATCTTTAGATGGTTTCTTTATATCAATTCCTACAGGGTTATTGTTGCCTGGAACATGTAAAGCCCAAATGTGTAAAACCACTAATCCTAAAATTAAAAACGGGATTAAATAATGTAAACTAAAGAATCTGTTAAGTGTAGGATTGTCTACAGAATATGCTCCCCATAACCAAGTTGTTATACTGTCTCCGACTAATGGAATCGCACTAAATAAGTTGGTTATTACTGTAGCTCCCCAGAAGCTCATTTGACCCCAAGGCAAAACATAACCCATGAAAGCTGCTGCCATCATTAATAAATAAATCATCAGACCAATTATCCAAATTACTTCTCTAGGTGATTTGTATGATCCATAAAATAAAGACCTAAAAATGTGAATGTAAACTGCTAGGAAAAACATGGATGCACCATTGCTATGAATATATCTTATTAGCCAACCGTAATTTACATCTCTCATTATGTGTTCTACACTTGCAAAAGCTAAATCTGCATGAGCTACATAATGCATTGCTAAAACAATTCCTGTAACTATTTGAGTAATTAAACAAAAAGTTAAAATTCCACCAAAAGTCCACCAATAATTTAGATTTTTAGGTGTTGGATAATCTGTAAGGTGTGCTCCAAGAGTAAGCAATGGCAAACGATCGTTAAACCATTTTCCTGCTTTAGATTTCGGTGTGTATTCGTGCTCGCTCATAACTTTTTTTAACCAATTTTTATCGTATTACTATCTACAAATTCAAACTTTGGTATTTCCATATTTGTTGGTGCAGGTCCTTTTCTAATTCTGCCTGATACATCATAATGTGAACCATGACAAGGACAGAACCAACCATTGAAGTCGCCTTTATCCTTTAAAGGCACACATCCAAGATGTGTACAAACTCCTAACATGACTAACCATTCGTCTTTACCTTCTTTTACCCTTTCTTCATCCTTTTGAGGATCAGGCAAATCGTCCATTTTTACGGCTCTTGCCTCTGCTATTTCCTCAGGAGTTCTTCTTTTTAAAAAAACTGGCTTACCTCTCCATAAAACCGTAACCGATTTGCCAGGTTCAATGTTACTAATATCAACTTCAGTTGTAGCTAAAGCTTGTTGGGCTTTATCTGGATTCATTTGGTCAATCATTGGCCAAATGACTGCTCCAACGCCTACTGCGCCAACAGTATAACTAGCTGTAAATAAAAAATCTCTTCTATTAACTTTTTTTTCTTCTTTGCTCATTTATGTAAGTGCTTATAATGTAATTATTAAATAAAACCATATTATTAAAATTTCTAGGGTCAGAATGACACATAAATTAAGCTAAAATAATGCACATAGTCCTATACAAACCTGATATCCCACAAAATGCTGCAGCAATAATCAGATTAAGTGCTTGCTTAAATTTAAAACTTCATCTGATAGAGCCGTGTGGGTTTAATTTAAATGATAACAGGTTTAGGAGAGTTGTTATGGACTATATGGGCTTATGTGAAATTATTCGACATAATGACTTTAATTCATTTTTAGAGAAATATAAAAAATCTAGAATAGTTTTGATGACAACTAAGGCAAGAAAATTATATCATAAGTTTAAGTTTAAAAAAAATGATATGCTTTTATTTGGTAGAGAAAGTGCTGGGGTTCCAAATGAACTACATCAAATATTAAAAAATAAGATTAAGATTCCTATGAACAAAAAAACTAGATCACTTAATGTAGCGATTAGTGTTGCCATAATAGCTGCTGAAGCTCTGAGGCAAAATAATTTACTTAAATGAAAAACTTAGATTTTAGAAAAAAAATGGCTGATAGTTGGTTTTCGTATTTGCAAATGCAAATTTGTAAGGAATTTGAATATCTTGAAAAAAATAAATTCAAATTTATAAAAAGAGAGTGGAGTAAAAATAAAATAAATGAAGGTGGGGGAACTTCATTTCTTTTATCTAAAGGAAAAATATTTGATAAAGTTGGAGTAAACAAATCCACTGTTTCAGGAATTTTTCCTAAACAATTTAGATCAAAGATATTTGGAGCAGAGAAAAAAGGTAAATATTGGGCTTCAGGTGTTTCTGTAGTTGCCCATATGAGAAATCCTAAAATACCTGCAGTGCATTTCAATACTAGATTTATAGTGACCTCTAAGGAGTGGTTTGGAGGAGGAATGGATGCAACTCCGAGTTTTAAGGATGATAAAGAAAAAAAAATGATACACAATGAGTTAAAAAAAGTATGCGTTCAAAATAAAAAAAATTACAAAAAATATAAAAAGTGGTGTGAAGAATATTTTTATTTACCACATAGAAAAGAAACAAGAGGAATAGGTGGTATTTTCTTTGATTATGAATCTAAAGATTGGATTAAAAATTTTAAATTTGTAAGAGAACTTGGTATTTCTTTTATTGCTATTTCAAAAAAAATTATAGAGAGAAAGGAAAAATTGAAGTGGACAAAAAAAGATAAAGAGAAACAATTATTCAAGCGTGGACGATATGTTGAGTTTAACCTTTTGTATGATAGAGGCACAAAATTTGGATTAAATTCAGGTGGAAATATTGACTCGATATTAATGTCACTTCCTCCAGAAGCAAAGTGGAAATAATTATGGAAAAAGAACCAATTACTGTAAGCGGTCTTAAAAGTTTAAAAACTGAATTAGAAAATTTAAAAAATATTCAGAGGCCAAAAATTGTTGAAGCAATAGCCGAGGCAAGATCACATGGTGATTTAAAAGAAAACGCTGAGTATCATGCAGCTAAAGAGCAACAAGCATTAATAGAAAGTCGCGTAATCGCTATTAATGATATAATTGCGAGAGCAAATGTAATCGACGTGACAAAAATTGAGAATAGCGGAAAGGTAATTTTCGGTTCGACGGTAAAAGTTCAGGATCTTGAAACAGATAAAAAAATTACTTATAGGTTAGTTGGTCAAGATGAGGCTGATATTAAAAAAAATTTAATTTTTTTCAAAAGTCCAATAGGAAAAGCTCTAATAGGCAAAAATAAAGGTGAAATGATTAGTGTTGCAACACCTTCAGGAGAAAGAAATTTTGAAATTTTAAATGTTGAATACATCTAGTTTAAATTTTTTTTTATAATTTCCTCTACTCTTTCATTTGAAATCTTAAAATTATTATTCATCCACTCTATTTCTAATGTATTTAAAACATTTCCTAAAAATTGTCCTTCTCTCATCCCTTTTTTCTTTAGAAATTCACCGTTTATCGGGAATGACGGGACTTTGGTTTTTAGAATTTTATTACAAATTTTTGAAAAATCGATAATTTTAACTTTAGAGCTCATTGAATAATAAACTAAATTTAGGGCGATCAAGTGTTTTTTTCCATTTAAATAAACGTTTTTAATTAAATCTTTTTCAAAAAAGTCTTTATTACTTTTAAGGATCAGCAAATTTTTTTTTAATTTTTCCAATGTTTCTTTAATCTTATTAGACGCTTTATACTTATGAATAAAATACTCATAGTTATCTTTTTCATCAATTAACAATATTCCAAGTAAAATATCTCTATTTAATTCTGCTTTATTATAAACTTTTTTAAGTCTTTCCAGTCTATTCAGATATAAAAATTCAGGAAAGATCATCGAAAATATTTCTTTTAAGTTACTGTCTTGATTAATCCGTAAAAAATTTTCCAGATCTAAAATTTTTAGCAGTTCAATAAGAATTCTTTCTTTGGAAATTTTTTTTATACCATCCAAATTTTGTTTTATTACATCACTAGTAGATGGTTCTACCTTACTATCATACATAATTTTAAATCTAATAAATCTAATAATTCTTAAATAATCCTCTTCTATTCTTCTTTGAGGATCGCCTATGAACTTGATGTTATTATTCTTAAGATCAAGAGTGCCCATTTGTGGGTCAAAAATTTTTCCGTTAATGTCTAAATATATTGCATTAATAGTAAAATCCCTTCTTTCAGAATCTTGTTTCCAATCATCTGTAAATTCTACTTTTGCATGCCTTCCATCAGTTTGAATATCTTTTCTCAGCGTTGTTAACTCAACTTTAAATTTTTTGGAAACTATAGTTACAGTTCCATGTTTTATTCCTGTATCTATCACTTTGAAATTTGTATCTTTAAATTTCTCTTTAATCTGATCTGCGGTTAGAATTGTTGCAATATCTATGTCATCTATTTTCCCATTAGAAAGATGTTTTCTTACACATCCACCTACAAATCTTGCAACTACTTTATCTGCAGGTATCCCATCTTGTAATCTTTTGAATATAAATTTTAAATCTTTATTTCTATAAAAAGGAAAAATATAACTTTTAATTTTTTGTAAAAAATTTAGACCTAGATTAAACATAAATCTTTGGCTGGGGCACTAGGATTCGAACCTAGGATGGCGGTATCAAAAACCGCTGCCTTACCGCTTGGCTATGCCCCAACTTCAAATGACTGATATATCATAATAAAGAAAATTTAAATAGTTTTTGCTATGGAAAACCAAAATTTTGGGTATTTTTTCCTTAGTCTTCTTAGTGCGACTTTTGAACATTTTTCATTAATAAATAATCCATAGCATACAGATCCCGATCCAGTTAATCTTGATAAAAAACATCCCTGTTCCTGACTAATGTTTTTTAATAGACGTTGAATACTAGGGTATTTTTTTTCTACAATTGGTTGGAGATCATTATTAGAATTCACAACATAATCAATAAAAATTGATTTATTTTTAACATTTCGTTGCGAAAATTTTCTTTTAACAGAATACTTTCTTACTCTAAGAAATATATCTTTTGTAGAACACTTAATTTTTGGGTAAACTAGTAAAAAATTCAATTTATATTTTTTTTTCAGTTTTATCACTTTTTTTGAATCTTTTAAAAATCCATAGTTGTGAAAAAAAAGTCTTAAATCCGATCCAATAACACCTACAATTTTTTCAAATAACATTTTGCTTATTTTTTTCTTTATTAAAAAATTCATAATTGTGGCTGCATTACTTGTACCGCCACCTAGACCAGCGAAAACTGGAATTTTTTTATTAATCTTAACCTCATAATAATCTGAAATTTGCTTACTTTCTCTAAGGATAATTAAAAGATTCTTAATTGTATTATCTGATTTTTTAATGTTTTTTTTATGCGGTCCTTCAAAAAGAATTCTATCTCCATTATCTTTAATTTTTTTAATAGATATAATATCAAACAAATTTATCAAACAAAATAAAGTTTGAATATTATGAAATCCATTTTTAAGTTTTTTATTTACAATTAAAGATAAATTAATTTTTGCGTAGGACTTCAAGTCCATTTAAAGGCCTTTTATAAGTTTGTTTTCAAGCTTTTCTTTTAAATCTTTTTCAGTTTTTTCTAAACCCAACACATATTTCCAATAATATCTGGCTTGAATTTCTTTTCCATTTTTCCATAGAACATCTCCGTAATGGTCATTAACGATCGGATCCTCTGGCATAAGTCTTACAGCCAGTTGTAAATATTCTTTGGACTCTTTATATCTCTCTAGTTTGAATAACGCCCAACCAAGTGAGTCGATAATATAAGGGTCATTTGATTTTAACTCATTAGCTTTTTCTAACATCTTTAAAGACTCTTCTATTTTTATTCCCTTTTCAATCCATGAGTATGCTAAGTAATTTATTACATAAGCTTGATCAGGTTTAACTAGAAGAGAAGATTGAAGATCCTTTTCAGCCAATTCCCAATTTCCAACTCTCTCGTAAGATACCCCTCTGCCATCTGTTACTTCAGGATATAAAACATGCTTGTCATCAATTTTCTCTAAAATTTGCGAGTAATAACTAATAGACTTTTGAAATTGCTCGTTATTTTTTAAAAACTCTGCATAGTCAAATGTTTCATAGATACCTTTATTCTTTAAATCTTCATAGGCATTTGCAAGAAGTTTTAACGATTTTTCTTTTTTTTTTTCTAATATTAATATTCTTGAAATTTGTTTGTTGGAATACCATTTAAAAACTTCGCCAAAATTTCTCATATTATTATAAATATTTTTAGCGTTTAAATAATCATCATTTTTAAAAAAATTTTCAGCTAGTAAATTATCATAAGCAATAAAGTTAGAATTTAAATATTTTGCAAGATTGAGGTAGAAATTAGATAATTGATAAACATTTTGTGACGACAAAGCATTTGCAGCAATATATATCATTTCAGCTGTAACGTGACTTATTTTCTTACAATCAAAAAATAAATTATCTTTAAAATTTGATTGATTTAATTTTTTTTGATTAATTAATAAATTTCTTGGATACTCTCGAGCTGCATTATTAATTATTTCTTTTGCTTTGCTTTTTTCATTTTTACTTTCCAAATATTTTGCATAAAAAAAGTTATATCTAGAAAAATCTATTTTGTTATTTTTAATAAGCTCGTAGAACAATTTATCTGTTTTCTTATCGTCGTAATAACAATGTATAAAAACTTCTTGTATTCTCTTTAAATTTTCAAACCTTTGATCTACTTGGGTTAGAGCCATCAAAGACTCCTCTAAATTATATTTACTTAAATTTGACCAAATAAACAGAGAATTAGCGATATATGAGTCCAATATAGATCTAAATTTCCTACTTTTGGCTTTTAAAAAAAATTTATTTGCTTGATCAAACTTTGAATTTTTTAAAAAATATATCCCACTAATTAAATCACTCTCAAAGCTATCTTTTCCATCATTTCTAAGTTTTCTAGAAAATTGGTATGCTTGATTAAAATTACCCGAGTTAATAAGAGAATATAAATATTTCGAAGAGTATGTTGTGTGTTTTTTTTCAAGTCCATGTAGTTTCTTTAAATATTTTTGTGACTCTTCATATTGATTTTGATTTAGGAGAACTATCCCAGAAAAATAATCTGCTATATTGTTGGCTTTATTGAATTTATCTATTCCTATAGCCTTTGCTGTGGAAAAAAAAATTAAAATAATGACAAATAAAAATTGTGATGTAACCTTAACAAAATTTTTTAGTTCATTCATAAAATATGTTAAAAAAAAATATTTCTAATTCAATAAAATTATTAAAATATTACAAATTAATTAATTTCAATTTAATTTACAATAACAAGGCAATCAATAGATATAAAAAGAATAATTATGAAATTTCAGAGGATAAATCTAAAAAGCTCGAATTATTAAAAAAAGAAATTATGAGTCTAAAAAATTGTGAACTTAAAAAACAAGCTAAGAATATAGTATTTTGTGATGGTAACCCTAAATCAAAAATAATGTTGATAGGTGAGGCTCCTGGTGCAAATGAAGATCAAGAGGGTTTGCCTTTCGTTGGAAGAGCCGGAATTTTGCTTGATAAGATGTTGGCAGCAATACATTTAGATAGAAAAAAAGTATATATATCCAACATAATTAATTACAGACCTCCAGATAATCGAAGACCCACTGAGGAAGAGATAAAAAGATATTTGCCATTTATCATCAAACATATTGAAATAATTAATCCAAAAATACTTATTCTGCTAGGAAGTACAGCCATGAACGCGCTTATTGGAAAAGATGTTGTTATTTCTAAAATGAGAGGTGAGTGGATTGAAAAAAAAATAGGAAATTGTAAAACTTCAATTATTATTACTTTTCACCCAGCATTTCTGATAAGGCAACCAGCTCAAAAAAAGTGGGCTTGGATAGATTTAAAGATGGTAAGAGATAAAAAAATTGAACTTAAAATTAATTGAAAGATTTAATTACAGCTGGAGTTGATGAGGTTGGCAGAGGATGTCTTGCGGGTCCTGTGGTATCTGCAGCTGTAATTTTAAAGAAAGGAATAAACATGAGTCTTTTAAAGGACTCGAAAAAAATATCTTTTAAAAGAAGAGAAAAAGTTGCAGAACATATAAAATGTTACTCTTGGTATGCTATCGGAATAGCTACTGTAGAAGAAATCTTAAATTTAAATATTTTACAAGCGTCATTACTTTCTATGAAGAGAGCAGTTAATCAACTATCTGTCAAACCAGGTTTAACACTTATTGATGGAAACTTTGCACCTAAAGGATTAAGAAATTGTAGAACGATTATCAATGGAGATGAAAGAATTAAAGTTATAAGTGCAGCCTCCATAATTGCAAAAGTATATAGAGATAAATTTATGATAAAATTATCCAAAAAATTTTCTAATTACGCTTGGGAGAGGAATTTTGGGTACGGAACAAAAGCTCACTTGGACGGTTTAAAAAGATTTGGTGTTACTTCCCACCACAGAAAAGATTTTAAACCGGTACACAAGATATTGTCTAGTTAAGATTCTTAATCACTAAAAAGCTTTTTTTTTTCTAAAATTGTTTGACCAAAGATTCAATTTAAGGTTGAATCTGGAAAATGTCAAAATTTTTTAACAAAATTTTAAATGGTGATTGTTTAAAGGAATTAAAAAAGATACCGGACAACACTTTTGATTTAATTTTTGCAGACCCGCCTTACAACATGCAAATTGGTGAAAAGTTAACTCGTCCTGACTCAAGCAAGGTTGAGGGTGTTAATGATAAGTGGGATCAGTTTAATAGTTTCCAACATTACGATGATTTCTGTAAAACATGGTTAATTGAATGTAAAAGAATATTAAAAGATAATGGGTCTATTTGGGTAATAGGCTCCTATCACAATATTTTTCGATTAGGATATCATTTACAAAATTTAGGATATTGGTTGCTTAATGATGTTATTTGGAGAAAAAATAATCCAATGCCAAATTTCAGAGGAACAAGATTTACTAATGCTCATGAAACATTAATATGGGCATCAAAAAGTAAAAAATCAAAATATACTTTTAATTATCAATCTCTAAAATGTTTAAACGATGATTTGCAGATGAGATCTGACTGGACACTCCCAATTTGCAATGGAAAGGAGAGATTAAAAAAAAACGGTAAAAAAATACATTCTACTCAAAAGCCTGAGGCACTTCTTCATAGAATCATTTTGGCAACTACAAATAAAGGTGATGCAATATTTGACCCCTTTTTAGGCACTGGAACCACAGCAGTTGTATCAAAAAAATTAGGTAGAAATTATTACGGAATTGAAAAAGAAAAAATTTACTTTATTTCAGCCAAAGAAAGAATCAATAAAGCAACGAAAATAGCTGATGATTACCTAGATACGATTGAAAATAATAAATCAAAACCCAGAGTACCTTTTGGTTCATTGGTTGAATTAGGAATAATTAAACCTGGATCATCCTTATTCGATCCAAAGAAAAAAATTAATGCGAAAATAATGGCCGATGGAAGTATAAAATACAAAGATATAGAGGGATCAATACATAAAATTGCTGCAAAAATAATGGGCACAGAAAGTTATAATGGTTGGACCTATTGGCATTATAATTTAAATGGATCAACCGTATTAATTGATAGTTTAAGGCAAAGGTTTATTTCAGATAATCAAATCTAATCCTTCTTATAAACTGTACCTAAGTAAGAACTAATAAAGCTCTTCCTTTTAACCAAAAATTTCATAAAAAAGTTTCTTATAACTTGGGTAATTGAGCTAGAAAAATGAAAGGCAAAAAAATTAATATTTGATCTTCTCTTAACTAAATTTACTCTTTTTAATCTTTCTTGAAAATAGATGTTCTGAATATCTGCCTTATCTTCCTCAATTAAATTAAACAACTCATAGGCGCTTTCTATAGACTGTCCCGCGCCTTGAGCTAAAGTTGGTAAAAAACCGTTAAAAGCGTCTCCAATATAAAAAACTTTATTGTTCGTAGACGGAAGAATCTTTGGAGTAAAATATAATGGCAAAGATTTTAAATCACCTTTGAAAAGGCTTTCTAAATTAGTGTTTTGGATAATAACTTTTTTAAGCAAAGATTTAATATTATCAGGATCATATTTTTTATCTCTTACAATACAAACAAGATTAAGTTCTTTATTTTTATTTACTGGATAAATTACAATGTGGCAGCTATTTCCCATCATTATACTAATTTTTTCTTCATCAATATTAAGTTCAGATTTTGACTTAAGTATCGTTCTTATTGCTATAGCTTTTTTAAACTTTGGTTGATTTTTTTTCTTTTCAAAAAAAGATCTAGTATTTGAAAACATACCATCTGCCCCAACTACTATATCAACAAGATCATTAGTATTATCCTCAAATTTTATTAACACCTTTCCTTTTAATTCAGAAACTTCTTTTATTTTTTTTCCAAACCGCAAGTGTTGTGTATAGACATCATCCTTCAAAAATTCTATCAAGGTTGATTTTTGTAGAGAAGTATATTTAATATTATTTGTATTAAATTGCTTAAGATCTAAATCACAAATTTTTTTATTTCTAATATTATAAAAATCAACTCCTTTAGGATGAAATATTTTTTCATAATTAATGTTACTAAATCCAATTAAATTTAAAATTTTTATACTGTTTGTAGAGAGTTGAATTCCATAGCCTTCATCAAGAGTTAAACTCTCTTGTTTTTCATATAACATAAATTCATAATCGGAATTTTTCTTTAATAAATTTGCAAGAGTTAAGCCTGCTATACCTGCGCCAATTATTGCTATTTTTTTTTTCATTAGAATAAAATTGAAACTTGTCTAAAAATTTTTTTTGTAAAACTTGGAAAAAATTCTTTATTATTTTGTAAAGAATACCAGTTGTACATTCGTGGTATCTTATTTGAAAATTTATAATATAAATTTATATTTAATTTAAGGTTTGAAATTGAATTCTTGTAATTTTTAAGAAATATCCAATTTTTGTTTTTAGTAGAGCTATTAGTCTCCCTTATTTTTGGTAATTTGAAATCTTTCAAAAAACTGATTTGATTATATTCAGTCAATGCAATTTGTTTTTTCTTATTAATATAACAAAAAATATCGTAGTTTTTATTTTTAATCATTTTAATTTTTATATTCTTTATTTTCTTGTCAGATGTAAAATACTTACAAGTTTTATTCAAACAACATGTAATACAATTTGGGTCTTTCGGTTTACATACTAGCGCGCCAAATTCCATTAATGCTTCAACAAAGTCATCATTTCGTTTTGTAATAAAAAGTTTTTTTTTATTTTTTTCTATAAACGCTTCAAAATTAATTTTTTCC
>CACPPH010000015.1 GCA_902635795.1 uncultured Pelagibacteraceae bacterium
ATGATGTTCAACAATTAGGCATGAGTTATGAGCAATTAGAAAAAGCTATGGAAGACAAAAATGATCCTAACTATAAAAAATATTTGGAAATAAGAAAAAAGAATTTACACAAAATGAACCCTATACCTGTTTGTACATTCAATGAATAACTTAAAATTAACTAATTCACTAACTAGAAAAAAAGAAATTTTTAAACCAATTAATTTAAAAAAAATTTCTTTGTATGCTTGTGGCCCGACCGTTTATGAAAGCCCACATGTTGGCAATGCAAGAAGTCTTGTTGTATTTGATATTTTATTTAGAGTTTTAAAGTCTATTTATGGAAATAATGTTATCTATGTTAGAAATATTACAGATGTGGATGACAAAATAATTGAGGCATCAAAAGCAAATAGAAAAGAAATTAACGAAATAACTAAAAATGTTACAAAAATTTTTCATAAAAATTGTGAAAGTTTAAATTGTTTAAAACCCTCAATTGAACCAAAAGCAACTGAACATATAAAAGAGATGATTGAAATGTCCTCATCTTTAATAACAAAAGGTTTTGCTTATGAAAATAAAGGACATGTCTATTTCTCCGTAGATTCTTTTAAAGATTACGGAAAATTATCTAATAAAAATTTAGAAGAACTTAGAGCAGGAAGTCGTATTGAAATATCTGATTTAAAAAGAAATCCAATGGACTTTGTCTTATGGAAACCATCCAAGATTAATGATCCTGGTTGGGAGTCACCTTGGGGAAGAGGTAGACCTGGCTGGCACTTAGAGTGTTCAGTTATGAGTGAAAAGTATTTAGGTAAAAATTTAGATATACATGGCGGTGGTTTAGATTTAATTTTTCCACACCATGAAAATGAAATTGCTCAGAGTTGTTGTAACAACAACTCAAAAAAATTTGCTAATTATTGGGTGCATAATGGTTTTGTTACAATAAATAAAGAGAAAATGTCAAAGTCACTAGGGAATGTAATATCTATTACAAATGCTGTAGAAAAATACTCTGGGCAAGTTGTTAGGTTAGCACTTTTAAGCGCTCATTACAGCCAACCACTTGATTGGAATGAAGAACTTTTAGCTAATCAAAAAAAAATTCTAGACAAATGGTACAATCTCCATGAAGAAGTAAAAAAAGAGAGTGATTTGAAAGCTGATGAAACATTGCTAGATGATTTAAACACGCCTGGATTTATTGCTAAAATTCATGAGTTATATAATGTTGCAAGTAAGGGAAATAGTGAAAAAAAAATACAATTTAACAAAGCTTGTAGAATGTTAGGTCTATTCAATCAAACTAAACAAGATTGGCACAACTTTAGAAAGAAGCACATCAATATTACTGAAAACACAATTAAAGAAAAAATTGAAGAAAGAAACAATGCTAAAAAAAAAGGTGATTTTAAATTAGCTGATAAAATAAGAAATGAACTTTTATCTAAAGGAATTTTGATTGAGGATCTAAAAGATAAAACAATTTGGAAATACAAATGAATAAAGAAAAAATATATATTTTTGATACAACTTTAAGAGATGGCGCACAAACGGAAGGCGTAGATTTTTCTATTGAAGACAAAAATAAAATCGCACAAGTACTATCAGATTTAGGCGTAGATTATCTAGAGGGTGGTTGGCCTGGTGCAAATCCTGTAGATACAAAATTTTTTTCAAAACCTCCTAATATGAAAAAAACATTATTCACAGCCTTTGGTATGACAAAAAAAACTGGAAGAAGTGCAGCGAATGATCCGGGTTTAGCGTCGCTTATAAACGCAAATACTCCTGCTGTTTGTGTCGTAGGTAAATCTTGGGATTTCCATGTAAAAGTAGCATTAGGAATTAAAAATAATGAAAATTTAGAAAATATTAGAGAAACCACTAAACATTTTGTAAAAAATAATAAGGAATTTTTATTTGATGCTGAGCATTTTTTTGACGGCTATAAAGCAAATCCTAATTATGCGCTAAATTGTTTACAAGAAGCTTATGATAATGGAGCTAGGTGGGTTGTCCTATGTGATACTAATGGAGGCACTTTGCCGAATGAAGTTAGAGAAATAGTATCAAAAGTTTCAAAAATAATCCCAGGAAATAACTTAGGTATTCACGCTCATAACGATACCGAGAATGCAGTTGCCAATTCTTTAGCTGCTATTGAGTGTGGAGCCAGACAAATTCAAGGAACTATAAATGGATTAGGTGAAAGATGTGGAAATGCTAATTTAATGTCAATAATACCTAGCTTATGTTTAAAAAAATCTTTTAGTGAAAAGTATGAGGTAAACATTAAAAAGGAAAAATTATCTTCTTTAACTGATTGCTCAAGATTGTTAGATGAAATTCTAAATAGGAAACCAAATAAAAATATGGCATATGTAGGCGCCTCAGCTTTTTCTCACAAAGGTGGTCTTCATGTTTCTGCAGTGAAAAAAGATCCTAAAACTTATGAACATATTGACCCGGAAAAAATTGGAAACCATAGAAATATAATTATTTCAAATCAATCTGGTCGTTCAAATATTTTATCTAGATTAGAAAAGTACGGAGTAAAAATTGATGCAAAAGATCCTAAGGTTCAAAAAATTTTGGATGAAGTTAAAGAAAGAGAGTTTAGTGGTTATTCTTATGATGGAGCAGACGCTTCTTTTGAATTATTAGCAAACAGACTTTTAGGTAAGGTACCGGAATATTTAAAAGTAAAAAGTTATGATGTAAATGTTTCTAAATCTGATAAAATTCAAACTAAGGCAAAAGTTACTTTTTTAATTGACGGCAAACAAATTGAGTGTCATGGAGAGGGTAATGGACCAGTCAATGCTCTAGATAATGCTATAAGATCAAATTTCAAAAAAGTTACAAAATATTATAATTTTTTCTCAGATTTGAAACTTTTAGATTACAAAGTAAGAATATTAAATACGGGCACAGAGGCAACCACAAGAGTTTTAATTGAAAGCACAGATAAATCAGGTGTTAGCTGGTTTACTGTAGGTGTTTCTCCTAATATAATAGAAGCTTCATTTAAAGCTTTAATCGATAGTTTAGATTATAAGTTATATAAAGAAAAAGCGCCTGCGAATATTAATGAAAAATAAATTTGGTTTTATATTAATAAAACCTCAGTTAGGTGAGAATATTGGAGCTTGTGCTCGATCAATGAAAAATTTTGGATTTAAAAATTTGAATATTGTTTCACCTAAATTTTCTTTTCCAAATCACAAAACAAAAGTTACGTCTGTTGGTGCTTTTGATGTAGTAAACAAAACCAAAGTTTTTAAAAATACAAAAGATGCAATTAATCCTTTTGATATCGTGTTTTCTTTCAGTGCTAGAAAAAGAGATATAAATAAAAAAAATATCTCAATTAAAGATTTAAAAGATATTATCAACAATAAAAAAAAAACAAGGTTTGGTTTTATGTTTGGGCCTGAGGCTTCAGGTTTATCAAATCAAGATCTTGCTTACTCTAATTATATTATACAAATACCTACTATAAAAAGATTTAAATCTTTAAACCTTTCTCATGCAGTTACAATTGTTTGTTATGAAATATTTAAGATAATAAACAAAAAATTCTTTAATAATAAAAGTATAAATTTAAAAACATCATCAAAATTTAAAATATCAGCTTTAGTAAACCACCTTGTTAATTTACTTGAAAAAAAAGATTTTTTTATCCCGAAGGAAAAAAAACAATCGATGTTGCTCAATATCAATAATTTAATTTATAGATTTGAGCCTAACGATAAAGAATTAAGGATTTTAGCTAGTATTATCAGTTCTTTAAGCAAAAATAATTCTTAAACCATAATTGACAAATAGGCACGAAACCTTATAAGAAATCAAAAAATAATATGACTAAAAGACTAAAATCTAAACACAAAGTTGATAGAAGGCTGAAGTCTAATATTTGGGGTCGACCAAAGAGTCCATTTAATTCTAGAGCGTACCCTCCTGGTCAACATGGACAGAATAAAAAAGGCAAGCCAACAGATTATGGGATCCAACTTCAGGCTAAACAGAAATTAAAAGCCTATTACGGCAATATAAATGAAAGACAATTTAGAAATATTTACAGAAAAGCTCTTTCAAAAAAAGGTGATACTACGGAAAACTTAATCGCTTTGCTTGAAAGTAGATTAGATACAGTAATTTATCGAGCAAAGTTTGCCCCAACGGTTTTTTCGGCTAGACAAATGATTAATCACGGTCATATAAAAGTAAATCAGAAAAGAGTTAATATTGCAAGTTACGTAGTGAGAGCTACCGACTTAATTGAAATAAGAGAAAAGTCCAAAAACCTTACTGCCATCGATGGCTCTTTACAAAGCAAAGAAAGAGATGTTCCAGAATATATACAGTTAGATAATAAAAATAAAACTGCAAAGTTAGTAAGAGTACCAAAGTTTTCAGAAGTTCCATATCCAGTGATTATGGAACCTAATTTAGTAATTGAATATTATTCTAGATAATTGAATTTTCTAAGTCTATTTAAAAGAAACTTAATTTATAAACTTAAAAAAAAAGTTTCGATTGATAAAGAAAACCTTCGAGATAAAGATATAGATGAATTATTTTATCATTACGGTAGTGATAAAGCACGTATATTCAAATTAAATGATAAAAAAGGGCACGGGTATTCAAAATTTTATTCTAAACATTTAGAAGTTTTCAAAAATAAAGAAATAAATATTTTAGAAGTAGGATCTTACGCAGGTGCATCTGCTGCAGCTTTTGTGAAATATTTAACAAAAGCAAAAGTTTTTTGCTTTGATATAAATATTTCAAATTTCAAGTATTCATCAAAAAATATCAATGTTTATGGATTAGACATAAACAATAAGATAAAAGTTAAAAAAACTTTAAATGAAATTTTTTTAAAAAATAATTTCAAAAAATTTGATCTAATAGTAGATGATGGATCACATCTACTAAGTGATATATTATTTAGCTTAAAATTTTTTTTTAGGTTTTTAAAAAAAGATGGATTATTTATAATTGAGGACTATAAACATCCTAATTATTATGATTATAATAGAGATATCGACCATATATTTGTAGATGATCTATTAATTAATTTAAAGAATAAAAATTTTTTTAAATCCTCTGTGCTAAATGAGGAGGACCAAAAATATCTTATAGACCAGATAAGTGAGATTAAAGTTTATAAAGGTGAATTAGAAAATTCAGATATATGCTTTATTCAAAAATGATTTAAATTATTTTTTTTTGTTCAAAAAGTTTCTTCAATTCACCTTTCTCAAACATTTCCTTAACAATGTCACATCCACCAATGAATTCTTTTTGAATATAAAGCTGAGGAATAGTCGGCCAGTCACTAAACTCTTTAATACCTTGTCTTAAAGACTCGTCTTCTAATACGTTTATTCCTTCGAATTTAACATTTAAATGTTTAAGGACGTTAGAAACAGCCATTGAAAAACCACATTGTGGAGATTCTGGGGTTCCTTTCATGAATAAACAAACCTCGTGTTTCTCAATAAGATTTTTAATTTTTTCTTTTATATCCATTATTTTGACTCCGTAATTAAAGATAAAGCGTGTAATTCATTTCCCATTTTACCTTTTAATGATTTATAAACAAGTTTGTGTTGCTCTATTTTATTTAGGTTATTGAATAATTTTGATTTAATTTTAGCTTCGTAATGATTGTTGTCTCCCATTAAATCTTTTATTTCTATTGAAGCGTCTGGTATTGACTCTTTAATAAGCTTTTTAACTTCTTCTATTGGTAATGCCATTAATAATTATTATACCATTGGTTATTAATTTTAAACAGGTCATTTATGCTGATTTTCATTTCACCTTCTATTTCAAAATTATTATCCTGTGTAAAACCTATTTTTTCGTAATATATATTTTTAGATTGAAGTACTTTCTCAACCCCAATTAAATTTTTTTCCTCAATTTCTAAAATATATCTACTTTGATCTTCACCAAAAAAATATTCAATTGAGCTAGTTAATTTTTTTGGTTTTTTTATTTTGACTCCAAAATTTGAGCCTATTGACATTTCGCTTAATGCTGTAATCAAACCTCCACTTGAAATGTCGTGAGCTGAGGATATCAAATTTAGGTTAATCAAATTTAAAACTGCTTCACCATTGTTCTTTTCGTTAAGAAGATTTACCTCAGGCGGCTTACCTTTTATTATGGAATAATTTTCTTTTAAATAACAACTTTGCTCTAGGTGGCCAAAAGTTTTTCCAATAAGTATAACTATATTATTACTGCCCTTAAAATTATGATTAATAGGTTTGACTAATTTTTTGATTAATCCCACACCACCTATAACTGGCGTTGGATATATATTTTTTTTATTAGTACCATTATAAAAAGATACGTTCCCTGACACGACTGGAAAATTTAAAAATTCACAAGCTTTTTTTATACCATCTAAACATTCTGCAAACTCTCCCATAATTTCTTTATTTTCAGGATTACCAAAATTAAGACAGTTAGTAATAGCTAATGGTTTTGCTCCGACAGAAATTAGATTTCTCCAATTTTCACTAACAATTTGTTTTCCTCCAGTATACGGATGAGATTTACAATAATTTGCTGATGAGTCTACAGTTACTGCAATAGCTTTATCTTTACCATGTATTCTTATCACAGCTGCATCTGAACCAGATCTTTGTACAGTATCACACATAACCATTTGATCGTATTGGTTTGTAATCCAACTTTTATTAGAATGGTTTGGTGATGATAAAATTTTTATTAAGGCATCCTCAAGTTTAATTTTTTTTAGGTTTTTAATTTCTATCTTGTCGGCTGGAACTTTTTTTTTTGAAAATTTTCTATCATAAATTGGAGCATTAGATGAAAGTATATTAATTGGAATTTCACCTTCAAGTTTATCATTATATTTCAATGTTAAATTTCTTGTATTAGTAGTTTTACCAATTACTACAAAATCTAAATCCCACTTTTTAAAAATTTCTCTCGCATGATTTTCCTTACCATTTTCCAAAATTATCAACATTCTTTCTTGGCTTTCAGAAAGCATCATCTCATAAGGTGTCATATTTTCCTCTCTACAAGGAACTTTTTCTAAATTTAGCTCAATTCCCAATGAACCCTTTGAGGCCATCTCAACACTTGAAGAAGTTAACCCAGCTGCACCCATATCTTGAATAGCAATTATAGAGTCATCTCTCATTAATTCTAAACATGCCTCTAATAATAATTTTTCTGTAAATGGATCTCCAACTTGAACGGTTGGTTTTTTCTCTTCAGAGTTCTCATCGAATTCTGCTGATGCCATAGATGCTCCATGAATACCATCCCGTCCGGTTTTTGACCCAACATAAACGACTGCTTTATTAACACCCTTAGCTTTTGAGTAAAATATTTTGCTTTTTTTTGCGTGGCCAACAGCCATAGCATTCACCAAAATATTTTCGTTATAAGTTTCATTAAATTTTGTTTCACCTGCAACTGTTGGGATCCCTATACAATTTCCATAACCACCAATTCCTGAAACTACACCAGCAAGTAAGCTTTTCGTTTTTGGGTGCGAAGGTGATCCAAAATGAATTGAATTTAGTAATGCTATTGGTCTAGCTCCCATTGTAAATACATCTCTCAAAATCCCCCCGACTCCAGTAGCAGCTCCTTGATAAGGTTCAATGTATGAGGGATGATTGTGACTCTCTATTTTAAAAATTATTGCATCCTCATCGCCAATATCAATTACTCCAGCATTTTCCCCTGGTCCTTGAATAACCTGTTTTCCTTTAGTAGGTAATTTCTTTAAGTGAATTCTAGAGGACTTATATGAACAATGTTCGTTCCACATGGCAGAAAAAATTCCTAGCTCGAGAAGGTTTGGATTTCTTTTTAATAATTTTTGAATATTTGTATATTCATCCTTAGTCAATCCATGATTTTCAATAGTCTTATCAGTAATCTGCATTTTGTTAATTCATAATACTTGCAAATAAGTTAATACCGTCCGTATTTGAAATTAAATTATCTACCATTCTCTCTGGATGAGGCATCATACCAAGTATGTTTTTCTTGGAATTATAAATCCCTGCAATATTTTCAATTGCTCCGTTTGGGTTAGATTGATCACTAATATTTCCATTAATATCACAATATTGAAAAGCAATTAGATTTTCATTTTTCAACTTATTAAGATGATCTTTGTCAGTAAAATAGTTTCCCTCATTATGAGCAATATTAATTTTTAATACCTGATTTGATTTATATTTTGAAGTGAATTTTGTACTATTATTTATTACTTTTATATTTACATCACTATTTATAAATTTTAGATTTCTGTTTCTTAAAAGTGTTCCTTTAAGTAAACCAGTTTCAGTTAATATTTGAAAACCATTACAAATACCTAAGATTAAACAACCTGATTTTGCTGCTTTTATTACCTCGTTGATAATTAAAGATTTACCTGCAATTGCGCCAGATCTTAAATAGTCTCCGTATGAGAAACCTCCAGGAATTACAATGAGATCTGATTTAGGTAATTTTGATTCTTTGTGCCATACCATTTTATTCTTAAATTGCATTTTTTCTAATGCGATTGCAATATCTCGATCGCAGTTAGAACCAGGAAAAACAATAACGGATGAATTCATCATAATTTATTTATTTTATAATCCTCTATAATTAAATTAACTAAAAGTTTTTTGCACATCTCATTAATTAATTCTTCAGCCTTAAGTTGATTTCTTTCTTCAATTTCAATTTCAAAAAATTTACCCTGTCTAATATTTTTTAAACTTTTCATACCTAAATTAGCCAAAGTATCTTGAACAACTTTGCCTTGTGGATCTAATACGTCTTTTTTTAAAGTGACTGTAACTGCAAATTTCAATTTATTTTTTTTTGAATTTTATTGGTATAGTTTTTCCAAAATTAACCTCACTAATATTTGTTTCCTCAGGCATGATTCCCAGTCTTCTAGCAACTTCTTGATAAGCTTGAATAATATTTCCTAAATCTTTTCTAAATCTATCTTTGTCGAGTTTTTTCTCGGTTTTAGAGTCCCATAATCTGCAGGTATCCGGGCTAATTTCATCAGCAAGAACAATTTCTTTTTTTTCAGTATCTTTATTCCAAGTTTTCCCGTACTCAATTTTAAAGTCTACTAGTTTGATGCCAATTGCTCTAAACATTCCTGTCAACAAGTCATTTATTCTTAAAGTCATTTTATCTATAACTTCAATTTCTTTTTCATTAGCCCAGCCAAATGATAATATATGTTCCCTAGATATTAGCGGATCATTTAGCTCATCTTTTTTATAACAATATTCTAGTAATGGTTTTTCTAAATTAGTCCCTTCAGGTATACCAAGTCTTTTAGTCAGTGATCCTGTAGCTATATTTCTCACAATAAATTCTATAGGAAAGATTTCTGCCTTCTTAATTAATTGTTCCCTCATATTTATTCTTTTTATTAGGTGAGTTTTTATTCCACATTCAGATAAACTTGATAATATATACTCTGAAATTCTATTGTTTAAAACTCCTTTACCTTCAACTTTTGCTTTTTTAAGATTATTAAAGGCTGTTGCATCATCTTTAAAATGCTGAATTACTAAATTTTTATCTTTAGTTTCATAAATTATCTTTGCTTTACCTTCATATAATTTATTTCCTTTATTCATGTGATTACTTTCTTTTTAGGCTACGGTTAAAAATTATATTAATTTTTTTAGTATGATAACTAAAATCAAATAATTTTTTAAGTTTATTAACAGGTATTTTGTTAGTAATTTTTCTATCTGAAATAATATTGTTCAAAAACGATGAATTTTGTTTCCAAGCATTCATTGCATTTTTTTGAACAATTTTATAAGCTTCCTCTCGAGTAAAACCCACATTAGTTAGTTCAAGTAAAATTCTTTGTGAAAAAAAAATCCCATTAGTAATATTTAAATTTTTTAACATTTTTTTTGGATATATATTTAAATTTTTAACTACGTTTGATAATCTTACTAGTGCAAAATCTAAGGCAATAGTTGAGTCTGGCCCAATATTTCTTTCTACCGCTGAATGTGAAATATCTCTTTCATGCCATAAAGATACGTTTTCAAGAGCTGGAATTACACATGATCTAATTAATCTAGCTAAACCTGTTAAGTTCTCACTTAAAATTGGATTTTTCTTGTGTGGCATTGCCGAAGATCCTTTTTGTTTTTTTCCAAAAAACTCTTCGGCTTCTAAAACTTCTGTTCTTTGGAGATGTCTTATCTCAGTAGCAAATCTCTCAATTGAACTAGCTATAATTCCAAGCGTAGAAAAAAATTGAGCATGCCTATCTCTAGGTATAACTTGCGTAGAAATTGGCTCTATATTTAGATTTAATTTATTGGCTACATAACTTTCTACTTTAGGATCTACATTAGCAAAAGTTCCAACAGCTCCAGAAATAGCACAAGTAGAAATTTCTTTTATTGAATTTTCTAATCTTTTTTTATTTCTTAAAAATTCTTGATAAAAGGTTAACATTTTAAAACCGAAAGTAATAGGTTCAGCATGTATACCGTGACTTCTACCAATACACATTGTGTATTTGTGTTTTATAGCTTGACGTTTTATAGAAGCAAGTAGTTGATCAATATCTTTTAATAAAATTTGGCCTGATTGTTTTAATTGTAGATTAAAACATGTATCCAAAACATCAGATGAGGTCATACCTTTGTGAAGATATCTAGCCTCTTTACCAGCTTTTTCTGCAATTGAAGTTAAAAATGCAATAACGTCATGTTTAACTTTTTCTTCAATTTGTAAAATTCTGTTTACATTTATTTTTGCTTTTGACCTAACTTTTTTTGAAACACCTTTTGGGATAATATTTAATTTTTCCATAGCCTCTGCTGCAGCTAATTCAATTTCAAGCCATATAGAATATTTGTTTTTATCTTCCCAAATACTCTTAATTTCTTTTCTTGTATATCTTTCAATCATTGTTGTTTTGATAGTGTAAAAATTTCATAGCCATCTTTTGTTACACCTATAGTATGTTCAAATTGTGCAGAAAGCGATTTATCTTTTGTTACTGCTGTCCAGCCATCATTCAGAGTTTTAGTTTCATACTTTCCAAAATTAATCATTGGTTCAATAGTAAAAATCATTCCGGCTTTTATTCGTTCACCGGTTCCTTTTTTTCCATAATGTAAAACATTAGGCTCTTGATGAAAATGTCTACCAATGCCATGGCCACAGAAATCTTGCACTACTGAAAATCCTTCAGCTTCAACATGGTTTTGTATCGTAGCGCCGATATCTCCTAAAAAAACATCCTCTTTAATAATTTTGATAGCCTTCATCATAGCGTCAAAAGTTGTTTTGATTAATTTTTTGGCTTTAACAGAAACTTCTCCAATTTCGTAAGTCCTACTGGTGTCTCCGTGCCAACCATCTTTTAAAGCTGTTACATCAACATTAACAATATCCCCATCTTTTAAAGTCTTATCTGATGGTATTCCATGGCAAACAATATGATTGGTAGAAGTACAACATGACTTAGGAAAACCTCGATAAAAAAGAGGAGCAGAGTAAGCACCATTGTCATTAATATATTCATAGCAAAGTTTATCTATTTCATCTGTTTGAATACCTGGTTTGATAATTTTAGCAACTTCGTCTAGTGCTCCAGCAGCAATTTCTCCAGCTTTTTTTGTTTTTTCAAAAGACTCTTTATAATTGTCACTCATTTGATTTCGTAATTAATTTTACGATTTAATTTTATTCCTTTTGAGGAAAATTTACAATCATAGCAAAGTACATTTAGATTTTTTTTAACAGCTTTTACTAATAATTCACAATATTTAGGATCTATGTCTTTAGCTAACTCAAACTTATTACAATCATCTCTTTGAATTATATAAAGCAAGTAAATCTCATAACCTTTTTGATTAGCTTTTAATAATTCTTGAATATGTTTTAGACCTCTTGAAGTTACAGCGTCGGGAAATTCAGCAACACCTTTTTTTCTTGAAAGTGTAACATTTTTTACCTCTATAAAAGATTTTTTTGCTCCTTCAGTAATTAAAAAATCAAATCTAGTATTTGAACCAAAATTTACCTCTTGTTTTACAGTCTCAAAATTTTTAAACTTTTCAATAATTGAACTTTTTAATGCTTCCAAAGTAATTTTATTTGTAATATGTGTGTTAATTCCAACCTTAGCACTTTGATTTTCGATTATTTGAAGTGTATACTTAAGCTTTCTATTTGGATTAGAAGTTTTAGTAAGCCAGACTTTATTATTTTTATCTAGCAAACCTTGCATCGATCCAGTATTAGGACAATGAGCAGTAACAATTTTGTTACCTACTTTAATATCTACAAAGAAACGTTTGTATCTTTTTATTAGCAGTCCTGATATTAATTTATCTTCAAAGTTCATATATAATTAACAATCTATGAAGAAAAAAAAGAAGAATGTAAATGCAGCAATTTTAATTATTGGAAATGAGATTTTATCTGGAAGAACTCAAGATAAAAATATTGCATTTTTAAGTAGTTGGCTGAACCATAATTGTGGAATAATAGTATCAGAGGTAAGAATTATACCTGACGTTGAAAAGATCATAATAAAAAATATAAGATTTTTATCTAAACAATTTAATTACGTTTTTACCACAGGAGGTATAGGACCGACTCATGATGATATTACAGCACATTCAATCGCAAAAGCTTTTAAAGTAAAATATGGTTTCCACAAAGAAGCTTATAAAATATTAGAAAATTATTATGGGAAAGCAGCATTTAATGACGGTAGAAAAAAAATGGCAAAAATGCCACTAGTTGCAAAGTTAATTTACAATCCTTCTAGTGCTGCCCCAGGTTTTAAAACTAAAAATGTTTTTTCATTACCTGGTGTTCCATCAATTTTAAATTCAATGATAGAAAATTGTAAAAAATATTTAGTTAAGGGATTAAAAGTTCATAGTGTGACAATCAATATTAATACTGTTGAAAGCAATATTTCAAAACAATTAGATGTAATTCAAAAAAAATATAAAGATTCTGTCGACATAGGCAGCTATCCCTTTTTTAGATTAGGAAAGATTGGTGTATCAGTAGTTTCAAGATCAACTTCGAAAATTGATTTAGCAAAAGTTAAAAAAGATTTAATAAATGAATTTAAATCAAAAAAAATTAAAATTTTAAAGATTTAAATTAAACTTAAAACCTCATCAACTGCAATAGAGTTTATATCTTTTGTTTTATGAATTTTTTTACTATCTAATATTTGAACAAATTTATTTTTAGGTGCAAATTTATCTGAATTAGTAGGGCCAAATAGAACTATCATTGGTATGTTTGCTAACGACATCATATGCATTATTCCATTATCTATCGTAACTGCCGAGTTTAATCTAGATGCCAAAGCTGTTACTAATGCTGGACATGCCAATTTAGAATTTAATTCTGGAAATAAAGCGGCAGGAACTTGATTTTTAATTTTTTCTATTAAATCAATTTTCTCTTTTTCTATAAAAAAAACAGGTATCTTATTCTTAGATAAAATCTTGTTTGCTAAAGCTGTGAACTTATAAATCGACCAACTCTTTTTTCTATATTTATTTCCTTGTGTGATTGAAAAACCAATATAATTTGAATTAGGCAATAATCTTTTAGCCTCAGAAATTATCTCTTTAGGTAATTTTTTTACTTTAAATTCCAATTCAATAATATCTTCCTCTAAAAATAAACTGAGATTCTCAAAATGATTACTAGAAAAAATTTTAATTTTTTTCGAACAAAAATACCCATTTAGAGTTTTTGAATAAAATAAATTATGTGGAATTTTCTTTAAGATAAGAGTATTTCTTAATTTAGTTTGCAAATCAATTATCAAGTCAAATTTCCCAAAACCTTTTTGCAAGGCTTTTTTTTGTGCAAATAGTAAATGCCACCATCTAAAACCAAAATACTTTAAGTCTAAATCTACAGTTTCAAGCTTGAGGTTATATTCTTTTAATCTGCCACTAAAATGATTTGTATGTGCTCCTAGATAAAAAAATTTAGCTTTTTTGAAGTGACTTTTTAGACTTATTATTAACGGAAACAATTGTATAGAGTCTCCTAACCCCCCACCAGAATTATAAATTAAGATTTTTTTCATTGAATAAATGTATCTATCAAGATTTAATTATATTATAAATATTATAGTAATGTATTTTAAAAAATATTACACAAATTATCATTTAATTTTTTTTTCTATTCTCTCGTTAAATTACCTAATTTCATTATTTTTATTCGGTGAAGTAACTTTATTTTATAGAGATAATTTAGATAGTGAAATTATCTACAACTATATTATAGGCAAAGCATATAAAAATGGACTTAATGAGTTCCAAATTTTTTTATCAGGTGAATTGAACTATACATATTTTAGAAGATTCTTTTTCCCTATAACTTACCTTTATTCTTTGTTCACAGTAGAAATAGCTTGGTTAATTACTGATATATTTCTTAAATCCTGTACCTATTTAATTTTTTTTAAAATTTCTTACGAGGTTAACCAAAATAAACTCTTTTCCTGTTTAATAGCAGCATTTTTCGCATCAGTAACTGATCAGATACATTTAGGGTTTTCTTTTCTTAGCTTAGTCTATTTCTATTATACGTTCGTTATTAAAAATGAAATTAATATATATAATTATTTAATTATTTTTTTGATAGGCTTGAATACTGATTTACATAATGTTTTAATTTGTATTCCTTTTTTGTTTATCCTTATTTTTATTCAAGAAAAAAAAATCTTTTTAAACAGCCAAAGATTAATTTTCATATTTATTTATTTTTTAACTATTTTGATAGCTAATTTAAATTTATTTATTAATGTAATTTTTGAAGTAGAAAATCATAGAGCAGAAATTATAAAAAGCGGCACGAATTTAAATTTATTAAACTTTATTGAATTATTTTTAATAAAATTATTTAGATTTCCTCAACATTTTGATTTTAGATTTTTACTTGATATACCTT
>CACPPH010000016.1 GCA_902635795.1 uncultured Pelagibacteraceae bacterium
TGTAACAAAAACACTAGAAGCTAAAGCAGGATCTATATTTAGTTTTTTTAATGATACTGGTACTAAAATACCAAATAATCCTGCAACAATCATATTTAAGACCATTGAAATACCAATCAATAAAGAAAGATTTAATTCTTTAAACCATAATTGAACTATTATAGCAGTTATTATTGCAAAAATTATCCCATTTAAAATACCAATTAAAAATTCTTTACCAACTACTCTATTGAAATTACTTTTTGACAATTCTTTTGTTGCAATAGCTCGAATAGTAACTGCTAAAGTTTGCATCCCAGCATTTCCTCCCATTGAGGCGACTATTGGCATAAGAAACGCTAGAGCTACCATTTGTTCTATTGAGGCTCCAAAGAAACTTATAACCCAAGTAGCTAATAAAGCTGTAAATAGATTTAATAATAACCAATTAAATCTTCTTTTTGTTTTTAACATTACGCTATCGGTAATTTCTTCATCACCAACACCTGCTAAACGTAAAGCGTCTTCTTCAGCTTCTTCTTGAACAACAGTTACTACATCATCAGCTGTAATCATGCCAACTAATTTATTTTCTTTGTTAACTACCCCTGCAGAAACTAAGTTATAATTTTCAAAAGTAAGACCAACTTCTTCTTTATCCATATTAACTGAGATTAAAACTGGCATTTCTCTCATTATAGAGTTCATTTTTAAATCTCTAGAAGTTCTTAACACTCTTGATGAAGGAACAGTTCCGATTGGTTTAAATTCATTATCTACAATAAATATTTCTAAAAATTCTTCAGGTAAGTCTTTGTTTTCTCGCAAATAATCTATAGTTTGCCCCACAGTCCAGTCACTTGGCACTGCTGTAAATTCTCTCTGCATTATTCTCGCAGCAGAGTCCTCGGGATAACTTAATCCCTCTTGTAATAAAAATTTATCTTTCGGGGGAAGTTTTTCTAAAACTTTTTCTTTTATTTCCTTTGATAAGTTTTCAAGAATTTTAATAGCATTATCAGACTCTAATCGTTTTATAATTTTACTAAGAGAGTCTATAGAAAGTAATTGTAAAACCTCACTTTGAATTGACTCGTTCAATTCAATAAAAATTTCTGGATCAATATTAAAAGACTCTATTTCGATTAATTTATTTCTTGTATCAGGATTTAAATTTTCAATTAAATTAGCAACATCAGCTTCATGCAAATTTTTTAACGTTTGATTGATAAATTCAACGTTTCTGCTCTCAATATTTTGAGTAAAAGTATTGATAAAATCTTTATTAAAATCCAAATTGACTTTTTTTGCCTCTCTTGATTTTGGTAAAGTCATAAATACCTCTTAAAGTTTTTTTGAGACTATTAGTCTATATAGTGGTAAAATTCAAATTAAATGAGTATAGAAATAAAAATTAGTAAAAAACCTATATCCTATAAAAGGGCGATGGTTTTTCTTAATAAAAGAGTTGATCAAGTAAAAAATGGTAAAAAAAGGGAATTATTATGGATCTTAGAACACCCAACTACATACACTGCTGGTGTTAGTTTTAGTAAAAAAGAAATATTAGATAAGAAAATAGAGATAATTCAAACAAATAGAGGAGGAAAAATTACTCTCCACAATCCTGGCCAAACAATTGTTTACTTTGTTATAAATCTAAATAATAGAAAAAAAGATATAAGGAAATTTATTAATATTATTGAAAATAGCGTAATACAATTTTTACAAACTTATAAAATCAATGCCCAAAAAGATAAAAAAAATATTGGCATTTGGGTAAATTCAAAAAAAATTGCAGCAATTGGTATAAGAGTGTCTAGGTGGATTGCTTATCATGGATGTTCGATAAATATTTCAAATAATTTAAATCAATATTTAAAAATTATTCCTTGTGGTTTAGATAATAAAAAAGTTACTTCAATACTTAATGAAAAAAAAATTAAACCTTATAATTTTGAAGACAAATTAGCTAATTTTTTTATCAATAATATAAATAAAATTTAAATATTTTTTTTTAGAAATTCTTCAAATATATTATTATATTTTGCTTTAAAATTATATCTTACATTTTTAATCATAAACTTTATTTTGTATGCATGTAACATAAGGCATTTTGTTTTTATTCTTTTCGTGTTATTCAAGAAATATTTATCATCTCCAATAATTGGGTTTCCAATATTTAATAATTGTCTTCGCAATTGATGTTTCCTACCAGTAATTGGATTTATCTCTAAAAAAGAACAATATTTATTTGACTTTAAAATCTTTAAATTTGAAATAGCTTTTTGTATAATTTTTTTTTTATTTTCGTAATAAATAAGATTATCTTTCATTATCTTTATTGAATTATTTACTTTACCATAGGTAATTGCTAAATAAGTTTTATGAATTTTTCTTATTCTGAATAAAGACGTAAATAATTGTGCATATTCTCTATTTTTAGCGATAATTAAAAGTCCTGAAGTTTCTTTATCTAATCTATGAACTATAAAAGGCTTGGAGTTTTTAAAGTACTTTGTGTTCTTCAAAATATCTATCATGTTTTTAAATGACTTAGTTCCTGATTGAACAGGTATACCAGCCGGTTTGTTTAGCACTATAAAATTTTCATTATCTTCAATTACATATTCATCGTATGAGTTAATTTCTCCTTTTTTTGGTAAATATTTAATTTTTTTTTTATCATTCGAGGGTTTAAATTTAGAGATATCATGAATTTCAATTAGATCACCTGTTTGTAATCGATATGATGATTTAGTTTTTTTCTTATTTACTTTAATTTTATTTTGTCTGATAATTTTTTCTATTAAGGAGTGTGGTAAATTTAACACCTTATTTATAAACCATTTGTCAAGACGTGAGTTGTTAAAATCATCGTCCACAGTAAAAAATTTGGGCATTAAAGCTAAAATTATTTGCTTGCTACTTTTTGTTTTGTTTGAGGTTCTTTTAATTTATCTTTTGTTTCAACTTTTTTTGGTTTATCTATTTTTTTTGCCTCAGGATTTCTGTCAACTAGTTCTATAACTGCCATAGGAGCATCATCTCCTGTTCTAAAACCTGCTTTTAAAACTCTTGAATATCCTCCTTTTCTTGCGCTATATCGTTTTGATAATTCATCAAACACTTTAGACACAGATTTTTTATCCTGCAGCTTTGAGAATAGCCTTTTTTTGTTACTTAAAATATTCTTTTTTCCAATTGTAATTACTTTATCGATCTGCGGTTTTAATTCTTTAGCTTTTGGCAAAGTAGTAATAATTTGTTCATATTTTATAAGAGAATTTAACATATTCTTAAATAAAGCTTTTCTGTGCTCTCCAGTCTTATTTAATTTTCTAAAACCTATCCCGTGTCTCATTAATAGTTATTTTCCTCAAGTTTTTTTGATAATTCAGCAATGTTGTCGGGAGGCCAATTTGGAATTTCCATTCCCAAGTATAAAGACATAGTATTAAGAACTTCTTTAATTTCATTTAAAGATTTTCTGCCAAAGTTTGGGGTTCTTAACATTTCAGGTTCAGTTTTTTGAACTAAATCGCCAATATAAATTATATTATCATTTTTAAGACAGTTCATTGATCTTACAGAGAGTTCAAGTTCTTCAACTCTTTTTAGCAAATTTCTATTAAATTCTGGTTCTGCAGATTTAACTTCTTTAACGATTTCTTGTGGATCTTCAAAATTCACAAACATTGATAATTGATCTTGAAATATTCTCGCTGAATAAGCTATTGCATCTTCAGCATCTACTGTACCATTTGTCTCTACAGTCATAACTAGCTTGTCATAATCAAGAGCACTTCCCGCTCTAGTGTTTTCTACAGAAAATGAAACTTTTTTAACTGGGCTAAATAAAGAGTCTATAGAAATAAGTCCTAGAGGACTATCATCAGACTTATTTTTTGGAGCTTGAACATAACCTTTTCCAGTACTTACCATTAACTCCATATGAAATTGTGTTTTTTCATCTAAGTTACATATAGTTTGCTCTGGGTTTAAAATTTCTACCTCTGGCACTAAAGTTATATCTTTAGCTTTAACTTCTTTTGGACCCTTTATGTCCAAAATAATTTTTTTTGGAGATGATGAAGATGATTTAATTGCTAAATTTTTTACATTTAATACAATGTCAGTAACATCTTCTCGTACACCCTTTATAGAAGAGAATTCGTGAAGAACTCCATCAATTTGAATTGAGGTTACTGCAGCACCTTGAATTGAAGATAATAAAATTCTTCTTAATGAATTACCTATTGTTTGTCCAAAACCCTTCTCTAAAGGTTCAGCAATTACTTTAGCTATTGTCTTGTCTTCGTTACTAGAGATGTCAAGTTTACTTGGTTTTATTAAAGCTTTCCAATTTTTGTCGATAATATTAGATGTTGCTTGCATTATACTCTCCTTCTTTTTGGTGGTCTAGCTCCATTGTGAGGCATTGGTGTTGTATCTCGTATTGATAATATTTTAAATCCTCTTGATTGTAATGATCGCAAAGCCGTTTCACGACCTGAGCCAGGCCCTTTAACTTGTACGGTTAGCGTTCTTAAACCTTGTTCAAATGCTTTGGCTCCTGCATCATCTGCAGCGACTTGAGCTGCATAAGGTGTAGATTTTCTTGAACCTTTAAATCCTTTTGTTCCTGCAGATGACCAAGATATAACATTACCGTTCTCATCGGCTATTGATATAATAGTGTTATTAAATGTTGAATAAACATATGCTATTCCTGAAGTAATATTTTTCTTTATTTTTTTCTTTTTTTTAAATGAACTTACTTTTTTAATATCACTTTTTTTTACTTCAGTTTTTTTTTCAATTTTTTCTTTTTTTTTATTCATTAAAATTTATTTCTTAAGTGGAGTTAATTTTTTTCCAGCTATTGCGATTGCTTTTCCTTTACGTGTTCTAGCATTACATTGAGTTCTTTGACCTCTGACTGGTAGTTTTTTTTTATGCCTTGATCCCTTGTAGCAAGCAAGATCTACAAGTCTTTTTATGTTTACTGAAACTTCTCTTCTAAGATCTCCCTCCACTTTATGGTTTGCATCGATAAATTCACGGATCTTTAGAACCTGCTCCTCGGATAATTCATTAACTCTCTTTGATAAAGGGATATTTAATTTCTCACAAATTTTTTTGGATGAATATAAACCTATACCATGGATATATGTAAGAGCCACACTGACAACTTTATTCTGTGGAATATTTATTCCTGCTATACGAGCCATATTTTATGATTTAGAGTTTCTGGGTATTTATATTGTGTAATCTCTTAAAGTCAACCCTTGAAACCATCAATTATGCCGCTGATTTCTTGACTAATTTGATTTATAGAGCTTTCTCCATTTACTACTTTTAGTAAATTTCTTTGCTTGTAATAATCAATAACTGGTTGATTTGATTTTTCATAGGTTTGATATCTTTTTATCGCTGTTATTTCGTTGTCATCAGCTCGGTTTTCTTGATTTTGTCTTTCTTGAATTCGTATTTTTACTGTTTGAAGTTTTACTGACAAATTTAAAACTAAATCTATTTTTTGGTTATATTTTTTTAACAAATTGTCTAAATTTATTGCTTGATTAAGATTTCTTGGGTAACCATCAAATATAATTTTTTGTTTGAAAGCATCCTTTGAAATAAATTTCTCTATTAAATCACTGACTACATCATCTGAAACAAGTTCTCCATTATTAATAATAGATGATATCTTAGATCCTAATTCTGTATTATTCTGCATCTCTCTTCTTAAAAGTTCACCTGTTGATAATTGATATAAATTATATTTTTTTGCAATAAATTTTGACTGCGTACCTTTTCCCGCTCCAGGAGGTCCAAAAATTACTATATTCATTTTAATTATTTATTTGCCAAATTTGGTTTTCTTAATTAATGATTCATATTGTGAACTCATCAATCTTGTTTGAACTTGAGTAACGGTATCCATTGCAACAACAACTACAATTAATATTGATGTACCACCTAAATAAAAAGGTATAGGATACTTTGCTATTAAAAATTCTGGCATTAAACAAACAAAAGTAAGATATAGAGCACCTACTGTAGTAAGCCTTGTCAAAATAGTTTCTATATACTCGGCTGTTCTTTCCCCTGGTCTTATACCTGGAATGTAGCCACCATATTTTCTTAAATTTTCAGCTGTTTCTTTTGGGTTAAAAACAATTGATGTATAAAAAAAAGAAAAGAAAATAATTCCAGATGCATATAACAACATGTACATAGGTTGACCTTGAGTAAACATAGATGAAATCTTTAAAAAAGTGTCAGACTCTGCAAAACCAAAATTAGAAATTGTTATCGGTAATAAGAGTAAAGCCGAAGCAAAAATTGCAGGAATAACTCCAGCAGTATTGATCTTTAAAGGTAGATGTGATGACTCGCCTCCATACATTTTATTACCTACTTGTCTTTTTGGATAATTTATTAAAATTTTTCTCATTGCTCTCTCAAAAAAAACAATGAATAAAACAGTTAATATAACTAAAATAAATATTCCAACAATCATTACTGCTGACAGAGCCCCTGTTCTTCCTAATTCAAAAGTTGAGGCTAAAGCTCTTGGTATTTCGGCGACAATTCCTGAAAATATAATTAGTGATATACCATTACCTACTCCTCTTAACGTAATTTGCTCACCCAGCCACATTAAGAAAGTTGTTCCTGCAACAAGAGAAATAGTAGTAATTATTCTAAAGGACATACCAGGATCAATAACTAAATTCCCTGCGTTTTCTAAACCTACTGAAACTCCGTAACCTTGAAGACAAGCAATCAAAACTGTCCCATATCTTGTAATCTGTGTTATTTTTTTCCTACCTATTTCTCCTTGTTCTTTTAAACTTTTGAAATAATCTGAAACACCAGTAAGAAGTTGAACTATTATTGAAGAAGAAATATACGGCATTATACCTAAAGCAAATATTGCCATTCTTGTTACTGCTCCCCCAGAAAACATGTTGAACATTCCTAATAGACCTTTTTGACTTGATGCCATTATTTCTTTAAGAGCTAAAGGGTCTATTCCAGCGAGAGGTACGTAAGTTCCCAATCTATAAATAATAAGTAAAAGGATCGTGAAAATAATCCTATTTTTTAAATCTTTAGCCTGACTAAAAGCTCCTGCTGTATTGATAGTTTCGCTAGACATAAAATTTACTTTTTAATGATATTTAATTTTCCACCAGCTTTTTGTATCTTCTCTAAAGCTTGTTTAGATGCAAAATGGGCTGAAATTGCAATATTTTTTTTTAATTCACCAGAACCAAGAATTTTTAGTTTTATAAATTTTTTGTTGATTAATTTCTTTTCTTTAAGTGTTTTTATATCAACTATATCATTAATGTTGTATTTATTTTTTTCTAAAATATTTTGAAGTTTTGAAAGATTTAAAACAGCTATTCTACTCCTATTAAAATTTTTAAATCCTCTTTTTGGCAACCTTCTGTAAAGGGGCATTTGTCCACCCTCAAAACTTTTTATACTAACACCAGACCTAGATTTTTGTCCTTTGTGTCCTCTGGCTGATGTTTTTCCTTTACCAGAGCCTATGCCTCTACCTACACGAATTTTTTTTTTATTACTTTTTATAAGATTATTTAGTTTCATCAATTTATCTCTCTTTTCATAACAATATCTGAAATCTTTTTACCTCTTATTGCTGATAATATTTTTGGAGAATTTTGAGATTTTAATCCATTCAAACAAGCTTTTAAAACGTTATGAGGATTTGCTGAACCTAATGACTTCGCAACAACGTCCTGAATACCTAAAACCTCACAAACAGATCTTATGGCTCCACCAGCTATAATTCCTGTTCCAGCTGGCGCGGCTCTGAGAAAGACTTTACCAGATCCGTTTTTACCTTTAACATCGTGGTGAAGTGTTCTTCCCTCTTTTAAAGGAATTTTTATTAAATTTCTCTTTGCAACATCTGTAGCTTTTTTAATTGCATCAGGTACTTGTTTTGATTTACCTTGGCCAATACCTATGGAACCTTTTTGATTTCCAACAACAACTAAAGCAGCAAATCCAAACCTTCTTCCGCCTTTAACAACTTTAGTAATTCTATTAATTGCTACAAGTTTTTCTTTTATATCGCTTTCAATTTTTTTATTCTCACTCATTTTAAAATTTTAGTCCATTTTTTCTTAATGTTTCTGCAAAAGCTTTAACTCTGCCATGAAATCTATACCCGCCCCTATCAAAATAAACATGTTCGATGTTTTTTTCTTTTGCTCTTTTAGCTAAAATTTCTCCAATTTTATTTGATTTATCTATTTTTTTTAATTTTTTTGATTTTATTTCCTTTTCTATTGAAGATGCAGATACTAATGTCTTTTTTTGGTTATCATCAATTATTTGTGCAGATAAATTATTTAAAGATTTAGTAATGGATATTCTAAATCTATTAGAATTAACATCTTTTAATTTTTTTCTATTTCTTAATTTTCTTTTTATTTTAGTGGTAATTTTCTTCATTATTTTTTCTTACCTTCTTTTCTTAAAACAAATTGACCTCGCTCTTTTATTCCTTTTGCTTTATAAGGCTCTACTGGCTTTAAATTTTTAATATCGGCAGCGATTTTTGAAACTAATTGCTTGTCTACACCAGAAATTTTTATTGTAGTTTGTTTCTCTACAGTAATTTTTATTTCTTTTGGGATCTTAAAATTAATATCATGGCTAAATCCAATTTGTAAATTTAATAATTCTCCTTTTAAGTTTGCTCTAAAACCTACCCCACTTAATTCTAATATTTTTTCGTGTCCAGTTGAAACTCCTGTAACTGCGTTATTTATCAAACTTCTATAAGTTCCCCACATAATTGATGTTTTTTTATCTATTTTTTTTTCAAGAGGTTTAATTTCAAATTTACTCTCATTAAGTTTCGATGAAAATATTTTGTCATTTATAGTTAATTTCTTAGTTCCTTTTGGGCCAGTTATAGTAAGATTTGCCCCTTCTATTTTGATAGAGGACTCCTTTGGGATGACAATATTTTTTTTACCTATTTTTGACATTAAAATACCCTACAAATTATTTCGCCACCAACATTATTTTTTCTAGCTTCAGTATCACTCATAACACCTTTAGGAGTAGAGATAATAGCTAAACCTAAACCATTCATGACTTTAGGAATACTGTTGGCTCTCGAATAAACTCTTCGACCTGGTTTTGAAATTCTTTTAATTTCCTTTATAACTGGATCACCTTCATAATATTTTAAATTTATCTTTAAACTTACTTTATTTTTCTCATTTTTTTCAATGAAAAAATCTTTTATATAACCTTCACTTTTTAAAATCGATAAAATATTTTTTCTAAAATTTGATGAGGGTATTATAATAGAATTTAAAGATCTCATTTGACCATTTCTTATTCTTGAGAACATATCACCTATCGGATCTGTTAATGTCATAATTTCTCCTACCAGCTAGATTTTGTTATACCAGGAATTTTACCAGAGGAAGCCATATCCCTTAGTGCAATTCTTGAAATTTTTAGTTTTCTATAAACCCCATGTGGTCTACCTGAAACTTCACATCGGTTCCTAATTCTTATTTTTGCAGAATTCTTAGGTAATTTATTTAATTTTAATTGTGCAGCAAATCTTTCTGACAATTCTAATTTTTTGTTATTAATTATTTTTTTTAATTCTGCTCTTTTTTTTGCGTATTTTTTTACTAGTTTTATTCTTCTTAAATTTTTTTGTATCGCACTTGTTTTTGCCATTTTTACCTCAATTTTTTCTATCTATTAATGGAAAGTTAAACTCTTTTAAAAGTTCCAAAGTTCCAACTTTATTCTTACTTGTTGTTACGATTGTTACATCGAGACCTCTTATTTTTTCTACTTTATCAAAATTTACTTCAGGGAATACTATATGCTCCTTAATACCAAAAGAATAATTATTAGAACTATCAATTCCTTTTGAAGACAGACCCTTGAAATCTTTTATTCTAGGTAAGGCTATATTTATTAATCTATCAATAAATTCATACATTTTATCTGCTCTTAAAGTTACTTTTACTCCAGCATTTGAACCTTTCCTCGTTTTAAAATTTGATATAGATTTTTTAAACTTAGTAATTACTGGTTTTTGCCCTGAAATTAAAGACATATCATCCGCACATGATTTAAGTTTTTTTCCATCTGATGCATCTTCTCCTAGACCCATGTTTAAAATAATTTTTTCAATTTTAGGAACTTCATGCTTATTTTTCAATGAAAGTTTTCCCATAAGTTTAGATACTATTTCTTTGTTATATGTAGTTTTTAACCTAGGTGTCATTTTTTATTTATCACTTTCTTTTCTTTTTTTTTTTTCATCAATATTTTTTACATTAGATATATGAATAAAATTCTCCTTAGTTATAATTCCACCTTTATTCTCTTTTGTTGGCTTTAGATGCTTTTTAATCATATTGATTGATTTTATTTTTAATTTTTTATCTTTTCTGTTAATTTCTAAAATTTCACCTGTTTTACCCTTATCTTTTCCAGAAATTATTTTCACCTGTAATCCTTTTTTTAAAATCATAATTATAATACTTCCGGAGCTAAAGAAATTATTTTTGTATGGCCTCTTGATCTTAATTCTCTTGTAACTGGCCCAAAAATTCTAGTTCCAATTGGTTCTCCTTTATCATCTGTTAAAACTACTGCATTTGTATCAAATTGAACTTTAGACCCATCGTTCCTGTATATCTCTTTTCTTGTTCTTACTACTACAGCTTTATGAACTGCGCCTTTTTTTACCTTTCCTTTTGGAATAGCATCTTTAACACTTATAACTATAATGTCTCCAACTGAAGCATATCTTCTTTTTGATCCACCTAAAACTTTAATGCACTCAACTCTTTTAGCTCCAGTATTATCTGCTACTTGTAACTCTGTTTGTATTTGTATCATCTAAATTACTTTCCAAGTTTTTTTTTTTGAAATTGGCTTACATTCAATTATGGAAACCTTTTCTCCTTCTTTAAATTTATTATTTTCATCGTGAGCATGGTATTTTTTTGTTCTCTTAATTACCTTTTCATAGAAGGGATGTTTAAACTTTCTAGTTACTTCGACAACTATGGTTTTGTTGTTTTTAGCGCTTGTAATAACCCCCTTTAATACTTTTTTTGTCATTTTGTTCCTTTCAGTATCGTGTTAAGCCTAGCTATACTTTTTTTTATTTGGTTGTATTGAGCAGGGTTGTTTATTTGGTTATTAATCTTTTTAAATCTTATATTAAATAAATCTTTTTTTAATAATAAAACTTTTTTTTCTGCTTGATCTCTAGTTAATTTTTTATCTTCTTTTTTTTTAGCCATTTTTACCTTTTAATAAACTTAGTTTTTATAGGTAATTTAGCAGAAGCTTTATATAAAGCTTCTCTAGCTACCTCTTCGCTCACGCCATCGATCTCAAATATAATTCTTCCCGGCTTTACTCTACATGCATAATACTCCGGTGATCCTTTTCCTTTACCCATTCTTACCTCTGTAGGCTTTTTTGAAACTGGTATGTTAGGAAAAATTCGTGTCCATACTTTACCTGTCCTTTTCATATATCTCGTTAATGCTACTCTAGCCGCCTCTATTTGCTTTCCTATAATTCTCTCTGGTTGTGTAGCTTTTAAACCGAATTGACCATAGTTAAGTTTAACAGCTCTTGATGCATGTCCATGTATTCTACCTTTAAAAGCTTTTCTGTATTTAGTTCTGACTGGTTGTAGCATTTTTCACCCTTTGTTTTTTTTCTCTTTCAACATCTTTTGCCATTAATTCACCTTTATAAATCCAAACTTTTACACCTATAATTCCGTAAGTGGTTAGTGCTTCTGCAAAACCATAATCAATGTCTGCTCGTAAAGTATGAGAGGGAATACTGCCTTCTCTTAACCATTCTGTTCTAGCAATTTCGTTGCCTGCAAGTCTACCACTTAACATAACTTTAATACCTTTAGCATTAAGCCTCATTGCAGATTGCATAGCTCTTTTCATTGCTCTTCTATATGCAACTCTTTTGACAAGTTGTTGAGCAATGTTTTCAGCAACTAAATTGGAATTTAACTCAGGTTTTTTAATTTCTTTTATATTAACTGTTACTTCTCCATCAGTAATTTTCATAATATTTTTTTTTATTTTTTCAATATCAGCTCCTTTTTTTCCAATAACAAAACCCGGTCTGGAAGTATGGATTGATACCGTGCATTTTTTGGAAGATCTCTCTATTGTAATTTCTGAAACACCGGAGTTAACAATATTTTTTTTAATGTACTTTCTAATCTTAAAATCTTCAATTAAATATTTGCCAAAATCCTTTTTCTTAGCAAACCAAGTAGAATCCCATCCTCTGTTTACTCCAAGTCTTAATCCTATTGGGTTAATTTTTTGTCCCATTTATTTTTTGCTCTCTTTCTTCAATTTTTTTTCTTCTAAGATTATTGTAATTCTACTAAATGGCTTTTTAATAGGGCTTGCTCTACCTTTAGCTCTTGGTCTATACCTTTTCATTACTAAAGACTTTCCTACAAAAGCCTCTTTAACATATAGGTTATCAATATCGTATTGAAAATTATTTTCAGCGTTTGAAACTGCTGATTTGACCGTTTTACTTACATCTTTAGCTATACTCTTTCTTGTAAATTCAAGGTCTCTTAAAGCTAAATCTGCTTTCTTTCCTTTTATATAATTCAAAACTAAAGAAATTTTTCGTGGACTAGACCTTACATTTTTATTTACTGCTTTAATTAAATTATTTTTTTGCACTATCTCCTCCTTCTTTTGCTGGAGCTGCTGCAGCCGCTTTTTTGTCTGCAGGAGTGTGCCCCTTAAAAGTTCTTGTGGGCGCAAACTCTCCAAGTTTATGCCCAACCATTTCTTCTGATATAGTTATTTGTATAAAAGATTTTCCGTTGTGAATCATAAAACTGTGTCCTACAAAATCAGGAATAATTGTTGAATTTCTTGACCAAGTTTTAATTGGTTTCTTATTAGAGGAATCCTTCAGTTTATCAATTTTTTTTAACAAACTTGGGTGTACAAATGGTCCTTTCCAAACTGATCTTGTCATTATCTATTTCTCTTCTTTCTTCTAGTTATAATTAATTTGTCACTTCTTTTAGGTCTTCTTGTTTTTAAACCCTTTGCAGATTGACCCCAAGGTGATACAGGACTTCTTCCACCAGAAGTTTTACCTTCTCCACCCCCGTGTGGATGGTCCACGGGATTCATCGCTACACCTCTCGTTTGAGGTCTCTTACCTCTCCATCTGTTTCTTCCTGCTTTTCCAATTTTAATATTTTTTTGATCTGGATTAGAAACAACTCCTATCGTAGCTATACAAGAGCTATTAACTTTTCTTGTTTCTCCTGAAGAAAGTTTAAGTATAGCATAATCTCCATCATAACCTGACAAAGTTACAGAAGACCCGGCCGATCTGGCCAATTTTGCTCCATTGCCTGGAACTAATTCAACATTATGTATTAAAGTACCTGGCGGAATATCTTTTAACTCTAAAGCATTACCAGTTTTGATCTCGACACTTTTACCTGACTCGATTACATCACCTTTCTTAAGGCCTTGAGGACAAATGATATATGATTTTTGTTTATCATCATAAGTAATTAAAGCTATATATGCAGTTCTATTTGGATCATACTCAATTCTATCTACTGTTGCCTTTAAATTATGTTTTTTTCTATAAAAATCTATTATCCTAAATTTATGTTTTGATCCTCCACCAATATGTCTAGATGTAATTCGACCGTTATTATTTCTTCCACCGGTAAAATTCTGGCCTTTAGTAAGAGCTTTGTATGGAGCACCTTTCCATAAATTGCTCTTATCAATAACTATAGTCCCACGTGTTGACTTTGTATAAGGTTTAAATGTTTTTAATGCCATAAATATTAAATTCCAGTTGTTAAGTCTATACTTTGACCTTTTTTAAGAGTAACAACAGCTTTTTTGTATCCACTCTTATATGATTTTCTACCCTGTTTAAGTTTAATTTTTGATTTTTGATTTATTATATTTACCTTCACAACATTTACTTTAAATAATTTTTCTATATTTTTCTTAATAATTTTTTTGTTAGCTTTCTCATGAACTTTAAAAACTGTCTTATTTTGCTCTGAAAGAATCGTTGCTTTTTCAGTAATTATTGGATTTATAATTGA
>CACPPH010000017.1 GCA_902635795.1 uncultured Pelagibacteraceae bacterium
AGTTGGTGTAAGCATTCCGTTTTCAATTGTAAATTCTTCATGAATTAACACAAATTTTTTAATTTTTTCTATTAAAGTTAAACTTTTATTTATATTTTCAATTATAAGTTTAATTTTTTCTTTATTCATCTCTTTTTCAATTACAATTAATGCAACTAAATAATTTTTTTTATCTCCATAAACAAAAGACTGTTTGATATTTTCATTTAAACATAAAATATTTTCAACTTTACTTGGAGAAATATTATCTCCACCAAGATTAACGATAATATCTTTTTTTCTATCAGTAATTTTTAAATAGTTATTGTTATCTAGTTCTCCAATGTCTCCAGTATGAAGCCATCCACCTTTAATCACTTTTTCTGTCTCTTCTTTCAAATTCCAATATCCCAACATAACATTTTCACCCTTAATAAGAATTTCTCCATCTTCTGCTATTATGACTTTATTAGTCCTAAACGGTGGTCCTACTGATTCGACCTTGACTAAATCTGGTAAATTACAGCTCACAACCGGAGATGCCTCGGTTAGACCATATCCTTGCAGTGTGGGCAACCCAACAGCATTTAAAAATTCTCCTATATTTTGATCTAAGGCTCCTCCCCCAGATACGAAGGCTTGGAGATTTCCCCCAAATTGATTTCTGATTTTTTTTCTAACTAATTTTTCACACAAAAAATTTATGATTTTTTCGCTTAATTTTAATTCCTCTTTTTTAAGTATTTTTTTACCCAAACTTAATGTCCGGTTTATAAGTTTTCTTTTAAATCCAGATTGCTTTTCAAAATTCATATTTATTTTTGTAAAAAGATTTTGATAAAATCTTGGAACAGCTGTCATGATTGTAGGTTTTGCGATTCCCATATTAGAAATCAATTTTTCTAAACTTTCAGCATAGAAAACTTTTGCTCCAACTATAATTTGTATAAATTGAACTGTATGCTCATAAGAATGTGATAATGGTAACCAGGTTAAAAAAACTGGATCCTTTTTTTTTGTTAAAGTTTCTAATAATTCAACTGCACCCTCGCAGTTAGATAAAATACCGCCATGGCTTAAAACAACTCCTTTAGGATTTCCCGATGTACCTGAAGTATAAATAATACAAGCAGGCATATTCCTTTTTAAATCTTTATTAACGATTTTTTCATTAATTTCTTCATTTAGTATTTCTTGAATTAACAAACTATCAGTATCTATTTTTTCAAAAGATATTATTTTTTTAACATCACTATTTATAAATTTTTTAATTTTATTAAATTGGTCTTGGTTTGATACAAATATCAATGAGGGCTTACAATCATTTAAAATATATTCATAATCGTTTGCTGAATAAGTTGTAAAAATAGGAACTGAAATTCCGCCTGCATTCATGATAGCAATATCGGTCATTAACCAATAAGGTCTATTCTCAGAAAGTATTAAACATCTATCACCTTGTTTTATTAACGATTTAATTTTTGTGGTAAGTTTATAAATTCTTTCAGTTACATCTTCCCAATTATAGTTTCGTTTATCTGGTTTTAGCCATTTTAAAAATGGTCTTTTACCATCAACTTCGTCTGTCTTTTTAAAGTATAGTTCAACTAGACTATTTAATTTACTTATATCCATAACTTGGTGGGCGAAGAGAGACTCGAACTCTCAAGGTATTGCTACCACCGGATTTTGAGTCCGGCGCGTCTACCAGTTCCACCATTCGCCCTTATTTAAGATAATCTAATTGATTTTTCTTACTATGAGAACAAAAATAATTGAGGTACAAAACATTATTAAAGCGTAGGCTGCTGTTGGTACCATAAACACAATATCATCAAATAATTGTGTTGTTACAAACACTGCTAAAGTTCCATTCTGTAAGCCACATTCTAATGAAATACATTTTCTTTGTGCGATTCCTGATGTCCAAAATTTTGCAACATAATATCCTACGAAAATCATAGTCATATTTAAAATGAAAGCAATTAGACCTGCTCTAGTTATATAAGAAACAATTCTATCCCATTCCTCCACCCAAATTGCAATAAATACGACTAAAAATAAAATTACTGACAATCTTTGAATAATAAGAGTTTTGGAAATAATAAAATTAGTCATTAAACTTCTAACAATCATTCCAAAAATAACAGGAACAGTTACTACAAAGAACATCTTCATTGCAATATTGAACATTGATATATCTTTTGCTGTTTCAATCCCTAAAAATTCGGCAGAATTAAAAACTATCAATGGAACTATGAAAATACTTAATAAGCTGATAATCGCTGTCAAACTTACTGATAGGGCAACATCTCCATCAGCAAATTTAGTAAGAATATTAGAGGTTACTCCTCCTGGTGCTGCGGCTATTACCATAACTCCTAAGGCTATTTCTGGTGGGAGTGAAATAATATTAATTAAAATAAAAGCAATTATTGGAAGCAAAATAACCTGACATAAAAAACCTACAAAGAAATCTCTTGGATTTTTTAAGACCCTTGTAAAATCCCCAATCGTTAAGCCAAGACCTAAACCGAACATTATTATGGCAAGACAAACGGGTGCTATTGTAGTTACGATTTCCATAATTTTGTAAGTTCCTATTCTACTTTGAATGAAGAGTTTTTCATGAGGTCGAAAATTACAGTTACAAAACCAGCTTTATGCTTTTGGTTATGCATATAGTTTTGTTCGAAAGATTTAATATTTTTGGGAGAAGGTAAAAGCATATATTCTAGCTTTTTATTTTTCGTTACTAACTTTTCCTTTGTAAGATACTTTAATTTTCTAATTACTGTAGCTCTTGGGATTGTTGAAATTTCTGAAATAGAAGAGGCGTTAATTCCATTTTTAGGAGTATGCCTTAAAAGGTGCAAGTATAGGTCTGCATAAGTTCTAGGATCCTCAACAACTCTGCCTTTTACTTGTTTTGAATAATCGGTAAATTGTGAGATACCTATTGCACCCCATACATTCCAAGTTTCTAAGTCACCGAAAAAAGATCTATGTCTAACTAAAAAAGGAATTTGCATTCTAAACCAATGTTGCCAGCATATTGTAAAATATTTATCAATAAATGCTTCTATTTCTTCTTTTGAAAATGCTCTACCAAACCAAGATTCTTTTGAGAGAATTTCACTATTCTTTTCTAAAAAACTAGCCATAAATTTTTTTGAATTTGCTGGTCTTTGAAGTTCTGTTATCTTTCTATTGAAAAAAATTGATTTTCCTTTTCTATATATAATATTTTGATTTTGTAAAAAATTTACTTTTCTTCTTATAGTTTCCTTCGGAATATTTAATTCTTTTGAAATTTCAATTAAGTTAATCTTATCAATCAAAATTTCATTTTTTTCATAAAATTCTGTATAGGATAAATACTGAAAACGATCTGAATATTTTTGAAATACAGTGTTAATTAGATAAACTAAAATTAAGTAACTATCATAATCTTTAAACGTTCTATAAGCGTTATTGCACCATGATTGCTGTAATTTAAACCACAAAGTTACTGTTTCATTAGAATGTCTAGATAAAACATCGTAAACCTCATCTGAATTTATTGTATTAAAAATTTTGTTTTCAAAAGATGGTTTTTTTTTTAAGGGCTCAAAAATTTTTACCGTTTTAAGATCTATTGGTTTAGACATTTATTTTTTCCACGTTACACTTTGATTGATTAAAATAGCCATCAAAATCCAAATAATAAATGTTCCCTCTGGTGAAAACCCGTAATCAGCACCAAACATTCCTGCAACTATAACGATTGAATAAATGGCAACTGTAGATAATATTAAACTTGCCAGATACCTAAGGATTGTGCATTTTAAATTCATGATTTTAAAAAAATTATACGATAGATGCGTGGAGCTTGCTAGGCATAAATTTTCAAAGCCTTTATTAGGTTTTGTAGCATTTATCGAAAGTTTCTTTTTTCCAGTTCCACCGGATTTAATGATTGTTCCTATGGTTGTGGCGAAGAGAGAGGATTATCTTAAAATATTTCTTATAGCGACAACGGGCTCTGTTTTGGGAGGTTTGTTTGGATACATGCTAGGAGTTTTCTTTTTAGATGCATCGATGGTGATTATTGAATTTTATGGTTATGAGGAAAAAGTTTTTGAGATGCAGGATAAGATGTCTACAAAAGGTGGATTTTTAGCTTGGCTTGGAATTATGTTTTTAGCTGGCTTTACCCCACTTCCTTTTAAAGTTTTTACTATTACCAGTGGAGTAATCGCCTATAATCTTCCAGTATTTTTCTTTATATGTTTATTTACTAGAGGGCTAAGATTTTTCTTAGTTTCTTATTTAACGTTTCTTTTTGGTAAAAAATTTGGTGATTTCATCGAGAAAAAAGGTGCGCTGTGGTTTACTTTAACTGGAATTTTTATTGTGGTTTTAGCCGTCGTCCTTTATATAATTTTCACTTAATGTTGAATAACAATAAGTTAATTTTAAACAGTATTTTAGCTTTTAGTTTTTTATCTTTGGCTATAGCTTATTTCATTCAATACATATTAGGACTTGAACCTTGTAATTTGTGTCTAATTGAGAGAATTCCTTATTTAGCCTCTTTAATACTTATTTCGTTAATATTTATAATCAATAAATTTGAAAAAGTAATTGCCAGTATTGTACTATTATTTTTTATTTTTGGTTCAGTGGTTTCTTTTTACCATGTAGGGATTGAACAAGGATTTTTTAGTGAGTCTTTGGTGTGCGATTTGGGTTCATCAAATGGAAATATGTCTAAAGAAGATTTGCTAAAACAACTACAAAATAAAACTCCAATAAGCTGTAAAGACGTAACTTTTAGGTTTTTCGGACTTTCACTTGCTACAATAAATACAGTTATATCAATACTGTTAAGTGGTATTATGGTTAAAGTAATTATGAATTATGGAAAAAACTAATAAAAAAACTTTAGAAGAAATTATAAGAGTAGATCATGCTGGAGAACGCGGTGCTATTAAAATTTACGAGGGTCAGCTACTTGCTTTAAAAACTTTCAAACAAAATGCTTCTTTAAAAAGAAAGATTGAAGAAATGAAAGAGCATGAAAGAGAGCATTACGAATACTTTGATAACGAAATTAAAAAGAGAAATATTCAGCCAACTAAACTTTTGCCTCTTTGGGATTTAATGGGAGTTACTTTAGGTTTTGGAACTGCCATGCTTGGTGAGAAAGCAGCTATGTTATGTACTGCCTCTGTTGAAGAAGTAATAGATGGTCACTACAAAGATCAAACTTACAAACTTGGTGAAGATGAGGAAGAATTAAAAAAGAAAATTATAAAGTTTAGACAAGATGAACTCGACCATAAAGATATAGCTTATGACAATGGTGCAACAAAAAAAGGTTTATTTGGAGTCTTAGATAAAGTTATCAAAACTTCATCAAGAATAGCTATTACAATATCTGAAAAAATATAATTAAGGTTCTAACTCGATATCCCAATAAAGATAATCCATCCAACTTTCGTGTAAAAAATTTGGTGGAAAATTTCTCCCATTTCTGTGAAGATCTTCTACAGTTGGAGCGTAAGGCTTATTTGTTAATTTTAAATCACAATCCTTATAAAGTTTACCGCCTTTTTTAACGTTACAACTTGAACAAGCTGTAACTACGTTGTTCCAGTCTGTAAGACCACCTTTGGATTTTGGAAGAAGATGATCAAAAGTTAAATCTTTTTTATCTCCACAATATTGGCAAGCAAACTTGTCTCTCAAAAAAACATTAAATCTTGTAAAGTTCGGATTTTTTGATGGTTGTATGAAATTTTTTAAAGCTATTACGCTAGGTAAATTCATTTCAAAAGATGGACTCCTAATTTTTCTTTTGTAATTTGAAACGATGCTTACTCTATCTAAAAAAACTGATTTAACTGCATCTTGCCAGCACCATATTGAAAGAGGATAATAACTCAAAGGTCTAAAATCAGCATTAAGAACTAATGCTGGGCATTTTTCTAACGGAACTTTTTCTGCAGAAGAAATAATCATATCTAAAGCTAACTGATAAGAAAAATTTTATCAAGTTATAATTATGTACCAGGTAAAATACTTATTAATTAAAATGTTTTTTAATGAATTGAAGACCCAAACTTGACCCCTCAGTTGGTATACGATGTTCACAGTGTTTAAATATTTTTGTTTCAATTTTGTAATTATTTTTTCCAAAAAATTCTTTTGCTTCAAGAAGTGATTCTATTGGAACAACTTGGTCAAGGTCTCCATGCATTAAAATTATATTAGGTTTAGAAACTATATTTTTAGATAGATGTTCTGTGTTAATAATTCTGCCCGAGTAACCTATGATGGAATTTATAGTATCTTTTCTCTTTATTCCAGTTTGTAAAGTTATCATACAACCTTGGCTAAAACCTCCGATGATAATTTCATTAGCTTTTAAATTATATTTTTCCTTAACTTCATCTATTAATTTATTAAGTTTATTCTCAGCTACTAAAGATTTTGATAAAATTTGTTCAGGAGTTTGATCCATTAAATCAAACCATTGAAATCCTGTTGGGCTTGCTGCACATTTTTCAGGAGCATCTGGACAGATTATAATCGTATCAGGTAAATGTGCTCTCCAATAGCTGGCTAAAATTGAAATATCTTTACCGTCTCCACCATAACCGTGGCAAAGAATTACGGCATTCTTTGGTTTTTCTTTAGAAAGCGGCTCTAAAATAATTGTATTTAATGAAAAGGTCATATAGATAAAATATCAATGTCAGAATTTTTATTTAACTTTATTGGTTTCACTTTATTAGGAGCAGTTGCCATAGTTTTAATAATGGGTATTTATACTTTATTTAAAGGTGGAAGTACTAGTAAAAAATATTCTAATAAACTTATGCAGTTAAGGGTTTTGTTGCAGTTTATTGCAATAATAGTTTTAGTTTTGCTTGCTTATTTTTTTAAAGACTAAATATATTTTCTTAAAAATTTAATAAATTCATCACTGGCAAAATCAATTTCTCCAATCACTTTACCGAATTCTTTACCTTCTTTATTAATTAATATGCTTGTAGGTAGGCCTCTTAATTTGAACCCTTTAACTAGTTTTAACTCAGGATCATAATAAGTTTTGAGATTTTTCACTCCTATATCTTTAAAAAATTTATCTACTTTTATATTATTTGGTTTTTCCATATTCACTGCAAAAATATCAATTTCTGGTAACTTAGTGCCTAGTTTTTCTAAAGAGGGCATTTCTTTTCGACACGGTGCACACCATGTAGCCCAAAAATTTATTATCATGATCTTGCCTCTTTTCTTGATTAAATCAACGTCTTGAAGATTTGAGTCTTTAAATTTGAGTTCGCTGATAATTTGAGGTTTTTCATGAATAATAACATTTTTTGAAAAATCTTCTGCTCCGTTAAGATTTTGGCTAAGAAGAGATAAAACTATTATGTGAATATAGATTTTAAAAGATTTACTAATTTTCATATTAATTTAAATTGTAGATAACATAGTAAAATGAAAAATAAAACTGTTTGGGCGAATAGACTAAAAGGGAAGACATCACTTTCTTTTCAAAAAATAGGCTCATCTATAAGTGTAGACAAAAGACTTTATGAGCAAGATATAGCTGCGTCCATTGTTCATACTAAAATGCTCGTTAAACAAAAGATTATTGGCAAAAAAGAAGGATCTAAAATTATCAATGGTCTTAAAAAGATTAAGTCACAGATTGATAAAGGAAAGTTTAAATTTCAAGAAAAATTTGAGGATATTCATTTAAATATAGAAAAAAAATTATTTGAATTGATTGGTCCTTCAGCAGGTTTTTTGCACACAGCTAGATCAAGAAATGATCAAGTTGTTACAGATTTCAAATTATGGATTAAAAAATCATCAAAAGAAACTATAGCTAACATTAACTCTTTAATGAAAATTCTAATCAAAAAAGCAGAAAAAAATGTTGATATTGTTATGCCTGGCTTAACACATCTTAAGAATGCTCAACCTATTTCATTTGCACATTATCTTCTGTCTTATTTTGAAATGCTTAAAAGAGATAAAAAAAGATTCGAAAATAATATAAAACTTTTAGATGAGTGCCCATTAGGTTCAGCCGCACTAGCTGGAACTTCTTATAAAATAGATAGAAATTATACTTCAAGACAACTTGGTTTTAAGAAACCAACTGATAATTCAATAGACTCTGTTGCAGACAGAGACTTTGCAGTAGATTTTTTATATGCCTCTGCTTTATGTGCAATGCATTTATCTAGATTAGCAGAAGATTTTATAATTTTTAATTCAAATGCATTTAATTTAATTTCATTTGATGACGGTATGTTGACTGGTTCATCGATAATGCCACAAAAGAAAAATCCTGACCCTGCTGAATTAATCAGAGGTAGAGTTGGTTTGAACTATGGCAATTTAAATTCGATGCTTACTATAATGAAGGGACTTCCAATGTCTTACTTTAAAGATCTTCAGGATGATAAAAAACTTGTCTTTGATGGATTTGATACTTTAAATGACTCATTGGTTTTAAGTCTTGAGTTAGTGAATTCAATAAAGCCGAATAAAAAAAATATGCTAAAAATGGCTAATGAAGGTTTTACCACGGCTACTGATTTTGCTGATTATTTGGTAAAGGAAAAGAAACTCACTTTTAGAGAGTCTTATGCGGTTGCAGCAAAATTAGTGAATTACGCCGAAAAAAAAAATAAATTATTATCTGAGTTATCTTTACAAGAAGTAATGAAAATTTACAAAAATTTAGATAAAAATGTACTAAAAATATTTGATGTGGATAATTCTATGAACTCAAAAAAATCCTATGGAGGAACTTCTACTGCTAATGTTAAAGCAATGATTAAAAGATATAAAAAGGAGGTAAAATGAAAATATTGGTTTTAATTTGTATAATAATTTTAACTCTATCTGGATGTGGAAAGAAATCAGAACCAAAGTATCAAGGAAAATTTAATCATTTACAAATAATTTTATAATCTTATGCAAAATTTAAGATATGTGGGTAAAAATTTATTTTTGGAGCGAGTATCTATCCAGAATTTTTTAAAGAAAAATAAAACTCCCTTTTATATTTATTCTGAAAATCAAATAGTTTCTAATTATTTAAATTTTGTAAAAACATTTAAAAAAACTAATCCTTTAATATGTTTTGCCGCAAAATCTAATAGCAATACAAATATTTTAAGAATTTTAGGTAAACTTGGTGCTGGAGCTGATGTTGTGTCTGGCGGAGAACTATTAAAGGCTCTTAAAGCAGGCATTAAACCAAAAAAAATTGTTTTTTCAGGCGTTGGTAAGTCTGAGGATGAGTTAAAAATAGCAATTAATAAAAAAATTTTATTGATCAATTGTGAGTCTGAGAGTGAGGCTAAATTAGTTAACAAATTAGCAAAAAATTTAAGAAAAAGAGTTTCCATTGGCTTTAGGTTAAATCCTAATGTCGATGCAAAAACACATAAAAATATATCTACTGGTAAAGCAGATAATAAATTTGGTTTATCGATAAAAAATTTTAAGTCTTTTCTAAGAGAGATAAATAAATTTAAAAATATAAAACTTGAGGCATTAAGTGTTCATATAGGGAGCCAAATTTTAAATGATGAGCCCTTCAAAAAAACACTTAATGTAATGAATAAATTAATTAACGAATTAAAATTAAATTTAAAGTATGTCGATTTAGGTGGAGGTTTTGGAATTAATTATAGTGATAATGAAAAACCAATAAATTTAAATAATTACTCAAAATTAGTAAATAATTTTGCAACAAAACTTAACTGCAAAATTATTTTTGAACCTGGTAGATCCATTATTGGAAATACTGGCTTACTTATCAGTAAAGTTCAATTTATAAAGGAGGGATTAAATAAAAACTTTATAATTTTAGACGCTGGAATGAATGATTTTATGCGACCAGCTTTATACGATGCATTCCATAAAATTATTCCTATAACTAAAAATTCATCCAAAATGAAAAGCACAATTGAATTTGTAGGTCCAATATGTGAAAGCACTTGTAAATTTGGAGTTTATAGAAAATATCAAAAATTAATTGAGAATGACTTTGTGGCAATTACAAATGTTGGTGCATACGGCTCTTCATTATCATCAAATTATAATACAAGACCTTTAATCGCTGAAATTTTAATAAATAAAAATAAATTTAAATACATTAGAAAAAAACAAAATTTACAAAAATTGATTAATTCTTAATGCAATTTATTAAATCCTTAATTTTTAACATCTTCCTATATTTGGGACTTATTCTAATTTTCATATTAGCAATACCAACATTAGTTCTTCCAGAAAAATTTACCATTTTTTTTGGAAGGTTATCAGCAAAATATATTGTTTTAATTTTAAAACTTGTAATGAATACTAAAGTAATTTTTCATGGTGAAGAAAATTTAAAAAAAGTTGATCAATTTTTTGTTGCCTCCGCCCATCAATCAATGTTTGAAACTTTTGCATTACAAATTCCGTTGGATGGTCCAATTTTTATTTTAAAAAAAGAACTTTTAAATATACCTTTGTTTGGTTGGTATTTAAGAAAAATTGGTTCTATAGCAATCATTAGAGAGACTACCACTAAAGAAAATTTAAATTTTTTTGATAAAATAAAAGAAAGATTAGAGAAAAATAAAAGACCACTTTTAATATTTCCTCAGGGGACAAGAGTAAAATTAGATGAACAGCCTCCCTTTAAAAAAGGAGTTGGTCGGATATATAAAGCATTGAATTTACCCTGTATTCCAGTTGCATTAAATACTGGAAAAGTCTGGCCGAAAAATAGTTTTATGAAATTTTCAGGTGATATTCATATTTCATTTCTAGACCCTATTATGCCTGGTGAAGAAAATGATAATTTTACTAAAGAACTTGAAAATAAGATTTATACTGAAATAAAAAAATATTATTAATTATTCTCTTCCAAAGTCTGGTTTTTCAGTATCTTGTCCAGCTTCAATAATTTCTTTTCTTACTTTTTTAGTTGATGAAAATATTTCTAAAAGCTTTTCACTGTTTTTATTCTTAATAGCACTTTTAATATCATCGAGATTTTTTGAATAATTATCTAAAACTTTCAATATATTTTCACTGTTATCAATAAAAATATCTTTCCACATCAAAGGATCTGACGCAGCAATTCTAGTAAAATCTCTTAGTCCTCCAGCACTATATTGAATAACATCATTTTTAAATTTATCCTCATTATTAATTGCAGTTCTTACAATGCTGTATGCAACTGCATGTGGAAGATGACTTGTTAAAGATAAAACATAATCATGGTCCTCAAACGACATGACTTTAACTTTACTTCCTAATTTGGACCAAAATTTTTCTAGATTTTCTATTTTATCTTTAGGAACTTGATTATCAGCTGAAAGAATGCACCATCTATTTTTAAATAAACTTGAAAATCCAGCAGTAGGTCCGCTATGCTCTGTTCCAGCTATTGGGTGAGAAGCTATCCAGCTAATATTTTTAAGACCTAAATTGTTTACAATTTTGTTAACTTCTTTTTTAGTGGAACCAGTATCGGTAAGAATAGATCCTTCCTTTAAGTTTGATTTTATAGAAAGCAAAATTTCTTTGTAACTGCTTAATGGTGCAGAAATTATTATCAGGTCTGCATCATTTGTTGTCTCTGTCACATTAGAACAAATATCAGCTGTAAAATTTTTTTTTAAATATTCCATGACTTTGTTTGACTTGTCGTGAACACTTATTTTTTTAGCTAATTTTTTTTCCTCAGTTGCTCTCAGAATTGAGGAGCCAATTAATCCACAACCTATGATACTTATTTTACCGAACATTTAAAATTTTTCTCATTTTTTTCATTAATGCAATATTTTCTGATGTTGTCCCAACGGTTATTCGTAAAGAATTTTTAATTCCATAAACATCCATTTTACGTACCAGTATTCCTGATTTTGCGAGCAATCCAAATACTTTAGCAGAATTTATTTTAACTTTATCAAATTTGACTAATAAGAAATTAGTAAAACCTTTATTTGTTTCTATTCCCATTTTTTTGAACTCAGAATACATTTTTTTACTCCATTTATTTACGTGTTTAATTTCTTTATTTAGCCATGAACTGTCTTTTACAGCAGCAGAGGCTGCAAACAAAGCTGGTCTACTCACATTAAAAGGTGGCTTGACCTTGTTTAAAGCAGAAATAATTTCTTTTGAACCATATCCCCAGCCCACTCTGAGCCCTGCTAAACCATATATTTTTGAAAAAGTTCTGGTCATAACTACATTTTTAAAATTTGTAAAAGTTTTTAAACCAGACAAATAATCCTTATTTTTTACATACTCAAAATAAGCATCATCTACCACTAACAAGATATCACTTCTTAGTTTTTTTCTTAAAAAGATTAATTCTTTTTTTGGAATATAAGTTCCAGTTGGATTATTTGGGTTAGCAAGGAAAACTATTTTGGTTTTTCTTGTAACTTTTTTGATTATATCTTCAGTTGAAACAGTAAAATTATTCTCTTTAGAATAAACAACTTTTGCTCCATTCATTCTACTGTAAATTCTGTAAATTATAAAACTAAACTTGGGGACTATAACTTCATCTCCTTTCTTTAGAAACGATTTACATATAAGTTCAAAAATTTGATCAGAACCTGATCCTAGGATTATTCTATTTTTATCAATCTTAAATTTATCAGCCAAAGTCTTTCTTAAAAAAGTTCCATCAGAGTCAGGATATCTTGCAAAGTTTTTTGAAACTTTTAAGTATTGTTTTCTTGCTCTAGGGCTGGGTCCAAGAGCAGATTCATTAGCCGATAATTTAATCTTTGCTAATTTACTCTTGAATAAGCTCATTCCAGCTACATATTTCTCTGCAACAATGTTATTTGGTTTTGGAAATCTCATTTAATTAATGTATTATCTAAATTGTCCAAGTTTTTCTATAGCTCTTTATGGTATATAAAATTGACAAGTTTGTGATGATTTAGTAAATATAATTTGCGCTGATTTAACCATATTGCAAGCGCATAATAAATATAGCTAAAAAGGGGATGCCCAGTTTAGCTGGGCTTTTTTTTTAGATGAATATTAAACTTGAGAATATAAAGAAATTAGATGTTACAAAACCGCTTAAACTTGACTGCGGAAAAACTATAAAAAATTTTCCTCTTGCATACGAAACTTACGGAAAATTGAATGAAAACAAAGACAATGCGATACTTGTGTTTCATGCGTTAACAGGAGATCAGTTTGTAACTGGAACTAATCCTATTACTAATAAAGAAGGTTGGTGGATAACTGCAGTAGGTCCTGGTAAAGCTATAGATACAAATAAATATTTTGTAATCTGTGCTAATGTAATTGGTGGTTGTATGGGATCATTAGGACCTCGAAATATAAATCCAGATACAAAAAGACCTTATGGATTAGATTTTCCAGTAATAACGATTAAAGATATGGTTAGAGCTCAAGAGTCTTTGCTCGAACATTTAGGTATAGATAAACTTTTATGTGCTACTGGTGGTTCAATGGGAGGAATGCAATTGTTACAATTTTGCGCAACTTTTCCAGATAAAGCTTTTTCTGCAATTCCGATAGCTTGTAGTTCAAGTCATAGTGCTCAGAACATTGCTTTAAACGAATTAGCACGTCAAGCAATTATGGCTGACCCTGTATGGGATAACGGACAATACGTTTTAAAAGATGTTCAACCAAAAAATGGTTTGGCTGTAGCAAGAATGGTTGGCCACATTAGCTACTTATCAGAAAAGGGGATGCAGGAAAAATTTGGTAGAAAATTACAAGAAAAAGCTGATTATGAATTCAGTTTTAATGCTGATTTCCAAGTTGAGAGCTATTTAAGACACCAAGGATATGCCTTCGTAGAAAGATTTGATGCAAACTCAGTGTTATATATTACTAGAGCAATGGATTATTTTGATCTATCAAAACAATTTAATGGTGGT
>CACPPH010000018.1 GCA_902635795.1 uncultured Pelagibacteraceae bacterium
CTTTAGCTGAAATTTTTTCATTAAATTGTTCATTAAATCTTTTTTCTATTGATTTACCAGATAGATAACCTTCTAGTCTGTTTGAAAAATCTAAGATTTTATCTGATGTTAAGTTTGGTGTATTTGTAAGTGGCATTTGATTTAAGCTCCATTCTCCTCCTAAACCATTTGCCCCAGATATTATCTTTTTATTTATTACCAATCCACCACCACAACCTGATCCCAATATAATACCAAATACAGTTTCATAATTACTAGCTGATCCATCAAAAGCTTCGGACAGACAAAAACAATTAGCATCATTTTCTGAAAAAAAATTATTATCCATCTTTAATTTTAAATCTTTTATAAGATTTTTTTTATTTAACCACTGAGAATTATGTGCATTTTTAATTAACCCTGTTGTTTTATCTACTGCTCCAGGATGACATATGCCTACATTAAATTTTCTAGACTTATTTTCTAATTTTTTTACGATTTCGGTTATTGTAATTATTGTCATTTCATAATCTTTAGGTGTTTGAACTCTGTCTCTTTTTAATTCTATATTATTATTATCTAGAAGAACGTACTCTATTTTAGTCGCGCCTAAATCGATTCCTATTTGCATTAATTAGCTGAAGACCTATTCATTTCTTGAAGCTCTACCTCTAATTTATTTAACTCTTCACCGCCTGCCATCATACTTAAAAGTTTTTCTCTAGAAATATCTTTTTTTTCATATGTGCCTAAACTTTTTCCCCTATTTAATACTGTAAAACTATTTCCAACTGGATAGGCATGATGAACGTTATGTGTTATTAAAATTACTGCTAATCCCTGAGAAGCAGCTTTAACTATATATTTTAAAACAACTGAAGCTTGATGCACTCCAAGAGCAGAAGTAGGCTCATCTAAAACAAGAACTTTTGCTCCAAAGTATATAGCCCTACTTATTGCTAAACATTGTCTTTCACCACCCGACATTGTTCCGACTGCCTGAGATGGATCTCTAACATCAATCCCTATCTGACCCATTCTTTCGGCAGCTATTTTATTTGCTTTTTCTATATCAAATGTTTTAAAAAATGGTGGACCTTTCATTGGTTCTCTTCCCATAAAAAAGTTTCTTGTTACACTCATTAAAGAGACCAAAGCTAGATCCTGATATACGGTAGCTATGCCCATATCCAACGCGTCTTTTGGGCTATCAAATATTGTTTTTTTTCCTTCAACAATAATTTCACCTTCGTCAGGTTTATGTACTCCAGCTAATGTTTTAATTAAAGTTGATTTACCAGCACCGTTGTCACCAAGAAGACACATAATTTGACCTCTTTTTAATTTCATAGTTACATCTTTAAGAGCTATGACTTTTCCAAAAAATTTACTTATATTGTTAAATTGAACTAAATAATCTGACATTATTTACTTTCCGTTACCTTTCTTCTTATATAATTATTAAAGATCACCGCAATTAACATCATTGCTCCTAAAAAGACTTTAAACCAGTCAGTATCTACATCGGTGTAGAATATACCCATTGATACTGTACCGAAAATCAAAGCCCCAAAAGCTGCACCTATTGCTGAACCATAACCGCCAGTTAATAAACAGCCTCCAACAACAGCAGCTGCAATAGCCTCTAATTCCTTTAAAGTTCCACGCATTGTATCAGCTGAACCAGCGTCTAAAACTTGAATAGTAGCAAAAATAGTTGCTGCTACTGCAGTACCAATGAATAAGCTTATTTTTACTCTACCAACCGGAACTCCAACATTGTTAGCACCATTTTTATCTCCTCCAGATGCAAATATCCAATTTCCGTATCTTGTTTTCATCAGTATCCATGTTGTGATAATTGCTAAAGCTAAAAACCATATTACAGACGGCGGTATTCCTGTAGCGAGTGGAGTACCATCGGTTCTTAATGCAATCAAATTCATTGAGCCTAACCAAGTAAAAAACCATTTAAAAGTATCAGTTGCAAATATCCATGCTAATGGGTCATCTTCTATTAAAACTCTTAAGCCAGGAACTTGAGTTCGACCAGTAATCAATCTTGTAATTGCTAAAGTTGCCCCTCTTAAAATAAAAAGCATTGCAAGAGTGACGATAAATGATGGCAAGCCTGTTCTTACCACTAATATTCCATTAAAATAACCTACAAGAACTGCCATTGAGAATGCAAAAATAATACTCATCCATAATGGCCACCCCCAATAAATTGCTGGTATAGCTATACATATACCTGCAAATCCAATCATCGACCCAATAGATAGATCGAATTCTCCTCCTATCATTAGCATAGCAGCCGCAATAGCTATTATTCCTAGATTAGCTGAGACATCTAAGAAGTTTAATACTCCATATGCACTGAACATACCCGTATCCCCAGCAACTATACCAAAAAATATAAATACAAGTATAGCTCCACCAAGAGCGCCTAGTTCGGGTCTATTTAACAATAATCTTAATTTAGAAACTTTTTTGAGTCTTTCATCCTGATTGAAATCAGTTTTTGTTTCAATACTTTTAGACTTTGTAGACATAAAAAAAAACTTAAAAAAAAAGGCCTAGTGAATAATCACTAGGCCTTTTTAATATTATTCTTATCTATAACCTTGAGCAGCCCATTTTATTACGTCCTTCGCATTGTTAGGAGTAACAAAACCAGGTCCCGTCATAACAACACCAGCTGGCATTGTTCCATATCTCATATATTGAGAAAAGATAGCTATAGGTAAATAACCTTGTAAATACTGTTGTTGGTCAATTAAGAACTCAACTTTTCCAGCAGCAGCAGCTTTTAGCATACCTGGTGACATATCGAATGTACCAAGTTTAACGCTTCCAACTTTACCAGCAGACTCTAATGCTTTTAGAGCAGCTTCTCCCGCAAGACCAGCTCCTAAAGTAAGAATAGTGTCATATCCACCACCTAATTTAGCAGCTACAGCTTTTTGAATTTCAGTCGGGTCATTTGATGTACCTAATATGTCTACAGATCCACCAAAACCTTTTTTAAAACCAGCACATCTTCTATCTAAAGCGACGTTACCTACTTCGTGGTTAACACATAGTGCTTTTTTACCACCAGCAGCTTTCATTTTTTGTCCGCCACCTACGCCAGCTTCAAACTCTGTTTGACCTACGTGAGCACTAATACCTAGTTTCATGTAGTCGTCTGAACCTGAATTCATAGAGATTACTGGTATACCTGCAGATATTGCAGCTTTAACAGATTTACCTAAAGCGGCAGCATCTGGAAGAGTTATTACAATACCTTTTGGCTTTTGAGAAACAGCGTTGTCAATTAGTTTTGCCATCTCTACCATGTCAAATGTTGCTGGAGCAGTGTATTTGCAAGATACTTTCATATCTTTACAAGCTTTATCAACTCCATTTTTTGCAACAGACCAGAAAGGGTCGTTTGCTTGTCCATGAGACACAACAATAATATCTACTGCCAAAGCAGCTACTGACATCATTGCCCAGCTCATTAGAGCAGCAACTGTTAAGTATACTTTTTTCATGATTTTTTCCTTCATTTGTTTGTTAAATTTGCGCAATTAAAACAAAAAATTTGTTAAAATACAAAAGGAAAAAAATTACATACAACTAGAGGTAGATAAAATTACTTTAATTTTATTACCTTTTTTTTCTTTAGAGATTGATATGCAGCATTAGCAATTTTTAAAGCTAAATAACCGTCTTTGAAAGTTGATCTAGGTTTTATTCTATTTTTATGAAGAGAAATCAGTTCATTCAATTGCAAATTATAAGCCTCTTTGTATCGTTCAATAAAAAAATTTAAAAAGGGTTTTTGTGAATGGGATTGATTTGAATTAAATAACTCTGTAGACGTGCTTTTTTGATTGCCTGATAAAAGCATTCCTTTTTTTCCAAATAATTCAACCCTTTGATCGTATCCAAAAGAACAATGTCTAGAATTTGTGATTACACATATAACACCTTTTTTTGATTTCATAGTAACCGTGGCTAATTCATGATCTTTAATTTTTTTATAAAAATTCTCAAACGAGCTTACGGATGAACTTATTTCAGATATTTCATCATTATTTAAATAATACCTACATAAATCAAAATCATGAATCATCATGTCTCTGAAAATACCCCCAGACGATTTAAGATAAGCCTTTGATGGAGGTGCTGGATCTCTACTTGTAATTATTATTTTTTCCAACCTTCCTATTTTACCTTTTTCTAAATCTTTTTTAATTGAATGATGGCTAGGATCAAATCTTCGATTAAACCCCATTTGTATTTTCGAATTATTTTTTTTGACCTTTTTGAAAGTATTAAAAATCTTATTTATATTTAAGTCTAAAGGTTTTTCGCAAAAAATAGTTTTATCATATTTGATACCCTCCTCGATAAATTTGATATGAGTGTTTGTAGGGCTTGATATAAAAATAATATCTACTCTTTCGTCTGAAAAAATTTTTTTATAATCTTTTTCAATTTTACAATTATAAAGATTTTTAGCTTTTTTTCTTAGTTTATCGATCTTTTCGTATACATAAAGTAGATTAAGTGTTTTATTTAAATGTATATTTTGAGCATGCATTTGCCCAATTCTACCAAAACCCAAAAGTGCTACATTGATCATAAATTCTTTTGTAACTTAATTATTTATAATATAAAATATTATTACTTTCTTAAAACTATGTCGATAAAATTAGGAATAGCACCAATTGCATGGAGTAACGACGATATGCCTGAATTAGGTGGCAAAACTCCATTAGAACAATGTTTAAAAGAAGCAAGTATGGCAGGTTTTACTGGAATTGAATCTGGTGGAAAATTTCCAATGAATTCGAAAGAACTTATTCCAAAACTTGAAAAAGAGAGTCTTAAATTATGTTCAGGTTGGTATGGCGCTCAATTATTAAAAAGATCACCTAAAGAAGAATTTAAACTTATGCAAAAACAACTTAAATTATTTAAAGATTGTGAAGCACCTTGCATGGTTTTTGCTGAGGTAACAGACTCCGTCCAAGGAGATCCTATAACACCATTATCAAAAAGACCTAAATTAAATAAAGATGATTGGAAAAGATTTATTGATTCAATAAACGAAATTAGTAAAATGATGATAGATGAAAATATGCCATTAGCTTATCATCATCACATGGGAACTATAATAGAAACTGAGGAAGATACCTCTAGACTTATAGAAAATACAAAGGATACGGTTAAATTATTAGTAGATACTGGTCATATGTTGTTTGCTCAAGGTGACTCTATTAAATTAGTTGAAAATTTTTACGAACGTATAATTCACGTCCATTGCAAAGATATTAGAAAAGATATTTTGGAAAAATCATTGAGAAATGATGCAACATTTAGACAAGCATTTTTAGATGGGGCGTTCACAGTGCCAGGTGATGGATGTATTGACTACATTCCTTTCTTAAAAGCTTTGAAGAAAAAAAATTATTCAGGATGGCTTGTGGTTGAAGCTGAGCAAGATCCTGCTAAAGCAAATCCCTTTGAATATGCAAAAATTGGGTATAATTACCTAAGCAGAACCGCAAAAATGTGTGGTTTCGAAATCATTAATTAACGATATACAGAGACTAATTCATTATTTCCTGCTGCTACACAAGGGGATTTTACGCAAGTTCCAACTACCCACTCAGAACCTGGCTCAGACTCAAAATTATTTTGAGAAACAAATATTATTCCTCTGTCAGTGGATTGGCCTGCTTTACCTTCTGCTTGAATTCTAGGGTCTTGCGATGTTTGTATTAACGGCTTATTTATTGAATAGGGGTTTTTTAAGTTCATGTTAGATAATATATAACTTACAATTTTGTCTGACGTCCAAACAGAATTACATTTTTCTCCCCAAGAAGTTAAGCTCTCTTCATTTGAGCTACAAATGTTCACCTCGCCGTTTATGAAATCAACAACCGATTTATGATTTGATTTTATATCATTCGCTTTTTGTAAAACTTCTGATCTAGTTGAAGCAGTCCATAATAACATTAGAACAACATAAGTAAGCGAACTTAGCACTAAAACTTCTAATGGACCAAAATTTTTTAATTTTCTTTTTATTTCAATCATAATTTTACTATCATTGATTTATCAATCTTATTATTAAAAAAATCAATAATATTTTTTATCGCTTCTATTGCCATTCTTGACTTACATTCATTGGTAAAAGTCGCAGAGTGTGGGCTTAATAAAACTTTATTATTATTTAATAAAGAATTATTAGACTCAATAGGTTCTTTTGAAAAAACATCCAATCCTGCTCCAAAAATTATTTTCTCATTTAATGCTCTATTTAAATCCCCTTCATTTATTATACCTCCTCTGGCAGTGTTAATGATGATTGCATTACTTTTCATAATTTTCAAATTTGAATAATTTATTAAATTTTTTGTTTTATCATTTAAAGGAACATGTAATGAAAGATAGTCACAACTTTTTAGACCATTGGTTAAATTTGTTATTTTTTCTCCACCATTTGATGCTATGGTTTGCTTGTCAACAAAAGGATCAAAAACTTTAATTCTCATGTCAAAACCTCTACATTTTTTAATTAAATTTTGACCAATTCTTCCAAAACCTAAAATTAAAATCTCCTTATTAAATAATTCAAAAGTCTCAATCTTCGAAGCATTTTTTTTGAAATTTCCTTTTCTTACTTCATTATCATATTTGTTTATACTTTTAGAAATAGATAACATCATATAAATTACATGCTCTGCTACAGCTACAGCATTTGCTGATGCAGTTATCAGCAAAGAAATATTATTTTTTTTAATATAATCTAAATCTACATTATCATAACCAACTCCGTGTCTTGAAATTACTTTTAGTTTCTTACATTTGGATAAAATATTTTCATTAAGTTTAGAAACTCTAAGTGTGCATCCATCAAATTCTGGTAATGTCTTTATTAAATTTTTCTCCGAAACATCATTTATTATTTCAAATTTAAAATTTGAATTTTCTTTTAGGTAATTAATTCCATCATGATGAATATTTTCAATAATTGCTATTTTTTTCATCTTAATTATAAATTTAATATATTATGTATTTCATTTGCTATGTAAGCAGCAATCTTTTTATTTCCCGAGGGTCTTGTATGTACCTCATCATAAAAATCTTCGTCTGTGAATATATTATTTTTTTCATCCAAGGGAATGCAGCTAATATTTTCTTTATTGCAAAACTTTTTCGTTTCAAAATTAATAAGCTTTAAGCAATTGAATAGTACATGATTTTTCCCTAAAATTTGCGTGATTAAAATTGGCTGGGCATTAAATTTTTTTACAGCTTTGATCAAATCATATAACCTTACTTTAAATTCCTTAATACTTAATTCTGTATTTTCGTCCATATTGATTAATAAAGGTTTACTTTTTTTTTCATCTACCCATGATTCCGTAGTATGAATTAAATTATATTTTTTTGCCTGATTATGTCCAATTTTTATTTTTATAATTTTATATAAAAAACTATTGTTTTTAAAATATTTCAATACTTTATCTAAAATTTTTTTATCTGTTAAATAATCAGATCTAAAAATAAATTTTTCTAGCTTATTATTTGATTTATAATTTTTAAGTAATACAGCAGCATCGTTTATACCAACATACAATAAGAAATACTTTGGTTTAAAATTATTAATTTTGTTAAACCACATCTCAAAATTATTTAAATGACCTAGAGAGCTTTGACCATCTACACCAGCGTTTGCAATTTTAATATTTAAATTAAATTTTTTTAATTCTTCTTGTAATAAATAACTCCATGTAAGTTTTTCATCAATCCATCTTTCATCGGTAGTGCTACCACCAATAGTAACAATTTTTATTTCAGAAATGTTATTAAAGTCACCTCTTAGTCCATATTCGTCTCTTTTATACATGGCTGTATGATTTGATTTATAATGAGATGGTTTCCAAACCTTTGTTATATTTCTTGGTATGATGATTGATGCAAAATTATCCTTTATAAGCCAACTACCATATAATAATTCTATAAAAAATATACTTAAAATAAATGCTATTTTTAGATTATTAGTAAAAAAATAAATGACAGATGACAAAATAAAATAAATTAAAATCGTTTTGACTATCTTTAAATTAAATTCTTTAACAGTCATCTATTATTTATAATTACCAAAGTGGATAAATATCTTCTGAATTATCTTCTTTATTTTTTTCTTCTTTTTCTTGTTTTTTCTTTTTAAATATTGATGTGATGAAAGTCACAATTTTCTTAATAATTTTTTTAAAAAAACTTTCTTTTTTACTATCTATTTCAATACTCATAAATTCTATATTTCTTTATATACCTGTTTTTTTTAAAAATATAATAAAAAATCCAGGATAATAATTTTGTTTTCTTAAAAATTCGTTACCAATGTCAGTTTGCTTCTTTTCGCTTTTGATAAGTTCTTCAATTTTCCATTTCTTTTCAAATTTATTCAAAGATGTAGAAATTAATTGATAATTACTATTAGATATAAATTGTATTATTTCCTCGAGTGTATGTTGAGTTTCATAAGGATGTAATACTTGATCAAAAAACCAAGATCTCTTATGGGTTTCATCCTTAGATCTTTTGTCTAGTAAACTAAATTCTTTATAAAGTAATTGCTCAAGTTCATTTTTATCTAATTCTTTATTTTTTTTTTTTAGATTATCAAAATGATCTAGGAATGGTTTTCTTCCATATTTATGATAAAGACCTATCATTAAATATTTTGGCTCTAAATCAATTAATTTTTGAATACCAGCTAAACAATTATTTGTATGATGTAAAACACCTATTGATGTTATCAAATCAAATTTTTTCTTTAAGTTGATTGAAAATAAATCCTCACAAATGAATTTAGTATCTAATTTAAGTAATAAACTTACCTTTTCTCCAAATCTTAAAGCTTCTTGATTAAAATCAACTCCATAAGCATCTATTTTATTATAATAATATTTAATAGAGTTGATAAACCATCCCGCACCACAGCCTACATCTAAAAGTTTAAATTCTGAAGAATTAACAAGTATATTATTAAGATCATTATATATTTTTGTTGGGTTATTCTTTTTTATTTGATCTGCTGAAAGTTTTGGGTCAGAATAAATATTAAACTGTAAATTTTGATAAAATTTTAAAACTTCTGAATTAGCATAAGATTTTGACATAAATTTTGGCGGTCCCAAGGGGAATCGAACCCCTCTTTGTTGGATGAAAACCAACTGTCCTAACCGATAGACGATGGGACCATATTTTTGAATGCTTTATTAACAGAAATATCATCGATAATAAACTCTACATTTGATTCACCTCTCCACTCATTAAGGGATAATTTGCCAGCTATATTAAATAATCTGTTGTCTTTTTTGAGCAAATAAGCACCTATTTCATTTTCAATAGAGTTGAAAGCAATAGATCTAATAGTTGAGCCTTCTTGACCGATGAGAGTTGATTTGATGTGTTTTTCTTTTAAAATTTTACTATTAAGCATTTTTACGTTTTCAATTACGAATCTAGGCTCTGGATTTCCAGAACCAAAAGGTGCTAATAAATTGACTTTTTGATAAAATTCAATGTTTATTGCACTTGGCGAAATAATACTATCTAAGTAAAGAGTTTTTTCTTTTTTTAAATATTTATTAACATTTTTAAATTTTTTTATAACAAATTCTCTAAATTTTTCTATATTTTGAACTTTTATAGAGAATCCTCCAGCCATTTTATGTCCCCCACCTCTTATTAGTATATTTTCTTGAGTTGCAGCAATAATTACAGAACCAATATCAAAACCAATTACAGATCTTGCGGATGCTTTACCTAAATTTTTGTCAATAGAAATAATAATGACGGGTTTATTTACTTTATCTTTAATTTTAGATGCAACTATACCAATAACACCTTCGTGCCAATTTTCTCCACTAATTACTAAAACAGGATCAGATAATTTATTCTCTACCTCTTTAAGAATTTTATTCAATACATCATTTTCTAAAAATTGCCTCTCTTTATTGAAATTATCTAATTCTGAAGCAATCTTAAAAACATTCTTAGGATTTTTAGAGAGAAGTAAATTAGCTCCATGTGAAGATTTCCCTACTCGACCGCCGGCGTTTATTCTTGGGCCAAGCAAGTATCCAACATGATAAACACTGGGAGTTGAATCTACTCGACAAATATCAATTAATGTTTTTAAACCTAAATTATTTTTTGATTTCAGAATTTTTAAACCTTGTTTAACAATTGCTCTATTAAGACCAATAAGAGGAACGACGTCACAGATTGTACCCAAACTTACTAAATCTAAATAGTTTAATAAATTTGGTTCAATAATTTTGTTATCTTGATACCAATTTATAGAGCGAAGATCTTTATTTAATGCAATTAAAAACATAAATGTGACACCAGCAGCACACAAATAATTTAATTTTGATTTATCATCTAATCTATTTGGATTAATAACTGAATATGCTTGAGGTAAATTAATTTCTGATTGGTGGTGATCTAAGACAATCACATCAATTTTATTTTCTTTTGCATATTCAATAGCATCAAATGATAAAGTGCCACAATCGACCGTAAAGATTAATTTAACGCCTTTTTGTATTAATTTTTCAAAGGCTTGCACTGATGGACCGTAACCTTCTTTTTTTCTATCAGGTATGTAAAATTCATAACTAATATTTAAATGAGAAAAAAAATTACCAAGTAATGCAGTGGATGATGCACCATCAACATCGTAATCACCAAAAATACCAATTTTTTGATTATTAAGAATTCCTTGTAAAGCTCTTTTTGTAGATTTTTTCATGTCTATCAAAGAAGCTGGATTAGGTAGTAAATTTTTAATTGAAGGATTAAGAAATCTCTCCACTTCCTCTCTTTTAATATTTCTTATTGATAAAAGTTTTGATGTAATTTCGTCTAAAAAAAAATTTTCTTTAAAAAATATTATATCTTCTTGGTTTGAATCTTTTAATATCCAATTTTTTTTACTTACTGAGACAAAACTCATTTATTTATTATAAATATTTGTAACAATTTTATTTATTTTTTTACTTTTATGAAGAGCAAAAGTTGTAACTTCATACTCATTACCTAAATCTTTTACTCCTTCGGCAAGATCACCAGAAGTTACTCCTGTAGCGCAAAAAATAACATCCCCTTTAATCATGTCATCTAAATTATATTTTTTTTTAAAATCTTTAATCCCAAGTTTCTTGGCTCTTATTTTTTCATCTTCATTTAAAACTAATCTACCTTGCATTTGACCACCATAACAAGATAATGCTGCTGCTGCTAAAACTCCCTCTGGGCCTCCACCAGTGCTATAATAAATATCATTTTTAGGATTATTCCCAATCACACTTAATACACCGGCAATATCTCCATCAGTTATATAATTAATATTTACTTTCATATTTTTAAGCACATTTATAATTTTATCATGCCTTGGTCTTTTCATTACGCAAGCATTTAATTCTGAAAATTTCTTATTCTTTGCTTCCGCAAGTAATTGTATGTTTTTTTCAACATCAAAATCTAAATCTAATAAGTTTTTAGGAAGATTATTTCCTATAGCTATTTTTTCCATATAAGTATCAGGAGCTGATAATAAATTGCCTTTATTAGCAACTGCTAAAACTGAAAATGCATTAGGTTGGTTGCTTGCAGTGAATTTAGTGCCTTCTAAAGGATCAACAGCGATATCAAATTTGGGACCGTTTAGAGTACCAAGTTTTTCACCAATATAAAGCATGGGTGCTTCATCCATCTCTCCTTCTCCAATAACAATCGTTCCTTCCATATTTATCTTATTTAGTTCCCTTCTCATTGGATCTACAGCACCTTTGTCTGCAGCTATTTTATCCTCTTTGCCAATAAATTTTGAAGCTCCAATAGCAGCCTTTTCTGTAACTTTAATAAATAAATTTAAAAACTTTGAGTCAATAGACATTAAATATTATCAATTCTTATTAACTTTGGTTTTTTTATTATATAAGATTTGTTGTTAATTATATTTACTATTCTATTAAGAGATTTATCTTTAGAAGAATGAGTTATAATGATTATAGATGACGATCCTTTATTTTTATTTGGATTTTGTATTAACCTTTTAATTGAAACAATATTTTTTGAAAAAATACTTGTAATATTAGATAGAACTCCTGGTTTATCATAAACTTCAAATCTTAGATAAGCAGAAAAAAATCTCTCAGAAATATCTTTAAATTTAAGATTTTTACGTTCTTTATTTGAAATCGAAAAAGGAAATTTTACATTACCTCTTAGTATTGAAGATATATCAGAAATTAAAGCAGACGTAGTTGCAGCTGGACCTGCTCCCTCACCTTGAATTATGCTTTGGCCAACTGGATTACCATTTATTAAAACCGCGTTTAAAACACCGTCGATACCTGCAACATATGAGCTTTTCTTAATTAAAGTTGGATGTACTCTTTGATAAATCTTATTATTTATGAACTCAGAAAATCCTAATAATTTTATTTTATAACCTAACTTATTTGCATTATCTATATCTTCTTTGTCTATATTTTTTATACCTTCAACATGAATTTTATTATTTATAAATGAGTTAAAACATAAAGAGGTTAATATCTTTAATTTTGAACACACATCTTCACCATTTAAATCTGATGAAGGATTTTTCTCAGCGTAACCTAGTTTTTGAGCATTGTTTAAAACTTCTTTAAAATTCTTGTTATCTTTATCCATAGATGAAAGTATATAATTAGATGTTCCATTAAATATCCCGTAGACTTTATTTATTTTGTTTGCAATAAGTCCCTCTTTCAAAGATCTAATTATTGGTACACCTCCACATACAGCAGCCTCGAATTCTAAATTTACTTTATTTTTTTCAGCAATTTTTGCTAATCTATCTCCATATTTTGCAATCAAAGCTTTGTTTGCGGTGACTACATGTTTTTTATTTTTTAATGCGTTAAAAACTAATTTTTTTGCAGGGCCTTCTGAACCACCGATTAGTTCAACTATCAAATCAACATTTTTTTTTTTAGTTGCGTTTAAATAATTTTTAAGCCATTGATTTTTTCTAATCTTAATCCCTCGTTTTCTGTTTATATTTTTAGCAGAAACATAAATGATATTTGGTATACAATTATTTTTTTTAGATAATATCTGTTTATTTTTGTTAAGAAAT
>CACPPH010000019.1 GCA_902635795.1 uncultured Pelagibacteraceae bacterium
CTGAAGTTGTTAAAGCAGCTTTAGTGGGATTTCCTTCAATCGAAGACGCAGGGAAGTGTGTTGCTGAAATAATTGCCGAGGGATGCATACCGGCTGGGATGGAAATAATGGATAAAGCTTTAACAAAAGCAACTAACGATTATTCTAAAGCAGGTTATCCGACTGATGCAGAAGCAATGATGATTGTAGAATTTGATGGAACAGAGCATGAAGTTGAAGCTTACATACAAAAGGCTAAAGAAATTGCTGAAAAAAATAATTCATCAAGTTTAAAGATTAGTAAATCAAATGAAGAAAGATTGAAATTTTGGGCTGGTAGAAAAGCAGCTTTCCCAGCTTGCGGAGTTCTAGCTCCCGATTACATGTGTATGGACGGTTCGATTCCTAGAGGAAAACTTGCTGAAGTTTTAAATGAAATCTCAAGACTGTCTAAAAAATATAATTTACCGGTAGCTAATGCATTTCATGCAGGAGATGGAAACCTTCATCCTCTAATTATGTTTGATGCTAATGATAAAGAATCTTTAAGAAAATGTGAGGAGTTTGGAGCCGATATATTAAAGTATTGCGTTAAAGTCGGTGGGGCTTTAACAGGTGAACATGGAGTTGGTATAGAAAAAAGAGAATTAATGTGCGAAGCATTCAACGATAAAGATATACAACAACAATTAACTATTAAGGTTGCTTTAGATCCAAATTCATTATTAAATCCAGGCAAAGTTTATCCAATACTTAGAAAATGTGCTGAGGAAGGAAGAGTTCATGTCCATGGAGGAAAAACAAAATTCCCAGACATCCCTAGATTTTAATCAAAATATTTTTAAACCTACCTCTAGAGATGAAATAGTTGAGATAGTTAAAACTTGTTATAGGAAAAATATACCCCTAGAAATCAATGGATTAAAATCAAAAAATAAAATTGGAAGAAATTTTCAATCTGAAAAAACTTTAGATCTCTCCGATTACAAAGGTATAATTGATTACAAACCTGAAGAGCTCTATATCAAAGTTAAAGCTGGCACACCTTTGAAAGAAATAATAGAGGAGCTAGATAAAAATAATCAGCAGTTAGCTTTTGAACCGAATGATTTTGGTTACTTATTTTCTGGAGAAAGTAATAGTGGTTCGATTGGTGGAGTCGTTTCATGTAATTTTGCTGGATCACGAAGATTTAAAGTTGGAAGTGTTCGAGATCACATACTTGGTTTTCAAGGTATTAACGGAAAAGGCGAAACTATTAAATCTGGGGGAACAGTAGTTAAGAATGTTACGGGTTATGATTTAAGTAAATTAATATCAGGATCTTTCGGAACACTCACAATATTAACTGAGCTTTCAATAAAAGTTTTACCAAAACCAGAAACAAGTAAAACTTTAATTATAAAGAACCCTCATCTTAAAAAAGCATTAGACTTTCTTGGAAAAGCATTGTCATCTTCTACAGATCCATCCGGTGGAGTTTTTTATCCAGACTATTTTGGAAAAGATTTTGTTCTGAACGATCTTACACACGATGGAGGCTTAACTGCTATAAGAATTGAAGGTCCAACAAATTCTGTGGATCAAAGAGTAAATAGATTGTCTAAAGAATTAGGTCTTTTGGATCAAGAGCTCTCCATTTTAGATAGTGAGCAAAGTAATATTTTTTGGAGCAGGACAAAAAACTTAGAGGTTTTTAAAAGTCTAAAAAGTAATTTATTAAGAATAGTTGTACCAATTAGCGAAACCTTACAGGTTATCCAAAAACTTAGAAGTTTTGAGATAAAGTATTTTGCTGATTGGGGAGGAAGTCTCATCTGGGCCTCATTTGATCAATTAAATACAAAAATTCTTAGTGAAATTAAGGATATAGTAAAAAAACATCAAGGTTATATTACATTGATTAAAGTTGAAGAGGATCTAAAAGCCTCAGCTGATATTTTTACAATAGACCCAATTAAGTATAAAATAAGTGAAAAAATTAAAAGGAGTTTTGACCCTAAAAGGATTTTTAATCCGGGAAAAATGTATACAGGAATTTAAATGCAGACATCATTTACTGACAAACAACTTCAAGACAAAGATAATAAAATAAGTGAAACAATAATTAGAAAATGCGTTCACTGCGGAATGTGCAATGCTACTTGTCCTACTTATCAAATCAATGGAGAGGAACTAGAAGGGCCAAGAGGTAGAATATATCTTATTAAGGATATGTTAGAAAATAAGAAACCGGCTACAAAAGAAATATCAAAACATATAGATAGCTGTTTATCTTGTTACTCTTGTATGACTACTTGCCCTTCAGGTGTGAACTATATGCATTTAATTGATCATGGTAGAAATTATGTTGAGGAAACCTACAGAAGACCTTTTTTGGATAGAGTATTTAGAAATATACTTTCATTTATATTACCAAGACCAAAAGTTTTTTTGTTAATGGCATTATCTTCTAAATTAATAAAACCATTAAGTTTTTTATTTCCAAAATTTATTAGAAACGCGCTAAATTTAATGCCAGATAAAATCCCAGGAAAAAAATTAAAAGAACAGAAAGTTTATGAGGTTAATAAAGGCAAGAAGGTTTCAAGAGTGGCTTTACTAACCGGATGTGTTCAAAGAGTTATTTCTCCTGAAATAAATGAGGCCACTATAAGACTTTTAAACAGGCACAATGTTGAAGTAGTAGTAATGCCAGACATTAATTGTTGCGGGTCTCTAAATCATCATTTGGGAAAACAAAAACTAGCACATGAGTCATTTAAGAATAATATTGAGAGTTGGCATGAAGAGTATCTTAAAAATGGATTAGATGCGATAATAAGTAATACTTCTGGATGTGGTACAACTTTAAAAGACTATGGTCATATTTTTAAAAATGACAAAGACCTGAAAAAGAAAGCTAAAAAAATTTCAGAATTAACTAAAGATATTACTGAGTATCTTGATGAAAACTTAAAGTTAAATATAAATTTAAACTCTGAAAAAAAATACAGGATAGCTTACCATTCAGCATGTTCAATGCAACATGGACAGAAAGTTCATGATCAACCAAAAGATTTAATTTCAAAAACTGGTAATGAAGTATTGGATATTCCTGAGGGACATTTGTGCTGTGGGTCTGCTGGTACTTACAATATTTTACATCAAAAGATGGCTAAATCTCTTTTAAAGAATAAAGTAAATAATATAGAAAAAATTTCACCTGATTTTATTTCAACAGGTAATATAGGCTGCATGACACAAATATCAGCTGGCACTAGAATACCAATTATTCATACTGTAGAGTTGCTTGATTGGTTTACCGGAGGCCCTAAGCCATATAAGTTAAACAATTTTTAAAATGAAAAAAAAGATTTTTGTTACAAGAAGACTTCTCAAAGAAAACGAGGAGAAACTTAAAGAATTATTTGAAGTTACTTTAAATAAAGACGATAAGATTTATAAACCTCAAGAAATAATAGATGGCTCAAAAAATTTTGACGGGATATTAAGTTCTGTTTCTGATCCTATTAATGCTGATACTATCTCTAAACTTTCTAGTTCTATAAAAATTATTGCTAACGGTGCAGTTGGTTTTGGAAATATAGATATAAAAGCTGCAAAAGAAAAAGGAATTACCGTGACGAATACACCTGATGTACTTACAGATGCTACAGCAGATATTCAGATTTTACTTTTATTAGGTGCTTCAAGAAAAGCTTATGAGGGACGTTTAGCGGCCGAAACTCAAAATTGGAAATGGTCATGGGATTTCTTGTTAGGAAAACAAATGTCTAATAAAAAACTTGGGATACTTGGAATGGGTAGAATAGGTAGGGCAGTTGCTAAAAGAGCTAAAGCTTTTAATATGGAAATTCATTATCATAACAGATCTAAACTTTCACCAGAATTGGAAGATGGAGCAATTTATCATAAAGATCTAAAAAGTCTTTTTAAGCAAAGTGAATTTTTATCTATCAATTGTCCTGCAACTCCTGAAACAACAAAACTTGTAAATAAAGAAACACTAAGTTATTTAGAAGAAAATACTGTTGTAGGTAACGCAGCCAGAGGAGATATAGTTGATGATGATGCGATGATTGAAGCATTAAAAAGCGGAAAAGTATTCGCTTACGGCTTAGACGTTTATAATGGGGAGCCTAAAATTCATCCTGAATATTTGAAGTTAAAAAATATTTTTTTACTTCCTCATCTAGGAAGCGCAACAAAAAGGACGAGGTGGGATATGGCATTTAGAGCTACAAAAAATTTAGAGGATTTCTTTTCTGGAAATAAACCACAAGATCAAGTGAATTAGCACACCCATAGATTGAATTTATTATTTTTACTTTAAAATAATTCTAAATATATAGAGACTCTGATTTGAGATTGTGCTTAAATATTTAGGTTAATTAACTAACGGAGGACATATGTCAAAAATAAAAAAAGGAGTAAAAACTCCATCAAGACGTAAGTTCTTTAAAGCAGCAGCAGCTACGGGTGCTGCAGCAGCAGCAACAGTTGCAATGCCTAACGTTGCATTTGGTGCTCCGCAAACTTTAAAGATGCAAGCGGCTTGGCCGTCAGGCGCTAACATTTTCTTTGAAATGGCTGGCGACTACGCAAAAATGGTAGGCGACATGTCTGGAGGTGAATTAAAAATTGATCTTCAGCCAGTTGGAGCTGTAGTAAAGACTTCGGAAATTGGACAAGCAGTAAGTTCAGGTGTTCTAGATATGGGGCACTGGGTAACAGCTTACTGGTATGGAAAAAATCCAGCAGCTTCTCTATTCGGTACTGGTCCGTCATACGGAATGTCATCTCAAGAAATTATGGGATGGATAGAGTATGGTGGAGGTAGAAAACTTTATGATGAAACTCTTGCAAAAGTTGGTTTCGATTATATTGGTTTCTTCCATATGCCAATGCCTGCACAGCCTTTTGGATGGTTCAAAAAGAACGTAACAAAAGTATCTGATGTAAAAGGTATGAAGTACAGAACAGTAGGATTAGCTACTAACGTATTAACAGCAATGGGAATGGTTGTAAGACAATTACCAGGTGGTGAAATTCAGCCTGCAATGAAGACAGGTTTGATTGAAGCTGCTGAGTTTAACAACCCTACATCAGACTCTCAGTTTGGTATGCAAGACGTTTCTAAGCATTATCACTTAGGAAGCTTCCACCAATCACAAGAGATGTTTGAAATCCCAGTAAATAAGAAGACATTTAATGGATTATCGCCTAAACATCAGGCTATCCTAAAAAATGCTGCTTATGCTGCGAACAGCGATAACTACTTTAAAGCATTAGTGAGATACTCAGCTGACTTATCTAAATTGATGAACCAGCACAAAGTAAATGTGTATCAAACGTCAGATGCGATCTTAGCTCAACAATTAAAAGGTTGGGATAAAGTAATCGGTGATTTCAATAAGAAAGATCCATTCTTTAAAAAGATTGTAGACTCACAAAAAGCTTATGCTAAGAGAGTTATGAAATACTTACTCATGAACCAACCTAACTACAAGTTGGCTTACGAGAATGAGTTCGGTTCAATATCAAAAGTTAAAATTTAATTATATTTTAAACATAAAAGGGGGCGTATTTGCGCCCCCTTTTTTTATGGAAATTACAAAAAAATTAGAATAGTTTAAAATCTCATGAGAGGATTTATTCACTTTGCAGATACTTTAAGTACTTCCGTAGGGAAGGCGTTTTCATGGTGTATCGTAATTTTAATGGGAGGAACTTGTTATGAAGTAGTTATGGCATATGCTTTCAATGCTCCTACCTTATGGAATTTCGATTTTAGTTTACAAATGTATGGCGCAATTTTTATGATGGCAGGCGCATACACTTTATCTACAGAAGCTCATGTAAGAGGTGATGTAATTTACAGACTTTTTAAACCAAGAACACAAGGTTACATAGATTTAATTTTATATTTTATTTTTTTCTTTCCCGGAGTTCTTGCTTTAGCTTTTTATGGTTATGAATACGCTTCGCTTGCTTGGAAGATAAAAGAAACAAGTTGGAATAGTCCAGCTCAAATCCAAATTTATATGGCGAAATCTTTGATACCTGCAGCAGGAATTTTATTGGTTATCCAGGGTATCAGCGAAGTTTGTAGAGCAATTATTTGTATTCAAACCGGTCACTGGCCTGCTCGAATGGTAGTAGCAGAGGAGACAGAAAAAATGTTAATGCGAACTTCACAAGACGAGGATCAAAAAGATGTTATTTAGTTTAACAAATCCAGAAATAGCAATTTTAATGATGTCAATTTTCTTATTTGCTGTACTGCTAGGTTTTCCTATCGCGTTTACTTTAATGGCGATGGGAGTTGGATTTGGTTATTACGCTTACTTTGATCCTACAAGAATGGAACATCTTTTTGACAATAGGATTTTTCAATTATTTGTTCAGAATACTTATACCGTGATGGACAATACTGTTTTAACCGCCGTCCCACTCTTTTTATTTATGGGCTACTTAGTTGAGAGAGCCGGAATAGTTTCTAGATTGTTTTTTGCAATAAGATTAGCTTCTCACAGACTCCCTGCTTCTATGGCTGTTGCCGCGCTTGTAACTTGCGCCTTATTTTCAACAGCGACAGGAATTATCGGTGCTGTTGTTACACTAATGGGATTACTTGCATGGCCTGCAATGATAAGGGCAGGATATGATAAAAAATTTGCTTCAGGAGTAATTTGTTCTGGTGGATGCTTAGGAATTTTGATTCCTCCAAGCATCATGTTAATTGTTTATTCAGTTATTGCTCAGCTTTCACCTTTAAGATTGTTTGCAGCAGCAATTTTCCCAGGATTATTATTAGCTGGTCTTTATATAATGTACGCAGTTACACTTGCATATTTTAATCCATCAATAGCGCCTAAACCTCCAAAAGAGGATATTCCGCCAAGATCTGAAATTTTAAAAGAGGTTATGGTTTCGTTCTTACCACTTTTCTCATTAATAATATTAGTATTAGGAACTATTTTAGGAGGTCTTGCCACACCTGCAGAGGCTGCAGCAGTAGGAGCCTTTGGCGCCTTAGTGCTTTCTTACTTCTACAAGACTTTAAAATGGAAAAATTTTAAAGAGTCTGTATTTCTAACAGCAAAGACAACTGCAATGATAATGTGGTTATTCATTGGCTCTTGGACTTTCGCATCTGTTTTTTCTTACTTAGGTGGCCATGAGGTTTTTGAGCATTTCTTTAAATCAATGAATTTACAACCTTGGCAATTCTTAGTAATTACGCAAATAATTATTTTCTTATTAGGATGGCCATTAGAGTGGACAGAAATTTTAATTATATTTGTTCCAATATTTTTACCTTTAGTAGCTTTCTTCGAGGTAAATCCTTATTTTTTCGCAATGCTTATCGCTTTGAATTTACAAACTTCATTTTTAACACCGCCGATGGCAATGTCCGCGTACTATTTAAAAGGTGTGCAATCTAAAAATGTAGAGTTAATGGAAATATTTAGAGGCATTATGCCCTTTCTAGGTATTGTCATATTTGCCATGTTCTTAATGTATCTATTTCCAGGAATAGCTCTTTGGTTACCAGACACATTATTCGCTAATTAACAATTTAAATGATAGACGTTACATCTTTAAGTGCATACGATTTATCACAAAAACTTCATTCTGGTGAAATTTCTTCTTTAGATCTTTGCAAAGCTTATTTAGATAGAATTAAAAAATTTGAAAAAGATGTCCAGGCTTGGCAATTTTTAGACAAAAAACTTTTATTAGAAAAAGCTGAAGAAGCCGACACTTATAGAAAATCTGGAAAACCTTTAGGACCACTACACGGGATGCCAGTTGCCATTAAAGATATTATAGGTACATACGACATGCCAACTGAATGTGGAACAGTTTTTAGAAAAAAAATGTCTAATTCACAAGACTCTGAAATTGTAAACTTATTAAAAAATTCAGGCGCAATCATTATGGGTAAAACCGTTACTTGTGAACTTGCTTATATACATCCATCAAAAACGAAAAATCCTCATGATTATTCAAGAACACCAGGAGGATCATCAAGCGGATCAGCAGCAGCAGTTGCAGCTCATATGGCACCTTTATCTGTGGGTTCTCAAACTGGAGGATCAGTAATCAGGCCAGCATCATATTGTGGTGTAGTAGGATATAAACCCTCGTATGGATTAATATCTAGAAACGGTGTTTTAAAAGTTTCGGATAAACTAGATACAATGGGTGTGTTTGGTAAAAGTGTGAAAGATGTTGCATTATTAGCTAAATCACTAATTAGAAAAGATTTACATGACCCCTCAACAATTTATTTCGCCGCTGATAACATGATTCAGGAATGTGAGAAAGGACCAGTTTTTGATCCAAAGTTTATTTTTTATAAAACGAAAAATTGGAAAAATATAAATAAAAAATCACAGCAAGCTTTTGAATTTCTAATAAAGAACTTCAAAAAAAACATAGAGGTTTTTGATACTCCGTCATACTTCGACGATATACCAAAGTATCATCAAATCATTCATGAAGTTGATATGGCAAATAATTTTCAAGTTTACTATAAAAAAGATAAAACTAAACTTTCAAAAGAAACGAGAGAAGCTATCTCTAGAGGATTAAAATATTCAGCAAAAGAATATGGTGATGCTTCAGATTTCATGAAACAAAGTTATGAGTCCTATAAAGAGGTTTTTGAAGATTACCACGGAATTATTACTCCATCATCAAGCGGAGTTGCTGACAAAGGATTAAAATCTACTGGAAGTGCAGATTTTCAAAAAATTTGGACTTATCTTGGTTTGCCCACAATTTCATTACCTTTACTTACAGGAGAAAATGACTTACCATTAGGTGTTCAGTTAGTTGGTGATAAACTTGATGATTTAAGATTTTTAGGAACAGCTAACTGGCTTGAGAAAAATTGTAAAGATGAAGGATAAAGTTACAATAATAATTGGCGTTGCGCTATGTACCCTGTTTTTAATTGGGTTAGCTACAACACTAACTAGATCAATGATGATTGGTTTTTTTGACGTGCTTCCTGTTTATATTTTAATGGGTATGGTAATTGTAATGATGTTCTATGAAGCCTTCATTGACAAAAAATAATCTTTACGCTCCTTATTTACTTTTGTTAATCCAGCCAATTTTTATGGCTACAAACACTATTGTTGCAAGAGGTGGCGTTGAGTCAGTACCTCCTATTTCTCTAGCATTTTGGCGATGGCTTACTGTATTCATTATATTATTTCCATTTTTTGTTAACGAAATCTTAAAAAATAAAAAAGACTTCAATAAAGAGTTTTTTAAGCTTTTTTTCTTAGGCTCAATGGGTTGCGGTATATGCGGGGCTTTTCCAAATCTTGCAGGCATGACAACAACAATGGCAAATATTGGAATAATCTATACTTCTTCACCAGTAATAATAATTTTTTTATCAATTTTATTCTTTAAAGAAAAAATTAATTTGTTTAGGATATTGGGGTTATTAATTTGTATTTCAGGTGTTTTTACAATCATATCTAAAGGTAATTTAGATTTTTTGATCAACTTAAATTTTACAATTGGTGATTTATGGGTTTTAGGTGCAGCTTTAGGTTGGGCTCTTTACTCTATTTATTTATTAAATTGGAAATCAAAATTTAGTTTAATGGCTAGATTTACTTTAATCGCAATGTTTGGGTTTATTTCACTTTTTCCATTTTTTGTTTTAGAAAATATTTACTTTGCTAAGACTAACTACAATCAGACATTTTTGTTCTGGATTATATTTGCTGCTATTTCTCCTAGTATTATTGCTTTTTCATTATATACACGGTTACAAAAATATGTTGGTGCATCATTTGCTGGGTTTACTTTATATTTATTTGCAGTTTATGGATCTATATTTGGAATTATAATTTTTGAAGAACCGCTTCTTAGTTTTCATTACTTAGGTGGCTTATTGGTTTTTACTGGAGTTTATTTCGCTAGAAAAAAAGCATGAAGTATCTTTATTTAGCTTTATCATCAATTATATTAGCATACATCATAATTGTACTTTTTACTTATTTGTACCAAAGAAAATTACTTTATCACCCGAGTGAAAACAATTACACGGGAGACGAGATCCAATTTGAATACAAAGAAGTTTTTATTGAGGTTGATAAAGATATAAAACTTAAATCATGGTTTTTGGAAAAAGACTTAAAAAAAGTTAAAACAATTTTATACTTTCATGGTAATGCAGGTGATCTAACTAATAGGGTTCACAAACTTAATGAATTAAATAAATTGAATTTAAATATTCTTATTATTTCGTGGAGAGGATTTAGTGGTAATCCGGGAAAACCAACAGAGGAAAATTTATATAATGATGCTAGAAAATCAGTCGTGTGGCTCAATAAGGTGGGAGTTAAAAATAAAAATATAATTTTATATGGCGAGTCACTCGGAACGGGTGTAGCCACAGAGTTGGGTCAGGATAACTCTTTTGCAGGAATTATTTTAGAGTCACCATTTACTTCGATTGCTGATGCAGCAAAAATTTATTATCCTTATTTACCAATCAATTTATTAATAAAAGATAGATACGACTCTTCAAAAAAGATTAAAAATATTAGTACTCCTATTTTAATTATGCATGGAAAGAAAGATGATGTTGTTCCTTTCAAAATGGGCGTAGAATTATTTGACAAGGCTAATCAACCAAAATTTAGTTACTTTTCCGAAAACGACGACCACATGATGGAATTTAATGATCAATTAATGAATTCTTTAAGAAAGTTTTTAGGCTTCAATACCTAACAAAGCCTTTGAAAAATATTCAGCATTAAAGGGTTGCAAGTCATCTTCTTTTTCGCCCATTCCAATTGCAACTATAGGTAAATTATATTTTTTACAAATTGCTAAAACTACCCCGCCTTTTGCAGTGCTATCAAGTTTTGTAATTATAAGTCCTGTAAGATTATGTATTTTGCTAAATTCTTCAACTTGACTCAGTGCATTTTGACCAGTAGTCGCGTCAAGAACTAGAATTACTTCGTTTGGAAAAGACTCATCAATTTTTTTCAAGACATTGATAATTTTTTTGTATTCTTCCATTAGATTTTTTTTATTTTGTAGTCTTCCTGCTGTGTCTATTAAGGCGATATCAATTTCATTTTTTTTTGCAAATTCTGCAGTTTTAAAAGCAACAGAAGCCGGGTCACTATTTATTTCTGACTTAATTATATCTACTTTTACTTTTGTAGCCCAAACTTGAAGCTGATCTATGGCTGCTGCTCTAAAAGTATCTGCAGCACCAAAGACAACGGATCTATTATTTTCTTTAAAATACTTTCCTAGTTTTCCGATACTTGTTGTTTTTCCAACGCCGTTCACACCAGATACAACAATTACAGCAGATTTTGCATTCCCCATTAGGCTTAAATCTTTCTCGTACTTTTGGAGATTTATGGCTAACTTATCAGCTAAGAGTTTTAAAATTTCTTTGTGATCGTCTAATTTTTTATCAACCTTAAAGTTTTCGAAATCTTTTCTAAGCTCTTTTGCTACATCAACACCGGCATCAGAAGAAATGATTAATTCCTCAAATTCTTCAAGAATAGTGGAGTCAACCTTTTTTTTAGAAAAAATATTTTTAAAGCCGTCTGAAAGGCTCGATGAACTTTTTCCAAGTCCTGATTTAAACTTATCGAAAATTCCCATTTTATATTTCTATTTTTATACTTTTTATTTCTGACACTGGACCAGTCATAAATATATTATTTTTTTCATCTAAAACTATATCTAAGATCCCCTCTTTAAATTTAATAGCAACTTTGTTTTCTACTAATTTTTTATTTTTTGCAGCAACGGCCGTTGCACAAGCTGCTGTTCCACATGCTTTAGTAAGTCCAGCACCTCTTTCCCAAACATTAACTAAAATATTTCTTCTATCCAAAATTTGAGCAAATGTTACATTTGTTTTTCGGGAAATAATTCATGACTTTCAATTAAAGGTCCTATTTCTCTCAAATCATGTTTAAAACAATCATCTACGAAAAAAACTATGTGGGGGTTCCCTACATTAAGACAAAATCCACCAGTAAATTTTTTGCCTTTTACATCTAGCGAGATGTCAGCAGGATTTACTGTTTTTGATAGCGGAATATCTTTAAAATTAAATAAAGGTTTTCCCATTTCAAGCTCTACCATAAAATTTCCAACAATTTTAGCATTAAGACT
>CACPPH010000020.1 GCA_902635795.1 uncultured Pelagibacteraceae bacterium
GAAGTTTTCTGCAATTGAAACTAGATATGGAAGTGGGTATAGATGGAATGTTAGCTAATGAAACAAAAAAAATCAGCTTCTATTCTAAAGAAGTTTTTAATTATTAACCTTACGGTCTTTTCTGTTTTAGGACTTTTTACAATTATATACCTTGAAGCAATCCAGCCAAATCTAGTAAAAGAAAGATCAGATAATCATAAAATAGTAATTAATAATACCAAAGATAATCTTGAAAGACTAAATATAGAATACACTAAAGCGGGAATTAGAGATTTCTTGCTCTCTACAAGATTTTTATTTCAAAGTCTAGACCGTGTCCAATTTTATGATTTATCAGGAAATCTAATTGGAGACACAAACATTTTGGATTTAGATCAAAGTGTTTTTACAGGATCAGACATAATTTTCGAGGAGGCTTTGGGTGGTGAAACAATTAAGCTAAACAATGAAGAGAGACTTGAAGAAGAGGAAATAGATGAAATAAAAGATATTATTACAAATAAATATAATGATGAAATAATAACTGTGACAAACGATAAAAAAAATAATTTTTTTGTAAGCACGCTAAGTAAAATCAAATTTCAAAACGAAGATATTGGCTATATTGTAGTTTCAGAGCAAGCGAATGACATCACCACAGCTGTGGAAGAGAGAAAAGTATTTATAATAAGAACTATGATTGCTGTTGCGATTGTGATTTTAATCTTTTCTCTATTTTTAAATAAATATATTCTTAAACCAATTGGACTTTTAGTTAAATTTAGTGAAGGAGTTAAAAAAAAATCTAATCAAACAATTGATATAAACAAAGTTTTTATCAGAAATGATGAAATTGGAAAACTAACACAATCAATCGATGAAATGACTAAAGAATTACAACAACGAACAAATAGAGCAGAAACATTCTCAAATGATTTAGCTCATGAAATAAGAAATCCACTCGCATCTTTAAAAAGTGCCTCAGAACTTTTAGATAAAACTACTGAAAGGAATGAGGGAGAAAAACTTCTTAAAATCATAAATCATGATGTAGAAAGAATAGAAAGATTAATAACGGATTATACTCAAATGTTAAAAGACGAAGCATCTTTATCCCGAGAAAAAATGAGTAAAATTAATTTAGTTGAAATTGTTAATAGTGTAGTGGAAGATTTTAACCAAGATCTAATTAATCAAAATAAAAAAATCGAGATAAACGTTATCAATAATATCAAAAGTAAAAATGGTCATTTTATTTTGGGTATAGGCAATAGATTAGAGCAAGTAGTTGCTAATTTATTAGATAATTCAATTTCGTTTAGTAAAGAAAATCAAAAAATTGAGATTGGTCTTGAAGAAACTTCTAGCAATTTATTAATTTCAGTAAAAGACGAGGGACCAGGTTTTGCTGAAACTTCGCCTCAGAAAATTTTTAAGCGTTTTTATAGCAATAGACCCGCGAGTTTTGGAAAACACTCCGGCTTAGGTTTGAATATTGTAAAAAATATTGTTCAAATGCATAAAGGCACAGTAGCAGCCTCAAATAGGCTTAATGCTAAAGGAGCACAAGTTGAGGTTTTGCTTCCTAAAGTGTCCTAACATTATTTCTTGCTAAGGTTTATTTATGTTGATAATAACATCTTCAATATGGTCCGGGATTATAAAGTAAAAGATATTAACGAAGCAGATTTTGGAAGAAAAGAAATTTCTTTAGCAGAAACAGAAATGCCAGGACTTATGGCTCTCCGAAAAGAGTATAAAGGTAAAAAACCTTTAAAGGGTGCAAAAATCTTAGGTTGTCTTCATATGACTATACAAACAGCAGTATTAATTGAAACTTTAGTGGAATTGGGAGCAGAAGTTAGGTGGTCTTCTTGTAATATTTTTTCAACACAAGATCATGCAGCTGCGGCAATAGCCAAAGCGGACATTCCTGTCTTTGCATGGAAAGGTGAGACAGAAGAAGAATACTGGTGGTGCATTAAGCAAACAATTGAAGGAAAAAAAGACTGGAAACCAAATATGATTTTAGACGACGGTGGTGACCTTACAGCTTTAATGCATAAAGAATATAAAAATTTGTTAAAAGATGTAAAGGGTGTTTCAGAAGAAACTACAACTGGTGTTTTAGCCCTTAAAAAAATGGAGACTAATAAAGAGCTATTAATACCTGCCATAAATGTAAATGACTCGGTAACAAAATCTAAATTCGATAACCTTTATGGTTGTAGAGAAAGTTTAGTAGACGGAATTAAAAGAGCAACTGATATAATGATGTCAGGTAAAGTAGCTATTGTCGCTGGATTTGGTGATGTTGGCAAAGGAAGTGCAGCTTCTTTACGTCAAGCAGGTGCAAGAGTTATGGTAACCGAGACAGACCCAATATGCGCGTTACAAGCTGCTATGGAAGGTTACGAAGTTGTTGTTATGGATGACGCTATCAAAGATGCTGATATTGTCGTAACTGCTACAGGAAATAAAGACATAGTTACAGCTGATCATATGAGAGACATGAAAGATAGAGCAATACTTTGTAATATAGGTCATTTTGATAATGAAATTCAAGTTGAGGCATTAAAAAATTACAAATGGGATGAAATAAAACCGCAAGTGCACGAAATAGAATTGCCTAGTAAAAAAAGGATCATTCTTTTAGCTGAAGGAAGACTGGTTAACTTGGGATGTGCCACAGGGCACCCAAGTTTTGTTATGAGCGCTTCATTTACAAATCAAGTAATTGCTCAAATTGAATTATGGAATAACTCAGATAAGTATGAGAAGAAAGTTTATGTACTTCCAAAACATCTTGACGAAAAAGTCGCTATGCTACATTTAGAAAAAGTAGGTGCAAAATTAACTAAAATGTCAAAAGAGCAAGCAGATTATATTAGCGTTAAACCATCAGGACCATTTAAACCAGATACTTACCGCTACTAAACAGTAGCTAATGATTGTAAAATCTTTAGAACATCTCAATTTCTTATCTCAAAAAGTTGTAGAAAAGTTATCTAAGAATGATTGTATTTTTCTAATAGGTGAAATCGGGGTAGGAAAAACTACCTTTGCAAGATATTTGATAAATTATTTACAAGAAAAAAATGGAGAAAAGATTACAGAAGTACTTAGCCCTACTTTTAACCTTCTTTATGAATATCACTTAAAGAGAATTAAGATTATGCATTATGATCTCTACAGAATAAAAGATGAAAAAGAATTAAAGCAACTAGGTATTTTTTTAGATAATCAAGACACTATTAAGATTATCGAATGGCCTCAACTCATAAATATTCCACTTTCTGAAAAGTTAGAAATACATTTAGATTATGTTAAAAATGAAAAAGAAAGAGAGATAAAATTTATAGGCTCAGGTAAATGGAAAACCTTAAATGAATTATAAACTTAAAAAAATTTCAGGAGACGCATCATTTAGAGAATTTTACAGATTGCAAAAAGGAAAAAATACATCAATTATAATTCAAGCTAAAAAAGAAAAATTTAAAAATTTGATAGTCTATATTGCCGTCAACAAAATTTTAGAAAAATATAAAATATATGCTCCAAAGTTGATAACTAATCATTATGAGCACAATATTATTGAGATTACTGATTTGGGACAAAAGTCTTTTTACGACTCAATTATAAAAAAAAAAAATAAATTTACCGATTACAAAGATCTCATTAAGATTATTATAAAACTACAAAATATAAAGTTACAACGAAATTATCATTTAGGGAAATTCAAAATTAATTTTCAAAATTATTCAATTAAAAATCTTCATAAAGAATCAGATCTTTTTTTTGATTGGTATTTAAAGTATTGCATCAAAAGCCCAAATCTGAAAAAGATTAAAAATATTCTTAAAAAAGAATTGACAAAAATATATAAAAAACTTTATTTTCAAAATAATACTTTTGTACATAGAGATTTTCATGCATCAAATATAATGGTCAATAAAAATAAACTAGGTTTGATCGATAGTCAGGATGCGATAATTGGAAATCCATTATATGATGTTGCTTCATTAATTGATGATGTAAGAATAAAACTACCCTCAAATTTACAAGAAAGATTATTGAATTTTTATTATTACAAATCAAAATTAAAAAAAGAGAAATATAAAAATATAAAAAATGATTTTGAAATATTATCAGTTCAAAGAAATTTAAAAATTCTTGGAATATTTGTAAGGCTTTTTAAAAGAGATGGTAAATCTAATTACCTAAAATATTTACCCTATACTTGGAGTTTAATTGAGAGACGTCTCAAAAATCCTATTTTCAAGAACCTGAACTTATTATTTAAAAAACATCTAAAAATAAAAAAATTGAAAAAAATAAAAAATTTATGAAAATAAAACACGGGATGATATTAACTGCTGGCTTAGGAAAAAGAATGCAACCTCTTACTAATAAAAAGCCAAAACCATTATTAGAGATAGGAGGTAGCACTCTTCTTGAGAGAGCAATTAATCTATTAATTAATCATGGTGTAGAAGAGATTACTGTTAACGTCCATCATCTTGCCAATCAAATTGAAAAATTTATCTCAGATTTTACATCAGGGGTTAAATTTAAAATATCAAATGAAAAAGATTTATTATTAGATACTGGTGGTGGAGTGAAAAAGGGAACAAAAGAATTTAGAGATAATCCCTTTTTTGTAATCAATCCAGATACCCTTTGGAGTAATAAATATTCTAAAGAAGTACAATCTTTAGAAAAAGAGTATTTTACAAATAAAAGACCTTGTTTATTACTCGTTAGAAAAGAATTATCTTTGGATAATTCTTTCAAGGGTGACTTTAATTTAAACAATAATTTAATTTCTAAAGATGATCAGAACCAATATATTTTTACTGGTCTTCAAATAATGAAAAATGATCATTTAGCATTTTTTAATAAAAATATTTTTTCTATGAATGAAGTTTGGACAAAATTAATAAATGAAAACAATCTTGGTGGATTAGAAAGTAATCAAAAATTTTATCATCTAAACACTATAGCAATGTTTGAAAAAATATCTTCTTTAAGTTCTATTGATTAAAAATAATATTTTTTGCCCTAGAGTCATCTAGATAATAATATTTTTGAATTTTTAACTGATTATCAAATTCTATTATTAGTGGATTTCCTGTTGGAATTTCTAGTTCATTAATCTTCGTATCTGAAATCTTAAAAAGATATTTACACAATGCTCTTAATGAATTACCATGAGCCGATATCAAAATATTTTTTCCATTTTTCAAATTCTTATTTATTTCAATATCATAAAAAGGAATTACTCTTTCGTAAGTGTTCTTCAAGGATTCTGTCAAAGGAATTTTATTTTGAGGAATTCCACCGTTTAAAGGACTAAAATTTTCAAGGTAATTACTATCTTCAGCCATGAGAGGTGGTGCAACGTCCCAAGATCTTCTATATTTTTTAAATTGTTCTTCACCTATTTTTTTCTTTGTTTCCTCCTTGTTTAAACCAGTTAATGACCCATAATGTCTCTCATTTAATTCCCAGGCAGTATTAAACTTCATAGGTAAATTTAGAATTTTTAAGATAATCGTGAGTGTTTCAATGGCTCTTTTAAGATAAGAGGTATAACTAATATCAATTTTAATATTCAATTTTCTAATTAACTCACCTGACTTTTTAGCTTCCTCTTTACCTTTCTCTGAAAGATCAACATCTACCCAGCCCGTAAATCTATTTTCGGCGTTCCAGGTACTCTGGCCATGTCTTGTTAAGATTAGTTTACTCATATAAGTTAATTAAGTTATTATGTACTATATAAAAATCTAAATGAAAAATATTTTCTTCTCTACTACAAAATATTTATTCTTTTTTTCATTTATAATTCTATTAATTCTTTATTTGTTCCCAGGAAGTTTAATTGGTTATTTTTTATACGGTAATTTGGGAAAACAACCTGATTTTATTTCAAATCCAATAGGCACCTCTATTAATCATTTAGTATTCTTTTTTTATTTAAGTATTCTAGGTTTTATATTTCGAAGCAATCAAAGAAAATTTATTAATAGCTTTTCTTTTTTATTTTTAATTTCGATAATTTTAGAATTATTGCATTATTTCATTCCTAATAGAGCATTTGAACTCAATGATTTATACGCAAATAGCTTGGGCGTATTATTGGCTTATTTAATATTTAAACTTTTTAGTAAAACTAGGAACTAAATGCCTTTGTATATTTTAATTTTATTTTTGACTTTTTTCTCTAATACGGTAGCAGAAGAAATATCTGGTGTTCCAAAAATCGTAGATGGAGACACTGTTCATATAAATGATAAAAAATTTAGACTAGAAGGTATAGATGCCCCAGAAATGGGACAACAATGTAAAAAAGAGTCTTTAAAAATTTCATCTATAATTGGTTTCACATTTTACAAAGATTATAGCTGTGGAAAAGTTTCCAAAGAAAAATTAATAAGCAAAATTCATGGATCAAAAATAAAATGTATATTTACAACTAAAGACAAGTACAAAAGATATATTGCTACATGTTACAAGGAAAAAATAAACTTAAATCAGTGGATGGTAAGAAATGGATACGCAATAGCATATAGAAGATACTCAAAAAAATATGTTTCAGATGAGGATTTTGCTAAAGAAAACAAATTAGGATTATGGCAAGGGAAGTTTATGAGTCCAGAAAAATGGAGAAAGCTTAACTAATTTTTAGTATAAATCACTAAGTGATTCCTTTTAAAAAAATAATATTTGTTTTAATTTTTTATATTTTAGGTGCATGTTCGTCAATTCCGAAAAATACTCAAAATAGTTGTGCTATCTTTGAAGAGAGATATTTGTGGTACAAACATTCTAAGGCTTCCTATGAAAAATGGGGAGCACCTATTCATTTACAACTAGCTTTCGTAAAAAAAGAAAGTGATTTTAATTGGCTTGCAAAACCTCCAAGAACTAAATTATTTAAAGTAATTCCATTTAAAAGACCTTCATCTTCATTTGGATACTCCCAAGCAGTGAAAGGAACCTGGGAACAATACAAAAGAGAAACAAATAATCCTCTTGCAACAAGAGCAAGATTTAAAGACTCAGTAGATTTTATAGGGTGGTATATTCATAAAACAAATAAAATATTGAAAATTTCAAAAAAAGATCCTTATCGGCAGTATTTAGCCTATTATAAGGGTTGGGGAGATTATAAAAATTATTCAAAAGATAAAAAAGCTATAATATATGCAAAGTCTGTGAAGGATATGGCAAGCAAATATAGAAAACAATTAACGCTTTGCAAAAAAAATCTAGATAAAAACAAATATATTATTTTTTAAGCTGTTTCTGTAATTCAATTTCAACAGCATCAATCCTCTTGGTTCCTCTTCCAACAATTGTATAAACAGTAGGAATTACGTAGAGAGTAAAAAAAGTTGAGAATAACATTCCACCAAATATTGTTATACCAACAGTTAATCGACTTGCAGCACCAGGCCCAGTTCCAAGAATAAGCGGTAAAACTCCGATAATTGTTGAGATACTTGTCATTAGAATAGGTCTTAGCCTTATAGCGGCAGCTTCAAATACAGCAACTTCTAAATTTTTTCCTTCCTTCCTCAATTGATTTGCAAATTCTACAATTAGGATACCGTTTTTAGCTGAGAGACCGATCAAAATGATTAACGCTATCTGACTATAAACATTCAATGAAGAACCAACTACTAGTAAACCAATTAATCCGCCAAGAATAGCCATAGGTACAGTTAACATAATTGTTAGTGGATGCCTCCAGCTTTCAAATTGGGCACTCATGGCAAGGTATGCAGTAATTAATGCTAAAGCAAATATTACATAAAGTTCAGTGTTAGTTTTTTTATACTCTTCACTTTCGCCTTTATAAGCAATTTTTGCTTGAGGTGTATTTTGTTCTACAACACCTACCAAAAACTTTAGAGCCTCATCAAGCGAATAGTCTCCCACAAGTCTTGCCGAGATAGTAACTGCTTTTTGTCTATTGTATCTTGCTAAGAATGGAGATTGTCCCTCTTCATCGTATGCAACTAAGTTTGATACAGACACAAGTTTTCCATTATTTTTAGATCTTACAAAAACTTTACTTATACTATCTGGCTCTTGTCTATCTTTGATATCACCTTGCAAAATTATAGAATATTCTTTTCCATCCCTTGTAAAGTTTGTAACTCTTTTAGAACCAAAAATGGTCTCTATAGTTTTTCCAATATCTTCTGTCGAAATCCCAAGATCAGCAGCTTTTTTTTGATCTATCTTTACGTTTAATTGAGGTTTATTAAGATCAAAATCATCTTGAATAGAAGTAAGACCAGGATTTTTTCTTGCCTCTTTTTTAATTATCTCTTTCCACTCAATCAATTGTTCATATGTATTACCCAAAACAACAAATTGTACTGGACTTTCTATTCCGCCAGTCCTTATCCCCTGGGGCATTATTGGAAAAGCCAAAACACCTGGTACTCTTGCAATTTTTCCAAAAGATTCTCTCATTATTTTAACTCCGTGACGATCTCTTTTAGCCCAAGGCTCTAAAAGAACAATTATAAAACCACTATTTACTTGTTTAGCCGACTTTCCAAAACCTGGAACTCTCATGATTAATTTTCTATATTCACCTTTACCTACATTTGGAAGCAACAATTTCTCAATTTCTTCTGCTCTATCTTTGGTAAAATTAAAACCAGATCCTTGTGGAGCTTTTACAATTACAAAAAATGCACCCCTATCTTCAGGAGCAATTAATTCTTTCTTAGTAAAATTAAAAAAAAATATTGTTAATGCAAGAGTTCCCAATAAAAAAATAGTTATTGTTTTTCTTTTCTTTATCCAATTTAATAGTGAAACTTTGTAAAGATAAGTGAGATCTTTTAAAAACTTCTCAAATTTTAAAACAATCTTTGATTTTTGCATATCTTTCTGTAAAAATTTACTAGCTAACATTGGACTTAATGATAAAGCAACAAAGCTAGAAATAATCACAGCCGATGCAAGAGTAATTGCTGTTTGAGTAAAAAGAACCCCTGTTATTCCTTTAATAAAAATAAGAGGAATAAATACTGCTACTAACACAACAGTTGTAGCTATTATTGCAAACGATACCTGCTTAGCACCTTTGTAAGCTGCAACTAAAGGTGTATCGCCTAATTCTATTCTCCTCACTATATTTTCAAGCATCACAATGGCATCATCAACCACAATACCGATAGCTAGCACTAAGGCCATCAAAGTAAAAAGATTAATTGAAAAATCAAAAATATAAATTGATAAAAAAGTTGAGATTAATGAAACAGGCAAAGCTATTAAAGGGACAACTAAAGCTCTTAGGTTACCTAGAAAAAGATAAATAATAATAGTTACCAATATTAATGCAATGATCAGTGTTTTATAAACTTCTTTTATAGCAGATTTTATATAATTACTTCTATCAAATGAAACTTCAAGGGTAGTACCTGGCGGCAAGCTAGGTTTTAATTCTTTTATCTTTTTTTTGATACCATTAGCTACTGCGATGGTGTTCGCATCAGATTGTTGATATATTCCTATACCAACAACTTGCTTTCCATTACCTTTAAAAAGAGTTCTTGTTGACTCAGCTCCTAATTCAATTCTTGACACATCTGATAAGGTTATGATTGAACCGTCCTTAGCTCTTTTTAGAGGTAGATTTTTATAATTCTCAACTTCTTTATAAGCTTTATCGAGTTTTATAGTTAGATCGATATCCCTTGACTCAATTCGTCCAGCCGGGAACTCTGTATTTTCTCTTCTGAGAACGGTCTCAACTTCTTGAGTAGTAAGATCTCTTGCAGCCAAAGCTATTGGATCTAACCAAACTCTTAGTGAAAGTTCTCTTTGACCACCAAGGCGTACTCTGCCTACGCCATCAACAGTAGAGAAAGTATCAGTTAAATATCTATCAGCATAATCAGTTAATTCTAAATCAGTCATTGTTTCAGAGTTAAAAGATAACCACATAGTAGTTCTCATGCCCGCACTTTGTTTGAAAATTTCAGGCTGTTCCGCACCTTCAGGTAAATTATCTAGCACTCTAGATACAGCGCTTCTTACATCATTAGCAACGTCATCTAAGTCTAAACTCGTCTCAAATGTGAGTGTTATTCTTGAACTTTCATCTTCACTAAATGAGTCTATCGTTTCTAACCCAGGTGTTCCTCCAACAAAATCTTCAATTTTTTGAGTTATTTGGGTATCAACAATTTCTGCCGACGCACCTCTATACTCAGTTTGAATAGTTACCACAGGAGGCTGCACATCAGGTAGTTCATCAGTTGGAATTTCTTGGAAAGTTACAAGACCAAATATCACCAATACTAAGCTCATTACTGAAGCTACGACAGGTCTTTTAATAGATAAGTCTGTTAAAAACATTTAATTTTTTGGATTGATAATTTTGATTTTAGCATTATTTCTCACTTTTGAGACACCTTCTGTAATAACAAGATCACCTTCATTTATTCCTGATACAACAGAAACTTTTCCAAAATTTCTTTTACCAATTTCAATGCTCTTTTTTTCAGCAGTATCATTTCTTACTGTGTAAACAAAAGCAGTACTACCTTGAATCGTGACAGCACTCTCAGGAACACCAATTTGATTAATTTCATCGTATATAATTTTTACTGTCATTAGTTGCCCTGGAATGATTTCAAAATTAGAATTATCAACTAAAACTCTAGATAAAATCGATCTTGTAGAAGGATCTATTCTTGAACTGATTGTTTGAATTTTTCCCTTAAAAGCTTTTTTAAATGCTGAACTTGTTATTTCTGCTTTTAATCCTGGTTTTAGTATACTCACATAATTTTCAGGAACTTTTATATCTATAACTATCTTTTTTAAATCATCCAAAGTTACTATTAAACTCTCTGAACCCAAAACTCCTTGCGCAATTTCTCTTTTACCTAATTTGCCAGCAAAATCAGCAATAATCTCTTCTCCGCTTGTAAGCCTAAGAATTATTTCGCCTTTTTTTACAAATCTATTATCAATGTTTAATTTTCCTGCAACTTCATTTGTTTTTATTCTATACGTTTTTGAATTTTGCGCTAATGCTGTTCCAAAAGTTTCTATACTTTTGTAAAACAAAGATCTCTCAACTTGCTGTACAATTACCCCTGGTGCAGGCCTTACACTAAATTTTTTTTTGAAGTGTAAACCAATAAAATGCCTTGCAGCAATAATTGCAAAAATAGCAATAAAGAAAATAATTAAAAATACTTTTAATTTAGATGATGCTTTCATTTTATTCTAATCCGTACTCCGACCACGAGCCGTCATAGA
>CACPPH010000021.1 GCA_902635795.1 uncultured Pelagibacteraceae bacterium
GATAATAGACCTTTGAAATTTGAAGAGTGGGATTTAATGAGAACACAAACTGTTTTTGTCTCTGCTACCCCAGGACCATGGGAACTAAAACAAACGAACAATAAATATATTGACCAAATCATTAGGCCAACAGGTTTAATAGACCCACCGGTTGAAATAAGGCCGGCCAAAACTCAAGTTGATGATCTTATGCATGAGGCAAAAGAGATTGTAAAAAAAGGATATAGAGTTCTTGCTACTACGCTGACAAAAAAAATGGCTGAAGATCTTACTGAGTACCTCCACGAAAATGGTCTTAAAGTAAGATATATGCACTCTGACATTGATACTCTTGAAAGAATTGAGATCATAAGAGATTTGAGAATGGGAGTGTTTGATATTCTTGTAGGAATTAATTTGTTGAGAGAGGGATTAGATATTCCCGAATGTGCTTTGGTAGCAATTTTAGATGCTGATAAAGAGGGATTTTTAAGATCTGAAACTTCCTTAATTCAAACAATTGGAAGAGCAGCGCGAAATGTTGATGGTAAAGTAATTTTATATGCTGATAAAGTCACGAAGAGCATTGAAAAGGCAATTAAGGAAACAGACAGAAGGAGAAATAAACAATTAGAATATAATAGGAAAAATGGAATAACTGCTGAGTCAGTAAAAAAAGAGATAAGTGATATTTTAGAGTCTGTTTATGAAAAAGATTACGTTAAAATTAGTGAAGGTTCAAACGTAGGTGGTAACTTAAAAAAACATCTTAAAGCTTTAAACAGAAAAATGAAGGAAGCTGCATCTAATTTAGAATTTGAAGAGGCTGCTAAACTAAGAGATGAAATGAGAAAACTAGAAGCTAGTGAACTTGAAATAACTTTAAATCCTAAAATATCTCAATATAATTTGAAAAGTAAGGTTTATCCAAAAGGAAGATCAACTATGGGTATGCCTGGCACAAAACCAAGAAAAGCGATAAAAAAATGGAAGCCAAAAAAATAATTATCACTGGCGGAGCTACTAGAATAGGGTCTGCAATCGCTAAAAGTTTAGTTAGCTTTGAAACAAAAATAGCTATCCACTTTAACAAATCTAAAAGTAGCGCTTTAAAATTAAAAAAAGAATTAGAGGAACTTGGTGCTGAAGCATACTTATTTAAAGCCGATTTAAATAATTTAAAACAAACCGAAACTTTAATAAAAAAAGCTTTTAAAACTCTGAAAGGATTAGATTGCTTAATTAATAATGCATCTATCTTTGAAAACGATAACCTTGAAAATTTTTCTGAAAAATCCTTTACAAAACATATAAATATCAACTTAAAATCACCAGCAATTTTAACGCAAAATTTTAAAAAATTAATCAAAAAAAAAGAAGGATGTGTAATTAATATTATTGATCAAAGAGTTGAAAAATTAACTCCTTTTTTTTTCTCCTACACTCTTAGTAAATCTTCATTGGCAGTTTTTACAAAAACATCAGCCATGAAATTAGCGCCTAATATAAGAGTAAATGGTATTTCACCCGGACCGACATTAAAAAACAAAAGGCAATCTGAAAGGCATTTCAAAAAGCAATGGAAATCCACGCTCTTAAAAAAAAAGGTAGATTTAGAAAACATATGTAATGGAGTAAAGTTTCTAATTGAAAATAAAAATATAACAGGAGAGATAATTAATATTGATAGCGGACAAAGACTTGCATGGCAAACACCAGATATTATTAATACAAAAGAATGAAAATAATTAAATTTAAGAAAAAAGAAAAATTTAAATATAAAAGAAAAGTAATTATAAAAGATTTAATCTTAAATATTTCTATAGGAATACACAACTTTGAGAAAAAAAAGAGACAAAGAGTAAAATTTAATATTGAAATTTTGACAGATCCATATGTGACTCCAAATAACAAAAATTTGAATTCTATACTTAATTATGAGGAAATTGTTAGTAAAATTGAGAAAATTGCTTATCTGAAACATCACGAGTTACTTGAAGACTTAGCGGAAAATATTTTTAATATGATATTTAGAAATAAACTTGTAAAAAAGATTAATCTTAAGATAGAAAAGTTAGATATCTTAAAGAAAACTAAGTCTGTTGGCATCGAGGTATCAAAATCAAAAGTATGATTAGTAGTTTAGAGTTAGGAAAAAAAGTAATAAAAGAAAAAATACCGCTGATACCAAAAAATCCCGGTGTTTATAAAATGATTAGTTCCACTGGTGAAATTCTATATATTGGTAAAGCTAAAAATATCCCAAATAGACTGAAAAGTTATGTAACTGAGTCTAATCTTCCTATTAGAACTGAGAGAATGCTTTCACTTACGCATAATCTTGAAACTACTACTACAAGTAATGAGAGTGAGGCTTTACTATTGGAAGCAAATTTAATAAAAAAACATAAACCCCGTTACAACATACTTTTGCGTGATGACAAATCTTTTCCATACATTTACATTGGTAATAAAGATAAGTGGCCGCAACTAACAAAGTTAAGAGGGAAAAAATCAAAAACAGGATATTATTTTGGTCCATTTGCATCAATTGGTTCTGCGAATTGGACAATAAAAATTTTACAAAAAATTTTTCTTTTGAGAGTCTGTGATGACACTGTTTTCAAAAATAGAGAGAGACCATGTATCTTATACCAAATAAAAAGATGCTCTGCTCCATGTGTTGGACACATAAATGAAAAAGATTATGAATCTACAGTTGCAGACGCTATTGACTTTATTTCGGGTAAATCTAGAAGAATTCAGAAAAACTTATCCAAAGAAATGGAAAAAGCAAGTAAAGAATTGGATTACGAGAAAGCAGCTATAGCTAGAGATAGAATAAAAGCATTAACTCAGATACAAACTTCTCAGAAAATAAATCAAACAAATTTAACTGAAGCTGATGTTATCAGCATTTATAAAGAGACAGGAAAAACATGTGTGCAAGTGTTTTTTTTTAGGTCTAAACAAAATTGGGGTAATCAGGCTTTTTATCCAAAACATGATCCAGATGATAGTGTAGAAGATATAATAAGCTCTTTTATATCCCAATTTTATGAAAACAAAACTATTCCAGGGCTGATACTAACTAACTGTGAAGTCAAAGATAAAAAACTTATTGAAAAAACATTCTCCGACAAAGATAAAAAAGATATTATAATTAAGATAGCAAAAAGTAAAAATGAGATAAGTATTTCTAGTCTTGCAGAGAAAAATGCAAAACAATCTTTAAAACAAAAACTCGTTCAATCTGATACTAACAATAATCTTATCGAGGAATTAGCATCTAAATTTAATATAAATAACAATATTGAATTGATAGAAGTTTATGATAATAGCCACATTCAGGGAACTGACTCTGTTGGATCGTTGATTTGTTTTAGTAATGAAGGTTTTGTTAAAAAAAGATACAGGAAATTCAATATTAAAGATGAAAAAGTCAAAAATGATGACTATGGGATGATGAGAGAAGTTTTATTTAGAAGATTTTCAAAAGCTATCAAAGAAAAATCTGGTTCACTTTCATTGCCAGATTTAATAATGATAGATGGTGGAAAAGGACAATATTCTGTATCTAGAGATATTCTTAATGAATTAGGATTACACGACTTACCAATTTTAGCTGTAGCGAAAGGTAAAAGAAGAAATGCTGGAGAGGAAAAAATCTATTACAAAAATAAAGAATATATTTTAGATAGAAATGATCCATTATTATTTTTTATACAAAGACTTCGAGATGAAGCTCATAGATTCGCTATAAGCACTCATAGAGCCAAGAGAAAGAAAAACCTGAGCAAATCTTTATTAGACCAAATACAAGGGATTGGGAAACAAAGGAAAAGAGCTTTATTAAATCATTTTGGGTCTGCGCGTGCTGTTGAGTCTGCAAGCTTTGATGATTTAAAATCTGTGGAAGGAATAGAAGACAGCATAGCAAAGAAAATATATGATTATTTTCACGAATAAAATAAATGAAACTTAAAATACCAAATATTCTTACAATTGGTCGGATAATAATAGTTCCTATTTTTGTTGTTACTTTTTTTATTCCTGGTTTTTTTGGAGATTTAATTCCTTTCTTCTTATTTGTTCTTGCAAGTTTTACTGATTACTTAGACGGCTTGTTAGCAAGACTATTCAAGGAAGAGTCAAAATTAGGAGAAATTTTAGACCCCATAGCTGATAAAATATTAGTTTCTGCTGCTCTAATTTTACTTGTAATGAATGGTACAATAAAAAATTATGAAGTTATGGCTGCTGTAATTATTTTGACTAGAGAAATTTTAGTATCAGGACTAAGAGAGTATTTGGCCAAAGATAAAATAGCAATGCAAGTAACAAGTTTATCAAAATTAAAAACTTTTATACAAATGACCTCGATTGCTATCCTATTGACTGGTGACATAGGTAATAAGATTATAAATTTTCAAGATTATAATGCTCAAACATTTGGTATAGTTCTTTTATGGTTGTCTGCTTTCTTAACTTTATACACTGGGTATGACTATTTGAGAAAAGGTATAGACCACGCAATTAAGGAAGACAGGAGAGATTAGGCAGCAGAGTCTTTTTTTCTAACAAGACTTTGATAGGACTCGTTTAAATCAGTGATTATTTTACAAACTTGAAATTTGTTTTCATTTATTTGAGAAACTGGCGTTACTTCAGCAGCAGTACCTGTTAAAAAACAACCTATGAAATCTTTAATTTCATCTGGATTTATTTTTCTTTCAATAACTTTTATTCCTTTAGATTTTGCAATTTTAATTACTTCACGCCTTGTTATGCCATCTAAAAAAGAGTCAGGTATAGGAGTATGAAGTTCCTCATTTTTACTTTTAAAAAAAATATTGGCTCCTGTAGCCTCTGCAACATTTCCTTCATGATCTAACATTAGGGAGTCTGTAAATCCTTGTGCCTCAGCTTCATGTTTAGAAAGAGTACAAATCATATATAACCCAGCAGCTTTAGTATCCCATGGAATAGTATTAGGCGCAGGTCTTCTCCAGCTAGAAATATTTAATTTTATTCCCTTTAATTTAAGTTGAGGGTCGAAATATGATCCCCATTCCCAAGTAGCTATGGCAACATGAATTTTATTTTTCTGTGCCGATATGGCCATCATCTCACTCCCTCTCCACATTAAAGGCCTAACATATCCATTTTGAACTTTTTGAATATCTATAATTTTTTTACAAGCATCGTTAATTTCTTTTTGGGAATAAGGCACTTTAATTCCCATTCTTTTTGCTGAGTAAAATAATCTTTTTGTATGTTCTTCAAGTTTAAATATTTCACCGTCATAAACTCTTTCGCCCTCAAATACACAACTCGCATAGTGTAAACCATGATTTAAAATGTGAATATTCGCATCTTTCCAATCAACAGTTTTGCCATTGAACCAAATTTTTCCTGATCTTTTATCGTAAGGTATACTTTCCATCAAAGGTAAATATATAGATTTTTTTTTATTTAAAAAGTATATTCCAAAAAAGGATAAGTCAATATAACTTACCATTATGAAAGATTTACTCTATCTAAAAGATGACCAGATAAAAGAATTTATTCAGCTACTGTATTACGCTTATCGAGAAACCTTTTCTGACCCAAGAGAAATCTTATCAAAAAGGTTTTTTGGACCTGCACATCTTAGAGCATTACATTTAATTGAGAGAAATCCTGGCATCAATCTAGGCGAATTAATATTTAAACTAAAAGTTACCAAACAAAGTCTTAATAGGGTTTTACGAGATTTAATAAGATCAAAAATGATAAAACAAGTGCAGGATGAAAACGATACAAGAAAAAAAAACTTGTTTTTGGATAAAGAAGGGAAGATTTTTTTTGAAACAGTATATAATTCTCAAAAAAAACGTATTTTTAATGCATTAAAAAATTCAAACTCAGACTCTGTTATTAAATTTAAAGATGTTTTAAAAAAAATAATTAATGGAAAATAAAGAATTACATATCCTTGTTGTTGACGATGACAATAGAATTAGAAATTTATTAAAAGACTACTTGTCTGAAAATAACTATCTTGTTTCAACAGCAGAAGATGCTAATCAAGCGAAGGAAAAATTAAAGTTCATTAAATTTGATATCATGATATTGGATGTTATGATGCCCGGACAAAATGGTTATGAACTCACAAAAGAAATTAAGAAAAAAATAAAATTACCAATTATTTTATTAACTGCAAAAGGTGAGGTAGAAAACAGAATTAAAGGATTGGAGTTAGGTGCAGATGATTATATTGGTAAACCTTTTGAACCAAAAGAACTATTATTAAGAATAAAAAATTTAATTAAAAATAATACTAAAATTGACTTAAGTACTACTCATTCTGTTGGAAATGCCAAAATTAATTTAAACAAGATGACAATAAATATGAATAATAAAGAGAGAAAAATAAATAATTCAGAAAAAAAAGTACTTATAGAGATGCTATCGAATCCAGGAAAAACTTACAGTAGAGATGAAATTGGAAAAATATCTGGAATAAATCAAGAAAGATCAATTGATGTAATGATTACAAGATTGAGACAAAAGTTGGAAATAAATCCAAAAAATCCAAAATATTTACAAACTATACGAGGTTCAGGATATGTTCTCTGGATTGAATAAATTAACTAAAATTATTTTACCCAAAAGACTATTTTATAGGGCTCTAATTATAGTTGCTGCACCTACAATATTACTTCAATTAATTATTACAATAGTTTTTTACGATAGTATTTGGATAAAAGCGAATAAAAATTCAACAAGAGCTCTGGTTGCTCAACTTAAAACAATTGAAGAAGTGTATCAAAACGATAAAAAAAATTTAGATTTTTTAACTGACAGTTATAAAAATAATTTTAATTTTGAGATTGGTATCAAACAAAATATATTCCCAAAAACATCTGGAGAAAGAAAATTTAGTCCAATGGATAGATCATTAAGAAGAGAATTAAAATCAACTTTTGGTAACAATAATTACTGGTTTAGTACTTCAAAGTTTAAAAATGCTGTTGAAATTAAAATAAAATCAAAAAACGATACAATTGAATTTATTGTTCCAAAAGAGATGGTGTCGGCCTCGTCGATAAGACTTTTTGTTTTATGGACAACTTTACCCTCGATTTTATTAATTGTTATCGCTTTAATATTTCTGAAAAATCAAACTAGGCCCTTAGTAAAATTAGCTAAAGCAGCTGAAAAGTTTGGAAAAGGGGATTATGTAAATGATTTCAAATCTTCAGGTGCCCAAGAAATAAGAAAAGCAGGATATGAATTTGATCGAATGGCAAAAAGAATAAATCGCCATTTAAACCAAAGATCTGAAATGTTGTCCGGTATCAGTCATGATTTAAGAACCCCTTTGACAAGACTCAAACTACAACTTGCAATGATAAGTCAAAAAGATTTATCTAAGAAGATGTCAAAAGACATAGATGAAATGGAAAGAATGTTAAATGATTACCTGCAATTTGCGAAGACTCAATCACAAGAAAATTCCAGCAAAATAATTTTGAAAAATTTATTAGATGAAATTAAAAGTAATTTTCATAATTCTAATTTAGAAATATTCTGTAAAGACGATATCGTTTTTATAGGTCGGCCTTTGGCAATAAAACGATGTTTTGAAAATATCATTCAAAACGGGTTAACTTACGGAAATACAGTTACTTTGAATGCTCAAAAAGGAACCAGTTTCATATTAATTTCAATCGAGGATGATGGGCCTGGCATTCCAGAAGATCAGTATAGAAATGTTTTCAAGCCCTTTTTCAGATTAGATAAAAGCAGAAGTCTAAATAAATCTGGTATTGGTCTAGGATTAGCAATAGTCGAGGATATAGTAAATTCCCATGGGGGAAATATACAATTAGGTAAAAGCAAACAAAAAGGATTGCTGGTTAAGATTTCTTTGCCTTTTTAGTTTTTTTTTTTTGTAACTTTTTGATAATCAAGTCCTGTTTTTGAACCAATTTTTTTAAAATCTCAAACTCTTTTCTTGAAACAAGTTCAAGTTTATTAATTATCTTATCTTTTTTAAATTTAAAATCGGTCGATATTTCTTTTTGTATATCTTTTGAAGTTAAAATGCCGTTTTCAATTAAATTTGACAAAGTTTCAAAAATTTTTTTTGTATTACTCATAACTTATCTTATTTGATAGAAATGTTAATTTCAAATATGATATAAATATTTATGTTTACTCATAATTTTGATCCTGTCTTATTAGACTTAGGCGTTTTTGCTGTTAGATGGTATTCATTAGCCTATATTTTTGGTTTTTTAATTGGTTGGTGGTACGGTAAAAAGATCATTATCAAAAAATTTCAAATAATAAATTACAGATTTAACTTAAGGGAATTTGATGACTTGATAACTTATATTATAATATCAGTAATTATCGGTGGAAGAATTGGTTACGTAGTTTTTTATAATTTTGAATACTTTATTTCAAACCCACTCGCCATATTTAAAATATGGGAAGGGGGTATGTCTTTTCACGGAGCTTTGATAGGAATAATTATCGGGACATATATTTTTTGCAAAAAAAAAAGTTTACAAACTTTATTTTTTTTAGACATAATTGCTTGCACTGCTCCAATAGGAATTTTTTTAGGCAGAATAGCAAATTTTATTAATGGAGAGCTTATCGGAAAAGTAAGTTCTATACACTGGAGTGTTATATTTCCAAAAGTTGATATGTTGCCACGTCACCCTTCACAATTATATGAAGCTTTTCTAGAGGGCTTGATACTATTTTTTATTTTAAATAATATGATTTTTAAAAATGGTTATAAAACCGGGACCTGCTCTTACCTATTTTTAATTTTTTACGGATTATTTAGGATTATTTCTGAGATATTTAGAGAACCTGATCCACAATTAGGATATTTTTTTAATTTTTTAAGTATGGGAACAATTTTGAGTTTAATGATGATAATCTCTGGTTTAATTGTTTGGTTTTATCTGAGAAATAAAAATGAAGTCTAATTTGAAATTTTTTAAAAAATTTAAAAGTCTATCAGTTGATAAGTTTTTAAAAAATGTTTTGTATGACAAGCAATATGGATATTATAACTCAAAATATCCTTTTGGTAAAAAAGGTGATTTTATTACAGCGCCAAATATATCAATCTTATTTTCAGAAATGATTGCTCTTTGGATAGTTTCAACATGGGAGTCCCTAGGTAAACCAAAAAAAATTAATATTGTGGAACTTGGTCCTGGAGATGGTAGTTTAATTAAAACACTAATTGAT
>CACPPH010000022.1 GCA_902635795.1 uncultured Pelagibacteraceae bacterium
GTGAAACTTGTAATTTTGAATTATCAAGTTTTCCTTTAATAAATTTATTCTTGAAATCATTTTCATTATAAATGAAAGCAAATCCTTTAGAGTTATATGGAATTTTATTTTGAGTTTTTGTATAGTTAGCGGTGCAAGATGTAAGCAAAATAAAAAAAAATATCAATTTAAATTTCATTTTTTAAACTTTCTTTTAATGTACATACTGCAAGAGCAAACCTTAAGGATCTATTCCAACTGAGTATTTTTTCATAGTTTTCAAACACAATATATGCAGGTGACAATGTTTTAGCTCCAGGTATTATATCTTTGTCTGGAATAATTATAGCTGAAACTATTTTTGAATTAATATTTAAATTCTCGAAATCATCTATATATTTTTTAAAAAAAATAGCTTTTTTCTTATTTTTTATATTTCTAGCTGATGAATTAAGATATTTCATAGGTATATTCTTTTTTAGTTTAATTTTAAAAAAACATGGTTCGCCTTTTTTCCAACCGATCTTTTTAAGATAGTTTGCAGCTGAAGCAAATGAGTCTTCTGTTTTTTTAAGCTCAATTAATTTATTATTATTAAAATCGATTGCATAATTTCTAATTGTTCTCGGCATAAATTGAAAATTCCCAAATGCACCTGCCCAAGATCCGTAAAGTATTTCCTTTTCTATTATCTTATTATCAACAAGTTTTAATAAGATTAATAATTCTTTTGTAAAAAATTCGCTTCTTCTTTTGTCGAAACTTAACGTAGCTAAAGATGAAACTATATCCATTTTTCCTAAATATTTTCCAAAATTTGTTTCGATTCCCATTAAAGCTAGTAAAAGCTCTTTTTCTACTTTAAATTCTAATTCTACTTTATCAATTATAAATTTTTCTTTTAAATAAAGTTTTCTACCTTCTTTAATTTTTTTTTTGTTTGCTCTTTTTTTTATATATGTAAAAGTATCTTCATAAAATTCAGGTTGATATCGATCATACTCTATTACTTTCGGTAAAAATTTTACTTCTGACATTACGTCATTAACTACTTTCTCAGATATACCTGAACTTACTGCTTTTTTTTTGAATTTTGTTAACCAAGCATCAAATCCTGTTTCTGAACTTTGAATATGAGTGTAAGCAAATAAATTTAATATAAGGATAAATTTAATAATTTTTGACATTTTTCTAACTAACATATTTAGTATTTATTAACTAGCATAAGAAAACTTAATACTTAATTATTGTTATTTTCTTACTTTGATAGTAATAAATACTACTTATCTCAATGGAGAGGTGGCTGAGCGGTTGAAAGCACTGGTCTTGAAAACCAGCAACGGGGCAACTCGTTCGTGGGTTCGAATCCCACCCTCTCCGCCACTATTTTTTAAAATTTGAGAAAATTTGATGAATAAATTTTTCACTAACTTTTTTATTTTTTGAATTATTATTGTAATAGTCAAGAATAACTTCGTCATCAAGTTCTAGAAATTTTTCTAGATCTAGTAACTGCTCTAAATTAAGTTCGTTAATATATTTTTTTACAAAACTTCCTAATAAAATGTCCATTTCTTTTGTCCCCCTATATGAAGATCTGTATAAAAGTTTTTTTTTTAAAATTTCTAATTTTTCAGACATAAAAAATATAATATATATTAACAAATGAGTTTTTTAAAAAAAGATTTTATTTTTCAAAATGTAAATAAGCTTAAAGGCGTAGGTCCACAATTATCAAAATATCTTAAAAAGAAAAGAATTGAAAAAATAAAAGATATTTTACTCAATTTACCTTATTCGGAGACTGACAGATCTAAAATCTCAACCATTAAAGATCTTAAAATAGGAAAAATACAAACAATCAAAGTCCAAGTTAAAAAGCTCAATTTTCCAAGAATTAGGAATTTACCTAATAAAATAATTTGTGAGGATGAAACCGGTAAAATTGATATCGTTTATTTTAATAGTCGCGAAAGTTACCTTAGAAAAATATTTCCACTTAAGCAATGGGTAATTATAAGTGGAAAAACAAATTTATTTAGAAATAATTTTCAAATTACAAATCCTGACTATGTTACTAATTTAGATAAAATTGATCACGTTGTTAAGAACATTCCTAAATACAGTTTAACAAAAGGAATTAATGAAAAAAAATATAGATTTATAAGTGAACAAGTTACAAATAATTTGCCTGCAATAGATGATTGGCTAAGTAACGAATTTTTAAAAACGAATTCTTTAATTACTTGGAATGAGGCCATCAAAAATTTACATCATTCTGATGATAGTAAAAAAAATCAATCTAAAAGTTTCAGAAGATTGGTATTTGACGAAATTTGCGCAAATTTTTTAACGCTTTCAGAAAATAGACAAAGAATAAAAAGACAGAAACAAAAGAAATTTTTCAGTAAGAATTTATCAAGCAACATTATAAATAAACTTGCATTTAGATTAACTAATAGTCAAAAGGAGGTGCTAGATGAAATCAATGCAGACTTACTAAGTGATAAAAGGATGTTTAGAATTATTCAAGGTGACGTTGGATCTGGCAAAACTATAGTTTCTCTTTTATCAATTTCGAATGTGATTGAAAGTAATTATCAATGTGCACTAATGGCGCCGACTGAGATATTAGCTAATCAACATTATGAATTAGCCAAAAAAATTTTTCAAGATAAGAAAATTAATATTAATTTTTTAACTGGAAAAATTGAAAAAAAAGAAAGATCAAAAATTTTAGAAAATCTATTAAATGGCAAAATAGATATTATAATTGGTACTCATGCTTTATTTCAAAAAAAAATAAAATTTAAAAATTTAGGATTAGTTGTCATTGATGAGCAGCATAAATTTGGTGTGAAACAAAGATTAGATTTAGCAAACAAAGGTGGAAAAAATTGTGACCTTTTGTTGATGTCCGCAACTCCTATACCGCGAACCATGATGATGTCTTTATACGGCGATATGGATGTTTCAAAAATTACAGAAAAACCCTCAATTAGAAAAAATATTATAACTTTAAGTAAACCTGAAAAAAAAATTAATGAATTGTGGACTTATTTGAAAAAACAAATAAATCAAAAGAATCAAGTTTTTTGGGTTTGTCCACTCATTAACGAGTCAAATTTTTTGGATTATTCATCTGCAAAAAAAAAATTTGATATAATAAATAGAATTTTTCCAAATAAAGTTGGTTTAATTCATGGATCAATGGAAAAAACTGAAAAAGAAAAGATCTTGGACAAATTTTTAAATAGACAAATTCATATTCTTGTCTCAACAACAGTGATAGAAGTTGGCATAGATTTTCCAAATGCAAATTTAATCATAATTGAAAATTCTAATAAATTTGGTTTATCTCAATTGCATCAACTTAGAGGAAGAGTTGGTAGGGGCAATAAACAAGGTACTTGTATTTTATTGTTTAAAGATGGATTAAGTAAAAATGCGATAGAAAGAATTAAAATATTAAAAACCTCCAACGACGGATTTTATATTGCAGAGCAGGATCTAAAAATGAGAGGATACGGAGATATTGCAGGTTTTCAACAGAGTGGATCAAAAAGTTACAGATTCGCAGATCCATTTGTACACCAAGATTTATTTAAATTAGCAGAAAATTATATTTTAAAAATAAGTGATGCTATGGATCAAAAAAAATACAACTTTTTGTTAAAATTATTTGATAAAGCTGAAATTATTAATGAAAGTGAAATTTAATTTATATTTGTAGTTCCTGCAGATACAATAAATTTTGAAGCTTGTTCAAAGCTAACATCTAAATAAATTAAGTCTTTATTTGGAACCATCAAAAGGAAACCACTGGTAGGATTTGGTGTCGTGGGAACAAATACATTGGTCAAATCTTCATTTACTTTTTTTTTAATAATTCCCTCATTTTCTTTTGTTGCAAAACCTACAGCCCAAACTCCTTTTCTAGGATATTCTAGAAGAACAACACTTTTTTTATTATTATCGCTTTTGGTAAAACTTTCAGTCATTTGACCTACTGCTGAGTAAATTGTTCTTAAAATAGGAATTCTCTTTAAAATATTATTAAATAATTCAAATAATTTTTTACCCAAAAAAGATAATGACAACCAGCCTATTAGGGTTATCAAAAATAAAGCGATTAGAATTTCAACGCCTGGTATATCAAATGGTAAATAGCTATTTGGATTTATCTCTTTAGGAATAATTTTTCCAGAAATACGTATTATAATTACAGTAAGATATACAGTAATACCTATTGGTATAAGAACCACTATTCCAGCAATAAAATTGTTTCTAATTTTAGAAAAAATTGATTTTTTAATATTTTTTTCTATCATTGCCTAGGAATAACTTGAATAAATTATAAATATTACGATTAATATAAAAATTGCAATTAATAATTTATTATTTAAAATCATGAATCTATTAAAATGTATAACATAAACAGAAGAAAATTTCTTGGCTTATTTGGATGCTCTTGTTGCTCTGTATTATTGCCATCATGTTCAACAGTTCCAATTACTGATAGAAAACAATTAAGTATAATTCCAGAATCAACAATAAATCGTCAAGCAGCAGCAGCATACGAAACTTTCAGAAATAAAGCAAAATTGATATCAAAGGGATCCCAACTAAAAGAGATAAAAGATATTGGAAAAAAAATAGAATTCGCAGTCAGTACTTTTTTTAAACAACAAGGAAAACAAGATCCAACAATGAATTTTGGTTGGGACTATATTTTAGTAGATAATGATAAAATTGTTAATGCTTGGTGCATGCCTGGTGGAAAAATTGCAGTTTATACTGGGTTGTTGAAAGTGACTAGAAACATTGATGCTTTATCTATAGTTATGGGTCATGAGATTGCTCATGCAGTAGCAAGACACTCTGTTGAGAGAGCTAGCCAAGCTATGACTATTAATTTAGGTACAGCAGTGGCAGATATTTTTTTAGGAGGGGCAATTAATAGAACCCGAAATACTGTAGGACAAAATACAGGTTTAGACATATTTCAACTAGGAATTATGAATCCTTTTGGCCGAAAACAAGAAACTGAAGCAGATTATTTGGGTTTGATTTTTTCATCTTTAGCAGGCTATGATATTAGGGAGTCTATAAAATTATGGCAAAGAATGGCTGAAAAAAATAAAGGTAAAGAACCTCCTGTTTTTTTAAGCACACATCCTAGTAGTAAAAAAAGAATTGAAAATCTAGAGGACTGGATAAGCGAAGTTATTATTAAATACCCACCAATAAAAACTTAAAATTTTTGGTGAGCCCTGATGGACTCGAACCATCGACACCCTCCTTAAAAGGGAGGTGCTCTACCAACTGAGCTAAGGGCCCTTAAAATGCTTCTTTTATATACATATTGATTAAAATTCAAATAATTAATCAAAAAAGTTAATATACTTTTTATGAAAATTATTAAATGTACCATTTTTGATATTTTTTCTTATTTCCCGCATAAATTGTTGGTAAAAATATATATTGTTAAGAGAAATCAACATGGATGCTAATATTTCATTGGTTTTAATTAGATGATTTAAATAACTTTTTGAGTATTTATTTAGATCTCTTATGTCGCATTTTTCATCTAAGGGTGATTTGTCGCTCTGAAATTTAGAATTTTTTAGGTTTATTTTTCCTTTCCATGTAAATGCTAAACCGGTTCTGCCTGATCGGGTTGGTAAAACACAATCAAACATATCAATACCCTCTTTCACTGCACCTAAAATATCAGAAGGTGTACCAACACCCATTAAATAACGAGGTTTATTTTTTGGCAAGTAATCAGTGGTTTCATTCAATATCTTAAACATATCATTTTGATTTTCACCAACAGCTAAGCCCCCCATTGCATAACCATCAAAATCTATTTCAGTTAATCTTTCAATACTTTCGACTCTAAGTTCTTTGTAAAGACCTCCTTGAGCAATACCAAACAATCCTTTAGATTTATTATTTCCAAATTCAACTTTACTTCGATAAGCCCATTTTGTAGAAACCTTGATTGCCTCAGATAATATTTTTTTATCTTTTGTTAATTTAGGACATTCATCTAAAACCATGCAAATATCAGAGTTAATGGCTTTCTGTACTTGTATACTTTTTTCTGGACTTAGGATTATTTTCTTACCATCAATATGAGATTTAAATATTGCACCAATATTGATATCGATTTTATTTAATTTAGATAATGACATAATTTGATAACCTCCAGAGTCAGTCAAAATTGGTTTATTCCAGTTCATAAATTTATGTAAACCACCAAATTTTTTTAAGATATCAATTCCTGGTCTAAGCAATAAATGATACGTATTGCCTAAGATAATTTGACTATTAGTTTTTAATACATCGTCAGAAAAAATTCCTTTTACAGTACCCTGAGTACCGACAGGCATAAATGCTGGTGTTTCGATTATTCCTTTTGGTGTTCTAATAATACCTAATCTAGCTTTATCGTCTTGAGTCATTAACTCAAATGAAAATCGATCATTAAGCATTAATTTATTTTGATTTAAGGGATATGATTTTATCAGGATTTGATACAGCTCCGGTGTTTGGATCTCCTTTTTTTATCATATCTACAAATTCCATTCCTTTAATTACTTTTCCAAAAGCAGAATATTGTCTATCCAAGTGAGGGGCATTCTCAAAACAAATAAAAAATTGACTATTTGCACTATCTGGATCAGCTGATCTAGCAGCAGAAATGATACCTCTAGTATGTGCAATATCAGTAAATTCAGCTTTCACATTAGGAAGATCTGATCCACCGGTGCCTGCCATAGAAAGATTAAAATTTGAATTGTTTGAATTTCCGTATTTGACATCTCCGGTTTGAGCCATAAATCCATCTATAACTCTATGAAAAACTACTCCATCATATTTACCATTTTCAGCAAGTTCTTTAAATCTTTTGACATGATTAGGTGCTTTATCAGGATAAAGTTCAATTTCAACATCACCATATTTTAGCTTTAACATCATAATATTTTCAGCGAATAGATTCGTAGTTAATAAACTAAAAAAAAATATAAATAAATAAATAAATTTATTCATAAAAATTTATTCTTTAGCATTTTTACTGTGTATTTCGTAACAAATCTATTAATATCTCCACCCAAATAAGCAATTTCTTTTACAAATTTTGATGAAATTATTTGGTTTTCTACATCTGACATCATAAACATGGTTTCAATTTTAGAGTTTAATTTTTTATTCATCCCCGCTAATTGAAATTCATATTCGAAATCCGAAACTGCTCGCAAACCTCTAACAATTGCTGACGCTTTATATTTTTTACATAATTCAATAGTTAAATTACCAAATGACACGACTTGTACTTTTTTTTTACTAAAATTTAAATCTTTGAATAGAGATTTATTTATTATATCAATCCGCTCATCTATAGAGAAAAAATAATCCTTATCAGTATTATCAGTTGTTGCAACAACAACTTTATCAAATATTTTTAAAGATTTTTTAATCACATCTATGTGTCCGTATGTAATAGGATCAAATGTTCCAGGATATACAGCTATTTTCATTTTAATGAATATTATCCTCAATTTTGATAACTGACACTACTTTTTCACTTCCAGATAATTTTTTAATTCTCACACCTTGTGTATTTCGACCAGCTATTCTTATTTCTTTCACTGCGCATCTCATCATACTTCCTTTGTCAGTGGACAAAAGAATCTCATCAGACTCGCTGATTACAAGAGACGAAGATATGTTTCCATTTCTTGGAGAATTAATTATTCCAATTATTCCCTTCCCTCCTCTATTAGTAACTCTGTAATCATTACTAGAAGATCTTTTACCATAGCCGTTCTCTGACACAGATAGAACAAATCTTTCTAAGGCATTTTTAATTTTACTTTCTTTAGTTAATGTTTTTTGACTAATTTGTGTATTGTCCAAAATAGATAGGGATATTACTTTATCATTATCTTTCAGTTGAATACCTTTTATTCCTTTTGAAGATCGTCCTTTGAACAATCTTAATTTTTTTGATTTAAATCTTATACATTTACCAAATTGTGTACTGAGTAAAATATCCTGATCATCCTTACAAATTTTTACACCAATTATTTTATCGTCAGTATCTAATTTCATTGCAATTTTTCCACTATTATTAATATTGATAAAGTCCTCTAAAGAATTTTTTCTCACATTTCCTTTTGAAGTAGCAAAAATTACCTTTAAATTTTTCCATTCAGTTTCATCCTCAGGCAATGGCATTATTGAGCTAATTGAGTGATGGCTTTTTAGAGGTAAGATATTAAAAATAGATTTTCCTTTAGAAGCAGTAGTTCCCTCAGGTATTTTATGAGCTTTGATTTTATAAACTAATCCCTGAGTAGAAAAAAATAAGACAGGAGTATGAGTGTTAGCTGTAAAAATTTGAACAACAAAATCATCTTCTCTTGTTGAAATACCTGTTTTTCCTTTTCCGCCTCTTTTCTGAGCCT
>CACPPH010000023.1 GCA_902635795.1 uncultured Pelagibacteraceae bacterium
TTTATTTTAGCAAAGGAGCTAATTATGCTACTCTAACAACCACTAGTACGATTACTTCTGAATTTATACCTTGGAATAACAATTCTCACAAAAAAATTATTAAAGGTTTATTAGTTAACACTAAAAATGCGAATACTTTTACTGGTAAACAAGGAAAGGAAGGTATTGATGTTTTAGCAAAAAATTTGTCAAGAATTCTTACTATTAAAGAATCTAAGTCTCAAAAAGGCACTAGTGAAACAGTAAAAATTAAAGATTTAATTTTTGCTTCAACAGGAGTCATAGGGGAAGAATTTCCTGTCGAAAAAATAAAAGATAGGTTACCTGACTTAGTTCAGAAGCTTAGAAAAGATCAAAATAAAATGTACTGGTTAAAAATAGCATCAGCTATAATGACTACTGATACTAAACCTAAAGTTGCGTACGAGGAAATTATTGTTGGTGACGAGCTAATTAGAATTTGTGGAATAGCTAAAGGATCTGGAATGATTGCTCCAAATTTAGCTACAATGTTATCTTTTATTTTTACTAATGCAGATATAAATTCTAACTTATTAAAAACTCTTTTAAAAAGAGCAGTCTCAAATTCTTTTAATGCAATTACAGTAGATAGTGATCAATCAACAAATGATATGGTTTCAATTTTCTCTACAAGAGTACTAAAAATTGGACAAAATCTATCTTTAAACGATAAAGTTATTCAAAAATTTGAACTAGCACTTAAAAAATTGTGTTTGAATTTAGCTAAACAAGTAGTTGTTGACGGCGAGGGTGCAAAAAAATTTTTAACTATCAATGTTATTAATGCTAAATCTCTAGGCAGCGCAAAAAAAATTGCTTTCTCAATAGCCAACTCTCCATTAGTTAAAACTGCAGTAGCTGGAGAAGATCCAAACTGGGGAAGAGTATTAATGGGAATTGGAAAATCTGGTGAAATAGTTGATCCAAAAAAATTAAAAATTAAAATCGGAAATATTATCGTTGCAGAAAATGGAAGAATTTCAGAGAGTTATGATGAAAAAAAATTAAAAGAATATATGCAGTGGGACTCAATTGAAGTGGAAATCAATTTAAAACTCGGAAATGATGCATTTAAATGTTATACTTGTGATTTCACTCATGACTATATTGATATTAATGCAGATTATAGGAATTAAAAAATGATTAAATATAATTTAAAATGTCACAACAATCATGAATTTGAAAGCTGGTTTTCAGACTCTTTAGAATTTGATAAATTAAAAAAAAAAAATTTACTCGAGTGTATATACTGCTCTTCAAAAAAAATAAAAAAATCTATAATGGCACCAATGATTTCCGGAAATTTTAAAAAAAATTCTCAATTAGAAAATTTAACAAAAAATTTAAAAATAGAAAAAAATAGGTTGCTTAAAATAAGGGAGTATATTGAAAAAAATTTTGAATACGTTGGAGAAAATTTTAGTAATAAAGTAAGAGATATTTATTATGACAAAAAAAATAAGAAAATGATTTACGGAACCACTTCATTGAAGGAAAGGGAAGAACTAGCTGAAGAAGGAATAGACCTAATAAGCATTCCTTGGATAGACAAGGAAAATTAACCTTTTTTACTTGAAATGATATAATTTACAGATAGATCATCAGATCTTTTCCATTTTGAGGTTATTGGGTTGAACTTAAGACCTTTAATATCGATTGTTTTAAATTTTTCTTCGGATAATAATTTTTCTAATTCCTCTGGTTTTATAAATTTATTCCAATCGTGGGTACCAATTGGTAACCACCTGAGAATATATTCAGCTCCAATAATCGCTTTCACATATGATGTCAATGTTCTATTAAGGGTTGCTGTAAACATAATACCGTTTTTTTTCAAAAGTTTATTACATGACCTCAAGAAAAGATTTACATTCTCGGCATGTTCAACTATCTCTAAATTTAAAATAACATCGAACTTTTCACTAATTTCAAGTTTTTCAGGTGACGTATTTAAATATTGAATTTTTAAATTGTTTTTTTTAGCATGTGTTTTTGCTACTTTAATATTTTTTTCAGATGCATCTATTCCAGTCACCGAGCCTCCCAATCTAGCTAAAGGTTCACTTATTAAACCCCCTCCACATCCAACGTCTAATATGTTAATTTTATTTAAAAAGTTGTCATTATTGCTCTCAATATTAAAATGATATTTTAATTTTTCAGTTATGTATTCAATTCTAATAGGGTTAAACATATGTAAGGGTTTAAATTTTCCATTTACATCCCACCATTCTTCAGCTAGATTTGAAAACTTTTGAATTTCCTCTTTATTTATAGTAGTCATGTCAATTATTATTTATATTAAAATACATTAAAATCTTTAAAAATTATATAAAATTCTAAAATGACTAAAAAAATATTAAAATTTGGTGGAACATCTGTTGGCAGCATTGAAAGAATTCTTCATGTTGCAAATTTGATTAAAAAAGAGCACGAAGCTGGAAACCAAATAATAGCAGTAGTTTCCGCTATGGCAGGAAAGACGAATGAACTCTTAAAGTTATCTAAGGATGTCTCAAATGATTTTAATAAAAGAGAACTAGATGTTTTACTATCCTCTGGAGAACAAGTTACATGCTCTTTATTAGCTGGAGCATTGATAAAGCTTAACTTAAAAGCAAGGTCCTGGTTAAATTGGCAAATACCTATTTTAACTGAGGGTGATCATTCAAATGCGAGAATTATAAATGTAAATGTGAGTAAAGTTAATGATTTTTTAAAAGAAGGAGTTGCTGTTATTCCAGGCTTTCAAGGAGTCTCAGCAGATGGAAACATTACTACAATAGGTCGTGGAGGTTCAGATGCAACCGCAGTAGCATTTGCTAAATTATTTAATGCAGACAAATGTGAGATATATACTGATGTAGATGGAGTTTACTCAACTGACCCTAACAAGATTCCTGTAGCAAAAAAAATTGAAAAAATTTCTTATGATGAAATGCTAGAACTAGCCACACTTGGAGCAAAAGTAATGCAATCATCAGCAGTACAGACTGCAATGATGTATGATATTCCTCTTGAAGTAAAATCTACATTCACTGATAGAACTGGTACAAAAATATTTAGTCAACAGAGTATTGATTATACAAAAAGTGTTACAGGAGTAGCATATTCAAAAGATGACGCAAAAATAACTATAATTGGAGTTGAAGATAAACCAGGTGTAGCAGCAAATATATTTGAACCACTTAATAAGGCACAAATAAATGTGGATATGGTAATACAAAATATTTCTTCTGATCAAAAAACTACTGATATTACCTTCACAATCAAAAGAGATGATTTTTCTAAAACTAAAAAAATTTTAGAGAATAATAACAGTATTATTTATAAAGATATTACTTATAACGATAGGGTTTCAAAAGTTTCTATTGTAGGTGCTGGTATGGTTTCAACCCCTGGTGTAACTTACAGAATGTTTAGAGGTTTAGCAGATGAACGAATAAATATTTTAGCTATATCAACTTCGGAAATTAAGCTTTCAGTGATAATAGAAGAGGAAAATACTCTTAATGCTGTTAAAAAATTACACACAATTTTTGATTTAGACTAAATGGAAATTAGACCTCATAGAAAAATAACTAGAAAAAAAACCAGAAAAATAATGGTAGGTAAAGTTCCAGTAGGAGGTGATTCACCAATAAGCGTTCAATCAATGACAAATACTCTAACTACAGATGTAAAAGCAACTATAAATCAAATTAATGATTTAGAGCAAGCAGGGGCTGACATAGTGAGAGTTTCCTGCCCTGATGAAAATTCCACTAAATCGTTAAAAGAGATTATCAAACAAGTAAACCTTCCAGTTGTGGCAGACATTCATTTTCATTATAAGAGAGCAATCGAAGCAGCAAAGATGGGGGCAAGCTGTTTAAGAATTAACCCTGGTAACATCGGATCTAAAGATAGAGTGGTAGAAGTAATTAAAGCGGCAAAAGATTATAATTGTTCTATAAGGATAGGAGTTAACGCAGGGTCTTTAGACAAAACATTATTAGAAAAATACAAAGAACCATGTCCAGAAGCTCTTGTTGAAAGTGCAGGTTATAACATTAAATTGTTAGAGGATAATGACTTTTTTAATTTTAAAATAAGCGTAAAATCTTCAGATATTTTTTTAACTGTAAAAGCATACAAAAAATTATCAGAAGTATGTAATTATCCTTTACATTTAGGTGTTACTGAGGCTGGGAGTTTGCTTACCGGAAGTATAAAATCTTCGATAGGAATTGGACAGCTATTAATGGAAGGTATTGGAGATACAATTAGAGTTTCATTATCATCTGATCCTGTAGATGAAATTAAAACAGGATTTGAAATCCTAAAATCTTTAGGCCTTCGTTCAAGAGGAGTAAATATAATATCTTGTCCATCATGTGCTCGACAAGCTTTTCCTGTAATTGATACAGTAAAAATTTTGGAAAAAAAATTATCCCATATAAAAAAACCTGTTACCCTTTCAATAATTGGTTGTGTAGTTAATGGGCCAGGCGAAGCAGCACTAACAGAAATAGGTTTAACCGGGGGTGGCCAAGATAATAATCTACTTTATCTATCAGGAGTTCCTCATTCTAAAGTAGCAAGCACAGAAATTATAGATAAAGTTGTGAAGTTAGTTGAACAAAAAGTAAGTGAAAGTGATTAATAAGTGATCCCAATAAATAAAGTAAAAGATATTATTGTTAAACATGATAATTTAGAAAAAGAACTTGCATCAGGAAAAATGGACTCAAAAATATTTGCCAAAAAATCAAAAGAATATGCGAATCTTGGAAATATTATTCTTGTAGCGAGAGAGTATCTTAATTTTGAAAAGGAAAAAAAGGGTTTAGATCAAATTTTAAACGAAAAGAATAATGATAGCGAAATGATTGAAATGGCAAAAAAAGATTTAAAAGAAATTGAAATTAAAAAAGAAAAAAATGAGAATGAGCTGAAAATTTTTTTACTACCAAAAGACGAAGATGATGACAAAAATGCTATAGTTGAAATAAGGGCAGGTACCGGGGGATTAGAAGCCTCACTATTTTGTGCAGATTTATTTAAAATGTACGAAAAAGTTTGCTCAAAAAAAAAATGGCAATTAGAAATAATCAGTATTTCAAAAAGTGACGCAGGTGGTTTTAAAGAGGTGATTTTTTCTGTAAATGGAAATGATATTTATTCTTATCTTAAATACGAATCTGGTGTCCATCGAGTTCAAAGAATTCCAGAAACTGAAACTCAAGGAAGAGTCCATACATCTGCTGCAACTGTAGCTGTCTTACCAGAAGCTGAGGAATTGGATATTCAAATAAAAGATTCTGATTTAAGAGTTGATGTTTTTAGAGCTGGTGGTCCTGGAGGTCAGTCTGTAAATACAACTGACAGTGCTGTGAGAATAACTCATATTCCAAGTGGAGTAGTTGTTAGTCAACAAGATGAAAAATCTCAACATAAGAATAAAGCTAAGGCATTAAAAATTTTAAGGTCAAGAGTTTACGAGGCTGAGAAGAGAAAAAAAGATCAAGAGAGATCTAGTAATAGAAGAAACCAAATTGGAACAGGGGATCGATCTGAAAGAATTAGAACATATAATTTTCCTCAAGGTAGAGTAACTGACCATAGAATTAATCTTACGCTACACAAACTAGATGAGTTTTTAAGTGGAGAAATTCATGAAGAAATGAATCAAGAATTAAGACTTAAAGAACAAAATCTTAAACTTGAAAGCTTGAAATAAAAATGAATGCTTTAGATTTGATAAAAAATGGAACATTAGCACTTAAAGAGAGCATGATAACTTCTCATAGAATTGACTCAGAAATTTTACTATCCTCAGTATTAGGTAAATCAAGAGAGGAAATGCTCATTAATTTAGACGAAAAAATAAATTTAAGGGATATTCTCAGCTTTAAAAAATTAATTGAAAGAAGGTCTTCCAAAGAGCCAATAGCTTATATTTTAAAAGAAAAGGAGTTTTGGAGCAAAAAATTTGAAGTTAATGAAAGCACATTAGTGCCAAGGCCTGAGACTGAATTGATGTTAGAAAAATTAATCAAAATTTATAAAGAAAAAAAAATCAATATATTAGACATTGGTACTGGATCTGGGTGCATTCTAATAAGTTTACTAAGCGAACTAAAAAACTCCATCGGTTTTGGTATTGATATTTCAACTGAAGCTTTAAAAATCGCAAAAAAAAATGCAAAAAAACATAAAATAAGTAATAAAATCTTTTTTTATAATAAATCTTTTACGGAAATATATGATCGAAAGTTTGATTTGATAGTTTCAAATCCTCCATATTTACTTACCAAAGACATTCGAAATTTACAGGAAGATGTAAAGAGATTCGAGCCTCTAATCGCATTAGATGGTGGAAATGATGGGCTTGACGTAATTAAAAAAGTTATCTACAAATCAAAGTATATCTTAAAGTTTAATGGTATATTAGCCCTTGAAATTGGAAATGGGCAATTTAGACAAGTTTCAAAAATATTATTTAAAAATAACTTTAGAATAAAATATAAATTAAAAGATTATAAAGATAATACTAGAATTATAATATCAATACTCAATAGATAAGATTTATGAATAATAATAGAAGAAGAAACTTTAGATCAAGGCAAAAAAATAATTTTAGAAGACGAAACGGCCCAATAAGTGGGTCCAACAACTCTAATAATTTTAATAGCAATGGAAATATAAACTTTAATAGAAACGGTTCGATGAACAATATTCATAACGTAGAGAAAACTATGCAAAAGTTTCAACAACTTGCTAAAGATGCTCAAAGTAATGGTGATCCAGTGCTAGCTCAAAACTATCTTCAGCATGCTGATCATTATTTAAGAAGATTTAATGAACTTTCTGAAAAAAAAGAAAATTTCCAAGAAAAGACAAAAGCATCTGAAAATTCCAGTCCTAAAGATCAGGTTCAAGATCAAGAAATATCTCAAAATACAAACTAAATTTTTTATCTTAATTCAGCTAATTTTAAATCAATTTTTATTCTTTTTAATTCAAATTCTTTTCTTGCGTCACCCTTTAATATTTTGCCCGATGGTAATTTTAACTTTTGTGAATTTACTTTTTTTCCATTTACTATTACTTCATAATGTAAGTGAGGACCGGTAGACATGCCAGTAGAACCAACATATCCAATTATCTGCCCTTGTTTAACTTTTTTACCCTCCTTAATACCTTTTGCAAAAGATTTCATGTGTGCATAGATTGTTTGGTAAGTTGAATTATGTTTTATTTTTACACAATTTCCACCACCACCACACCATCTAGCTCTCGTTACTGTTCCAGATCCCGAAGCCATAATCGGCGTGCCACTAGGTGCTGCAAAATCTGTGCCACGATGCATTTTGTTGTAACCTAATATTGGATGTTTTCTCATACCAAAAGATGATGATAGTCTAGCACCGTTGATAGGAGTTTTCATTAAGGATTTTGTAATACTTTTTCCTTTAATGTCGTAATATTCTTGTTCATTTTTATATTCAAAATTATAAAGGTTTATTTCTTCTCCATTTACATACATTGATGCATAAATTATCTTCCCAGTATCTCTTACTTTATTATTATCATCTTCAAATTTTTCATAATATATTTCAAACCAGTCTCCTTTTCGTATATCTCTTTGAAAATCAACTTCAAATCCAAATACTCTTGCAAACTCAATAATAATATTTGGTTCAATATTTGAATTCACTGCAGAGCTATATAAATTATTTGTAATTTTATTCTTAACAACGACTTCTTTTTTATAAAGTTTAAGAATATTTT
>CACPPH010000024.1 GCA_902635795.1 uncultured Pelagibacteraceae bacterium
TAATTTGAAAAAAAAAATTCTCATTTTTGGTTTAGGTTCTATCGGTATCAAACATGCTAATTTGTTACGTAAAATCGTTAAAACTTCAAATATTCTTTTTTTTTCAAAAAGAAAAAGCAATCAATATCTGTCAACTAATAGTTATCTAGATATAATTTCATTTAACCCTGATTATATTTTGGTTTGCTCTGAAACCTCAAAACACTATGAACATCTATATTTTATTGAAAAAAATTTTAAAAATAAAAATGTTTTAGTAGAAAAGCCTCTATTTCATAAAGTATTAAAATTAAATTTAAAGAGAAATAAATATTTTATAGGATATAACTTAAGATTTCATCCAGTTATTAATTTTTTGAAGAAAATAATAAAGAAAAAAAATATTTTTAATATTTCTATTTTCTGTAACACTTACCTTCCATATTGGAGAAAGAATATAAAATACTTTAACTCATATTCCGCTTCAAAAAAAAAGGGTGGTGGAGTTCTACTAGATTTAAGTCATGAATTTGATTATGTCCAATGGCTTTTTGGAAAAATTGATAAAATTGAATTTAAAAAAATCAAAAAAATTTCATTTTTGAAAATAAATACTGAGGACACTGCTCAAATTATCAGTAAGATAAAAAATATAAATTGTAACTTTAACTTAAATTATTTTTCAAGATTTGAGCAAAGACAAATTATAATTGATAGCAAAAAAGAAACAATAGTTGGAGATTTAAAAAATTTTAGTGTTGAAATATTTAGTAAGAAAAAACAAAAAATAATTCAATTTAAAAAAAATCTTGATAAAACCTATTTAGATCAACACCTCTTGATTTTAAAAAAAAAAACTAAAGCTCTTTGTCAAGTGAAAGATGGAAAACAAATTTTATCTTTAATAGATAGATTAAAAAAATAAATATTATGGTAATAATTGGAGCAGTTTTTGCACGTGCAAACTCAAAAAAAATTAAAAATAAAAATCTTCTTAGATTTAAAAATAAATCTTTAGTAGGACATGCAGTTAATCAAGCATATAAATCTAAGATGATAAAAAAAGTTTTTATTTCTTCAGACAGCAATAAAATTATAAACGAGGCAAAAAAATATAAAGCGATTGTGCCATTTAAAAGACCAAAACTTTTATCATCAGATACCACCCCCCATATTGAAATATGGAGGCATTTAGTCAGATATTTTAGAAAAAATAAAATAAAAGCAGACTATGTTGTAGATATCCCAACAACTGCTCCATTAAGAAAAATTGAAGATATAAATAAATGTATAAAAATAGCAATTAAAAAAAAACTAGACATGGTTGTAACAGTATCTAAATCGCAAAAAAATCCTTATTTTAATATGTTAGAAAAAAAAGGGAGCAAACTAAAATTAATAAAAAATTTTTATAAAACGATTGGCAGAAGACAAGATGCACCTCAGTGTTATGATTTGACTACAGTATGCTATGTATTTAAACCAGGATATATTATGAGAACAAAGGATATTCTATCAGGAAAAGTTGGGTTCATTGACATTCCGAAAGAAAGAGCTATCGATATAGATGATAGCATTGATTATAAAATTGCTAAGACATTATCCAAATAAAATATATGAGTAAAAAAGTTATTTTAGTAACAGGAGGATTTGGCAGAGTTGGATACTCTCTATGTAAAAATTTATTGGCTCAAGGTTTTAAGGTTATATTGGTAGATAAAACAATAAAAAACATTGATAAATCAAGATTTAGAGAATCAGATTATTATATTTTAAAAGCAGATATTAATAAAGAAAGAGAAATTAAAAGAATCATTTCATTTGGTTTAAAAAAATTTAAAAAAATCGATGCACTAGTACACTGTGCATATCCAAAAACAAAAGATTGGGGTACTAAATTAGAGAATCTTAAACAAAAAAGTTTAAATGAGAATTTGAGTAACCATTTAGGCTCCTCGATAATTATTAGCAAAAATATATTAAAAGTCTTCTTAAAACAGAACTACGGAAAACTGATTTTATTATCTTCTGTGATGGGAATAAAAAATCCTAAATTTGAAACATATAAAGGAACTCATATGTATAGCCCTGTAGAATACTCAGCTGTTAAATCAGGGATTATATCGATAACTAAATATTTAGCAAAATACTATTCAAAAAAAAATATAAATATTAATTGTGTTAGCCCAGGTGGAATCAAACAAAATTTGCCAAAAAGATTTATCAAAAATTACAAAAAACATTGTAATTTAAAAGGATTATTAGATCCAGAAGACGTAGTCGAAACAATAAATTTTTTATTATCAGATAATTCAAAATTTATTTCTGGACAGAATATTGTAATTGACGACGGATATTCACTATAAAAAAGGTTTTATGAAAGGCAAAAAAGTTTTAGTAGTCGGAGGAACTGGATTTATCGGCTATCATTTGCTGAAACTTTGTTTATTAAAAAAAATCGATGTTACGTGTATTTCTTACAAAAAAAATAATAAGAAAAGTTATTTAAAAAACGTAACTTATTTAAAATGTGATGTAAGTAAAAAAGAAGAATTAAAGAAAATAAAAAAAATTTATGACATTATCGTAAATCTTAGCGGATATATTGATCACAAAAATAAAAAAAATGCTAATACGCATTATTTGGGATGCAAAAATTTATTAAATCATTTCAAAAATTCAAGAGCAAAAATTTTTATACAAGTAGGTAGTTCCTCTGAGTACGGGAAAATAAAATCACCGCATAAAGAAAAAAATTATGGCAAACCGAAAACTATTTATGGTTTGTCAAAAAAAAAGGCATCAGATTTTCTATTTGATAATTTTAAAAATAAAAAAGAGTTTTTACCATTTGTGATTTTACGATTTTATCAAGTTTTTGGACCAAATCAAAATGAAGAGAGATTAATTCCAATGGTAATCAAATCTTCGCTACAAAACAAAGAATTCGATTGCTCTGATGGAAAACAATCTAGAGATTTTTTGTATGTTGATGATGCCGTCAAAGCAATATTTAAATGCTTCAATAATAGAAAAATTAATTTTAAAATAATAAATGTTGCATCAGGAAAATCTGTAAAAGTAAAAAATCTAATTAAAATAATTGTAAAAATGATTAAAAAGGGAAAACCAAACTTTGGAAAAATAAAATTGAGAACAGATGAGCCTCTAGTAAGTAGACCAGTTATATCTAATGCCAAGAAATATTTAAATTGGAAACCAAAATATGATTTAAAAAATGCTCTAAAAAAAACAATTATATTTTATAAGAAAAAATCAAACTTAAAATGAATCAAATAAATACTGCAATAATTTTATGTGGAGGCAAAGGAACAAGATTAGGATCTGCTGGAAAAAAAAATCCAAAAACATTAATTAAAATTCAGGGTAAACCTATACTATGGTATATTTTAAAATTCTTAAAAAAGAATAATTTTAACCATATTATTTTACCTATCGGTTTTAAAGGATCTCAAATTACTAAATATTTAAAAAATAGTAATGAATTTAAAAATTTAAATTTAGAAATCAAAAATACTGGTCAGAACACCACTATAGCTAATAGAATTTTTCAAATAAAACAACTTATAAAATCTGACAATTTTCTATTATTAAATGGTGATGCAATAACAGCTTCAAATTTTAAAGATTTGTTTCAAAAACATAAAAAAAACAAAACCAGTATATCATTTATTTGTAGTGAGGCTGAAGCTAATTTTGGAACAGTAGAAACTAATAAAGGAAAAATAGTTAATTTTAGCAGAGGGGTAAAATTTACTTCAATAAACAAAGATAATAAAAACTTCACAGGTTTTGTTTATTCCGGTTTAGTTTTTATGAATAAAAAAATATTAAATAATCAATTCAAAAATAAAAAAAATTTTGAAAAAGAATTTTATCCAAAAATAATAAAAAAATATAAGTCGAGTTATTTTAAACTTAAAGGTTTCTGGTATGCGATGGACGATATAAAACAAATAAATTATGCTAATAATCCAAGAGAAAATCTAGAGATTTTTAACAAAATTAAAAAAATAAAAAAAAATTATGATAAATAAAAGATTTTGGCAGGGTAAAAAAGTTTTAATCACTGGTCATACTGGATTTAAAGGAGGGTGGCTATCATTATGGATGAAACATTTAGGAGCTAAAGTTTCAGGTTATTCTCTAAGTCCTATAACAAATAAAAATTTTTTTAATATAACCAAATTAAAAAATATTTTTGAATATGACTTTAGAAAAAATATTCAAAATATGAATGATCTATCTAAAGCTGTAAAAAAGATTAAACCTCAAATAATTTTTCATTTAGCAGCTCAACCACAGGTTCTAGAAAGTTACAACAATCCTTATAACACAGTTCTAAGCAATACTATGGGTACTACTAACATCTTAGAAATTGGAAGAAAATTCAAATTTGTAAAATCTATAGTTATAATAACAACTGATAAAGTTTACAAAAATAACGAAAGAAAAATAAAATTTAATGAAGATGATCCGTTAGGTGGAGATGATTTATACAGTTCAAGTAAAGCTTCAGCTGATATAATAACTTTAAGTTACTTGACCTCTTTTTATAAAAATAAAAAATGTGGTCTAGCAGTCGCACGAGCTGGTAATTGTATAGGTGGAGGTGATTGGACTAAATATAGAATTTTAACTGACTGCTCTAATTCTTTTTTAAAAAATAAAAATCTTATAATAAGAAACCCTAAATCAAAAAGACCTTGGCAACATGTATTTGAACCGCTCTTAGGATATATAATGCTTGGAGAAAAAATATTCAAAAATAAATATAAAAAGTTTAATGGGGCGTGGAACTTTGGACCAAATGTGTCAAATCACGTTAATGTGGAGCAATTTGCTAAAATTTTAAAAAGGAAAATGAAATCCAATTCAAAATTAATAGTAAGATTGAAAAAAAATGATAAGAGGGAAAAAACTCAATTAGATTTAAAAAGCCAAAAATCAAAAAAACTTTTAGGATGGAGATCATTTTTAAATATTAATCAGACTTTACAGCTAACAGCTGATTGGTATTTGGCTTTTAAGAAAGACCAAAATATGTTTGAGGTTTCTAAAAGACAGGTAAAGGATTTTATGAAGCATAATTTCTTATGATATGTAGAAATTGTAAAAAAAAAAAATTTGATAAAATATCAAAAATTGGAAGTCAGCCGATAAGCAGTATATTTTTAAAAAAAAAGAGAAAAATTAAAAAGTTTTCGTTAGATTTATACAAATGTAAAACTTGTAAATTAGTGCAACTTAATCAAATTCCAAATCTTAAAGACATGTATGGAAAAGATTATGGCTATAAAACATCTGTGAGTAATTTGATGATTAACCATCTTAAAAAAAAATTCTCTCACGTTAATAAAATTAAATTAATAAGACAAAATTCAAATATTTTAGACATTGGTTCAAATGATGGAACTTTTTTAAATTTTTTTAAAAAACCAAAATCAAATTTAAACTTGTATGGAATAGACCCATCTGCCGCAGCTTTTTTGAGTAATTATAAAAAAGGTATTAATGTAATAGACAATTTTTTTGATGAAAAATTAGCAAAAAAATATTTCATAAAAAATAAAATCAAGTTTTCGCTAATTACATCATTTGCCATGTTCTATGATGTAGAGGACCCCAATAGTTTTTGTAAATCTATATCAAAAGTATTAGAAAAAAATGGATTATGGATTGTAGAATTTTCGTATTTTCCCTTACTATTGAAAAATTTAACATATGATCAAATTTGTCACGAACATTGCACATATTACACACTTCAAACTTTCAAAAATATAATTTCAAGAAATAATATGAAGATCATTGATTTTAAAATAAACAAAATTAATGGAGGCAGCATAGAAGTAATCTGCTCTCAGAAAGTAAGTAAATTTAAAATTAATAAAAAAAAAATTCAAAATCTTTTAAAAGAGGAAGAAAAAATTAATACTTTTGACTATAAAATATTTAATTTAAGAGTAAACGCTTCAAGAGAAAATCTATTAGATTTTTTGAGCGAGGTGAATAAAAATGAGATTATTGGGTATGGAGCTTCTACTAAAGGAAATGTAATTTTAAATTTCTGTCAAATAAATAATAAACAAATTTCCTATATTTGCGATGCCAATCCATCAAAAAAAGGTAAATTTACTCCTGGAAGTGAAATACCGATTATAACAAAAGAAAAAATGAGAAAAATTAAACCAAAATATTTACTGGTTTTAATATGGTCATTTAAAAAAGAGGTTTTATTGCAAGAAAAAAAATTTATTTTCAGAGGCGGAAAATTAATTTTCCCTTTACCTGTTTTTCATGTTGTTGATAAATATAATTACAATGAATCTCTCAACGAGGCTCAATAATTCTTTTAATTTATTGAATAATGCGATTATCTATCTGTATACCCACTAGAAATAGACCTGTTCAACTTAGAAACTGCTTGAACTCAATTTATCTATCTAAAAAAATAAGTAACTTAGAATTCGATGTTTGTATTTCAGATAATGGATCTAATTACGATATCAAAGAATTGATTAAAGAATTTGATGGTAAAATCAAAATAAAAGTAAATTGTAATAAAGAAAATATAGGATATCAATTAAATTTAATTAAGACTATTTCAATGTCAGACTCAGAGTTTGTTTGGGCAATAGGAGATGATGATCTCATTTTACCTGATGGGTTAGTTAAAGTTGAAAAGTTACTAAAAAAATTTGAGAATCTTGATTTTTTTTATGTAAACTCATTTTGTTTGGATTACGAGTTTATAAAAAAATTTGATCAACCTTTTGATACAAATAATTTGCCAAAAAATATGATTAAACTTTCTCAAAAAAAGGAGCAAATGGAGTGCACTTTTTGGGATCTTATAGACTATAAAGTCTCGTTTGACTTTTTAATGGGTAATTTTACAAATATTTTTAGAAGAAAAAATTGGGATCAAAATATAAATTGTTTAGATGAAAAATTATTACAAGATCATAGAGTAGGCGCAAATTTAGATTCAACTTGTGGTTATATTAAAATTTATGCAAATGCTTTTAAGAATTCAAAAGCACTTTTTTATCCAGAACCTGTATCTGTTAATTGCTCTGGAATAAGGGAATGGAGTCCAAAATATGAGTTGATAGAAATAGTAATTCTTCCAAAAATCTTAGATTATTACTTTAAAAAAGGCTTGAGTCTTAAAAAATATTTAATCAACAAGAATTATGCATTAAGAAATTTTGCTAACTATT
>CACPPH010000025.1 GCA_902635795.1 uncultured Pelagibacteraceae bacterium
CTACAATAGGGATAGTTACAAATGACATTAATGTGGAAGTAACTATAACGCTCGCAATACTATCGACTACCCTTTTCTCTGAATACATCGATCCTACCAAGTAAGTTAGAATAGCACTAGGCATTGCAGATTGTATCAAAAGCACTCCAGCAGCCAATCCAGAAAGGTTTAAATATTTAATTAAAGAAAATCCAATCATAGGACCAATTACAATTCTAATAAAGCTTAAAACAGAGGCATTTAACCATGAAACAACTTTTAGCTTTGTTAATGCTATGCCTAAGGACATAAGAACTAGAAATATTGTAGCGTAGGTTAATAAAAACGTAGTATTCACTACAAAACCAGGAACTTCCCAATCAAAATATAAAACTAATACGGCCGCTATTATCCCGTAAATAGGCATATTAATGATTAATATTTTCAGTGAGAAACTTTTTTTTGCTAAAAGAACCCCTAAAGTGAAGTGAAGCAAGATAATTACTGATGCAATTGCTGAAGCTATACCTAAACCTTCTGTGCCATAAGCAAATAAACAAATAGGTATACCCATGTTACCGGTATTTGGTAATATTAATGGAGGAAGTTCACTTACCACGTCCTTTTTCATTAAGGTAAGAACGATTATGCCTATTACAGCAAAACCTCCGATTATAATTAAAGCATAAATAAAATATTCTATAAAAGTTTCCAAAGTTACACCAGTAGAAGTAATGGTGTAAAAGATCATTGCAGGTGTACCAACATTACCAGCTAATGTAGTTATGAAATCAGTATTAAAATTAGGATCTTTTTTTCCAAGGTAATAACCTATGCCAATTACAAAAAATACCGGAAGTATGACGTCTATCAGTTTGATATAGAGTTCCATTAAACTCTTACATCAGATTTTCGAGGCTTTCTCAACTTATTACTGTTATAATTAATAGCTGTTTCGAACTCCATTAATCGCTTATGAATTGATCTTAGTTCTGTAATTCTTGTCCAATTATACAAAAATACAGAGAAAGCGTCCTTTACCTCACCAAATGCATTTACTACTTGCATCATAATGCCCAAAGTGAACGCTGCAGTAAACAATCCTGGTGCCATTATTAAAAATGGTACAATTACAAATAATTGTCTGTACCAAATAGCCCATAAATCAAAATAACCGTAGTGTAAAAAAAGCTTATGGTAATTGAATTTTATCCCAGTAAACAATTGCAAAATCGTAGGAGCTTGAACATAATTTTTTCTGTCGTCCTCACCGTAAACTAATTCTTTTCTAAAAGCAGCTTCAACCTTTTGATTGTTGTATTCGAGACCAGGTAATTTTATTCCGACTAGCCAACTAATAAGTATTCCACCTAAACTAAGAGTAAGCGCTACCCATACTAAAGATCCGGATACGTTATTTAAAAAAGGTACAGTAACATTTGAAGAAAGAACCCATAAAATTGGTATGAATGCTATTAATGTCATAATAGCTTTAACAACTTGCAATCCAATTGACTCTACGATTTTTGCAAAGTTCATACAGTCTTCTTGAATTCTTTGAGATGAACCCTCTACTTTTGCCTCAGTGGCTCGCCAATATGGCATATACGAAAACGTCATAGCCTCTCTCCATCTAAATGCCCATAGCCTTGTAAACCAATTAGTAAAAGCAAAAAGTGTAACGTACGGAAGTGCTATATATAAAAATCTTTTAATTGACTCCCAAAACTCAGATATTTCACGTTTCTCAGCTGTTTGGAGAATATCATAAAAATCCTTGTACCAACTATTGAAGAGAACATCCAAATAGGTTTGCAATACTAGCAAAGAAATAATAAAAAAACCTCCTCCGTAGGACCAATAAAACCATTTTTTATCTCTGAAAAAACTTCTCCACATATTTAATCTTTAAGAAAATTATCTGCGTATGATTTTATAACAAATTCTTTCTTATTAGGTTCAATAACATTATAAGATATATTATTTTTTTCAGCATATTCTATAGCTTTTTCTTTTGATGGAAACTTAAGAATAACTTCTTCAAGGGTATCCGTCGATGTCTCCCATCCCATTAAAGGATTTACTGAGGGATCTTTAGTTATAAATTCTAATACCCAATTTTTAAGTTTGCCCCTCCCCGATTGCATCGCAGTTTTAGTAGGAATATAAATTTTAGCTTTTTTCATGTTTTTAATGGTCGGGGCGGCAGGATTTGAACCTGCGACCCTCTGGTCCCAAACCAGATGCGCTACCAGGCTGCGCTACGCCCCGAACGTCTGTTTTATAGGTTAATTAAGTGATTTTGGCAATTGAAAGATAGTCTCTATAGAAGTAAATAATACCAATGATACAGCATATTACAAAACCATTTAAATATTTTTTTAAACTTGAAGCTGCTTCTGGGTTAGTTTTGTTATTTGCTGCAATTCTAGCACTTATAATTAGCAATGGTAGTTTAAGTGAAATTTATTTTTCTACCCTAGAAAAATATATCACACTTGGTACTAAAGAGTTTGGTCTAAAACTAAGTGTTCTTCATTGGATAAATGATGTTCTAATGGCTATATTTTTCTTTTTTGTTTCATTAGAGATAAAAAGAGAATTTATTCAGGGAGAATTATCTAATCCAAAACAAGCTATGCTACCTATCATTGGTGCAGTCGGAGGGATGGCGGTGCCGGCATTATTCTATATAGTTGTAAATTATTCTGACAGCACAACATTAAATGGTTGGGCTATACCTTCAGCTACAGATATTGCTTTCTCTTTAGGGGTTTTATCGTTATTAGGCAAAAGGGTTCCAATATCGCTTAAAGTTTTTTTGACTGCTCTAGCAATTATAGATGATTTAGGGGCAATTGTTATTATTGCCTTTTTTTATTCTGGAAATATTGAAGTAAAATATTTAGTTCTGATGCTATTATCTTTGATAATTTTAATAGCTCTTAATAAATATAAAATAAAAAGTTTTATACCTTTCTTTGTTGTAGGAATTTTTCTATGGGATTTTACTCATCAATCAGGAATACATGCTACAATTGCAGGTGTTCTATTAGCCCTAACAATTCCACATAACAAAAATAAGAGTAAAGAGTCAATGTTACTTAAATTAGAACATCGATTATCACCTTATGTAGCTTTTGGAATAATGCCGCTTTTTGCTTTTGCAAATGCAGGAGTTTCAATTAAAGGACTTACTTTTACTACTTTGTTAAATCCTGTACCTCTTGGAATTGTTTTAGGCCTATTTTTTGGAAAACAAATTGGTGTTTTTGCCCTCTCTTATATATCTGTTAAACTAAAATTTGCCGATAAACCATCCGGTTCTACTTGGTCAGCTCTTTATGGAGTTTCAATATTAACAGGTATTGGATTTACAATGAGTTTATTTGTTGGAAACTTAGCTTTTGTAAATAATTTAGATTATATGGATGGAGTTAAAATTGGAGTGTTAACTGGCTCACTTCTTTCTACTCTCTTTGGATATTTCTTACTGTTATTTTCTTCTAAGAAATGATTAATAAAGATATCATTAGATTAGCTTCTAATACTTCAAATGTAGGTCTTAAAAACAAATACTCACACAAGATATCTTTAAAAAACTCAACGTGTGGAGACAAAATTACCATAGAGCTAATAGCAGACAAAAAAAAGATAAGCTCAATGAAATATGAAACTATATCCTGTGTATATTGTGAGGCTTCAGCAAGTCTTCTATCTAGAAAAATAAAAAACGTAAAATTAAAAGATATTAGAAATGATTTTATAACCTTAAAAAAAATATCATTAAAAAAAAATTTAAAAATTCCTAAGAGGTTATCTGATTTCAAAAAATTACTAGATAGCGACAATTTTAATAGATTTAAATGTATATTTTTGCCAATTGATGCAGTATTAAAAGCACTAAAATTATGAAAAAAATATTCATTATTATATTTATGTTCAATTTTTTTTCAAAAGTTATAGCTGGGAATAATGGCACTGCTTATGATTACGAATTTAATAGCATAGATGGAGATTTAATTAAACTAAGTCAATACAAAGGAAAGGTAATTGTAGTAGTAAATGTTGCGAGTAGATGTGGTTACACCCCTCAATACGAAGATCTTCAAACATTGTGGTCTGAATATAAAAGTAAAAATTTAGTTGTTTTAGGAGTCCCCACCAATAACTTCAGACAAGAACCTGGCAACAATAAAGAAATAAAAAAATTTTGTGAAACAAATTTTGGAATTACATTTCCAATGACAGAAAAAATAAGTGTAATAGGAAATAATTCACATCCATTTTATAAATGGGCAAGAAAGGATTATGGTATTGGTGCAATACCAAAGTGGAATTTTCATAAAATTATAATTGGAAAAGATGGAAAAGTTGCAGAAACATTCTCCTCAATAACAAAACCTTCATCTAAAAAATTTATTAAAGTAATTGAAAACTTGATTTAGCTTCTAAAACTTAATCCATCATACGCAGGGATTATATTTTTTGGTAAAATTTTTTTTAATTCAAAGTAATCTAAATCTGTATGCAAATTAGTAAGTATAGCTTTTTTAGGTTTGGTTATATTTACTAAGCTTAAAGCTTCTTCTAAATTAAAATGTGATGGATGTTTATCAATTTTAAGACAATCTAATACAAGGTAATTAAGATTTTTGAGATGATCTATATTCTTCAACGATATGTTATTACAATCACTTATATACGCAATTTTATCTATTACGTATCCGGTTGATTTTATTAATCCATGAGTAACTTGAAAGGGCTTGATAATCAATTTTGTATTATTTTTTCTTATAAAAAAACTTTTATCAATTATATTCGCTTTCATAATCGGCTTATACCCTTGCTCCTCAAAGAAACAAAATCTGTAAGATTTTTTTAAAGCTGTAATCGTTCTTCGACTACCATAGATTGGGATCTTTGATTTATTTTTCCAGTAAAAAGGTCTCATTTCAAATATACCGGCTGTCTGATCTGCATGTTCATGAGTATAAATAATTGAGTCAAGATTTTTAATTTTATTTTTTAAAAATTGATACTTAATATCTGGTGAAGTATCTATACAAACAGACAAATTTCCTTTTTGAATATGAGCGCAACACCTAGTCCTTAAATTTTTTGGACTTTGTTTAAGATTTCCTCTGTAATTAGTTATCCATGGAGATCCAAGAGAACTTCCGCAGCCTAGAATTGTAAATTTACTTTTCAATTTAATTTACCAAACAAATTAAAAAAATTGTTAGTAGTAATTTTTGAAAATTCATCAAATGATAAATCTTTGATTTTAGATAAAAACTTTACTGTATGTATTATGTAGCTTGGTTCATTTGGTTTACCTCTTAGTGGAACAGGTGCAAGATATGGAGCATCAGTTTCAACTAATATTTTTTGATTTGGAATATCTCTGAAAGTATTTGCTAAATCCTGAGATTTTTTGAATGTTACTACTCCACTAGCAGAAATATAAGCACCTAGATCTAGTAATTTAAAAGCGAATTCTCGTGATCCGGTAAAACAATGAATAAGGATTTTTGTTTCTTTTTTTTTCGAATGTTTTTCTAATATTTGTAAAGTTTCTTTTTCTGCAGATCTTGTGTGCACTATTAGTGGCAGATTTTTTTCTTGTGCAGCTAATATGTGTTCCTCAAAGGAATAGATTTGATCTTTCTTTTCAGAATGATTGTAATAAAAATCCAATCCTGTTTCGCCAATACCAATAATTTTTTTATTCTGATTGACTTTATTAATTATATCATCACTTTTAATATGTTGATGTGACTTAGCTTCATGAGGATGAATTCCGTAAGTACCGTAAACACTTCCATAACAATTTACTATCTTAAGTATTTGTTCAAAACTTTTATCTTCTGTCGATATAGTAAGCATATATTTAATACCATCTTTATTTGCTCTATCTATTGTTTCGTTTAAAGCATTTGACATCGGTTCGTAGGTCAGATGGCAATGTGAATCAATTATCATTTTCAATCTTTTTAAATAAAATATCTAAATTCTTTAACTCCAAATCATATTTAAAAATGTCATCTTTTTTAATATTGTCAATTGAAATATCCTTATCAGATAAATTAATAGTATCTAAAACTTTTTTTGTAGAAATAGGTATAATTGGA
>CACPPH010000026.1 GCA_902635795.1 uncultured Pelagibacteraceae bacterium
TTAAGTTCAGGACTTAAATTTAATAAAGTTGAGATTGATATAAATATGGAAAAAGAGAAAAGTAGTTGTCATATTTTATCTGGATTAAACTTAAGCAACGAAGAACATCAGGAAATCAAAACTCAAATTAATCATTTGGCACCAAATTGTAAAAGTTATCAAAAAATTAAAAATGTTTTAGAAAGTGATAGTAAGGGAATTTATCAAGGTAAAATTTTTGTTAAAGATATTGCTCAAAAAACAGATGCATATCAACTAAGCAAAGCTCTAATTTTAAATGACCAAGCTGAATTTAATGCTAAGCCAGAGTTGGAAATTTATGCTGATGATGTTAAATGTTCTCATGGGTCTTCTTCGGGTAGCATAGATGAGGAAGCTATACATTATTTAATGACAAGAGGAATTGAATTAAAGGCAGCAAAAAAATTTTTGATTAAAGGTTTTCTTAATGAAATTTTTGATAACATACCTGAAGAGAAAATTAGGACTTTTCTAGAAAAAAGCATAGCGGTACAGATCGATGAAATTCGATAATATAAAATCAAAATTTCCAATTTTTAAACAAAAGATAAAGGGCAAACCTTTAATTTATCTGGATAGCGCTAATTCTTCACAAAAACCAAAAGTAGTAATAGATGAGATGTCTAGATTTTACGAAACTGAATTTTCGAATGTAGGAAGAAGCGTACATACCTTAGCAGTCAAAGCCACTAACAAATTTGAGGAAACTAGAGATATAGTAAAGTCTTATGTTAATGCTCAACATAGAGAGGAAATAATTTTTACAAAAGGAGCTACTGAAGCAATTAATTTAGTTGCCAGCACTTACGGAGAAAAATTTATTAAAGAGGGTGATGAAATTCTTGTGACTGAGTTAGAGCATCATTCAAATTATGTACCTTGGCATTATTTAAGAAAAAAAAAAGGAGCAGTAATTAAATTTGCATCTGTAAATGAAAATGGAGAAATAGATATCGACGAGTTTAAAAAACAAATTACTGAAAAAACTAAAATGATAGCTTTTACTCACATTTCGAATGTAACAGGAACTATTATGCCTATAAAAAAGGTTACAGATTTAGCAAAATCAAAAAATATTCCAGTTTTAATTGATGGGACGCAGGGTGCCCCTCACTCAGTTTTGGACGTACAAGATTTAGATTGTGATTTTTACGCTATTTCTTGCCATAAAATGTATGGCCCAAATGGATTAGGCATTCTCTATGCTAAAAAAAAATGGGTTGATGAATTGCCTCCTTATCAAGGAGGAGGAGGAATGATTAATGAGGTAAAAAAGGATGAAATCACTTACGCGGACTCGCCTAATAAATTTGAAGCAGGAACAATGCAAACTGCGGAAGTAGTAGCTTTTGCAAAATCAATAAAGTTTATACAAGATTTTGGAATTGAAAACATTGAAAAACATGAAAGTCAAATTCTTGATTATGGTTTAGAAAAATTAAGAAAAGACAACTCTGTCAAAATTATTGGCAATCCAAAAAATAGAGCATCTATAATTTCTTTCACAATAAAGGGAATTCACCCTCATGACATAGCTACAATTTTAGATGATGATGGTGTTGCAATTCGAGCTGGCCATCATTGTTGTCAAATTTTACATGATAAACTAGGCATTCCTGCTTCTGCAAGAGCTTCAATAGGAGTTTATAACAGTAAGGAGGATATTGATGTTCTAAGCGAGTCAATTAAAAAATGCAAGAAAGTATTTCAGATTTAGATGGAACTAAAAGAATTATATCAAGAAATTATTTTAGATCACGCAAAGAATCCTAGGAACAAAGGTAAATGCGAGGGATATAATCATGATGCCAAAGCACATAATCCTCTTTGTGGAGATAAAGTTCATATTTATTTAAAATTAGACAAAGATAAAAATATTTCAGGTTTGAGTTTTGAAGGCGAAGGATGTGCTATATCTTTGGCATCAGCTTCAATTCTTACAGATACTTTAAAAGGTAGAGATTTACAATTTTCAAAAAAGGTAACTGACGACTTCTTAAATATGTTAAAGAATAGATCAAAAATCACTTTAAACAGCTTATCAGAAGATCAAATAACAACTATATCTTCACTATCAGGAGTTCAAGAATTTCCAATGAGAATCAAATGTGCTACTATGGCATGGCACACACTTTTATCAGCATTAGAAAAAAAAGGTTTAAAATAATAATGAGTGAATTGAAAGAAAAAATTATTTCCGAAATCAAAAAAATTTACGATCCAGAAATTCCAGTTAATATTTATGAATTGGGTTTAATATATAAAATCGAAGTTAATAAGGAAAATAAAGTGATTGTTGAAATGACATTAACTTCACCAAATTGCCCTGTAGCTGAAAGTTTGCCAAACTCAGTTAAAGAGAATATATTAAAGATTGAGGGGATTAATGATGTTGATTTAAAGTTAGTTTGGGATCCTCCATGGACAAAAGATAAAATGTCTGAAGCAGCAAAATTAGAGTTGAATTTATGAGTGAGCAAGTAATTAAACTAAGTGACAATGCAGCTGAAAGAATAAAACTTATAATGTCTAAAGCTGAACAATCTGCGTTAGGTGTGAGAATTGGTGTAAAATCAGGCGGATGTGCTGGAATGTCTTACGTAATGGAGTATGCAAAAGAAATTAAGCCTAATGAAGAGATAATAGAGGAAAAGGGAGTAAAAGTTTTTATAGATCCTAATGCTATAATTTATTTGTTAGGGACAGAGATGGACTATAAGGAAGACAAATTTTCTTCTCAATTTGTTTTTAAAAATCCAAACGAATCTGAGCGATGTGGTTGCGGAGAATCTTTTAAAATTTAACCACTATAATACATCTCAAATTCAATCGGATGAGGTGTATGTTCAAAATTGTAGATTTCTTGAAACTTTAATTCAATGTAAGCATCAATTTGATCGTCTGTAAAAACACCGCCCTCAGTTAAGAATTTTCTATCTTTATCAAGGTTCTGCATAGCCTCTCTCAAAGAGCCGCAAACTGTTGGAAGTTTTTTAACTTCATCTTCAGATAAAGAATACAAATCTTGATCAAATGGTTTACCAGGATCTATCTTGTTTTTTATTCCATCTATACCCGCCATCAACATAGAAGCAAAAGTTAAGTAAGGGTTCCCAGCGGCATCTGGAAATCTAATTTCCATTCTCGCTGCTTTTGGATTCATTATAACTGGAATTCTGCAAGAAGCAGATCTATTTCTAGCTGAGTAAGCTAAGATAACAGGTGCCTCAAATCCTGGGATTAATCTTTTGTAACTATTTGTCGTAGCGTTAGCAAACGCATTAATTGCTCTTGCGTGTTTTAAAATTCCTCCAATATAGTAAAGTGCTTCTTTTGAAAGTCCTGCGTACTCTTTTCCCATAAATAGCGGGGTGCTACCTTTCCATATTGATTGGTGGCAATGCATTCCAGATCCATTATCACCCTTAACTGGTTTAGGCATAAAAGTTGCAGTCTTCCCAAATGAATGAGTTACCATCTGGACTGCATATTTATATAACTGAACATTATCGGCTTGATTTGTTAATGTTCCAAAATACATACCCAACTCATGCTGACTTGGAGCAACCTCGTGGTGATGCTTCTCTACTTTCACACCCATATCTTTTAAAGCTTTTAAATACTCACCTCTCATGTCTTGAGCGCTATCTACCGGAGGAACTGGAAAATAACCTCCTTTAATTCCTGGTCTGTGTCCCATGTTACCGTTTTCATATTTTTTGCCGGTATTGTATGGTCCTTCAGAACTATCTATAGTAAAACTCGTTTCGTTCATATCATTTTTAAATCTAACATCATCAAACACAAAGAATTCTGGCTCAGGCCCAAAATAAGATTTATCACCTATACCTGTTTTTTTTAAATATGCTTCAGCTTTTTTGGCAGTTCCTCTTGGATCTCTCTCATAAGGATCTTTTTTTACTGCATCTAAAATATCACAAAAAATGTTTAATGTTGGGTGAGAATTGAATGGATCGATAATAGGTTTTTCTAAGTCGGGTTTTAAAATCATATCTGACTCATTTATAGCTTTCCAACCAGCAATAGAAGAACCGTCAAAAAAAACTCCTTTTTCAAGCATATCCTCATCTACAACAGTAGCATCCATAGTAAGATGTTGCAGTTTACCCTTAGGATCTGTAAATCTTAAGTCTACAAACTCAACCTGTTTGTCCTTCATTAGCTTCAGGATGTTTTTAGAACTCATTAATTCTCCTTAATTAATTGTTTTAATTTTGATGAACATATATAAGGGTTTTTTTTAGAGTATAATTATAAATATATACCTGATATGCAATTATCACATATACAATCCTAGCTTGAAATGAGAGAAGCTAATACTTTTGATTTATCTTTACTTATTTTGCTCGCAGTAATTTGGGGTTCTTCTTTTTTTAATATAAAGATAGCCACATATTCTTACGAACCGATCACACTTGCATTAGTTAGAGTAATTTTTGCGAGCATTCCTTTATTAATTTTATGTAGATTTAAAAAAATAAAAATTGAAGCTTTTAGTAAAAACTGGAACTGGTATGCTCTTATAGGATTATGTAACATTGCCATTCCTTTTGTTCTAATTGCAATAGGCACATCAAAAATAAATAGTTATTTAGCAGCTATTTTAATGAGCACAACTCCATTAAGTGGATCTATATTAGCCCATATTTTCACTAAAGATGAAAAATTATCTTTTTTTAAATCTTTAGGAGTTTTGATTGGTTTCAGTGGAATCATACTTTTATTTTTTGATAAAGTTATTATAAATAGTGAAAATTATATTTATGCTCTTATAACTATTGCAGGCTCAACATTTTATTGTATCGGTGGACTGTTAACTTTAAAACTAAGAAAAAAAAAGAACGAAAATGTTACTACTTCAACTACGTTATGGTCAGTAATTTTTTTACTTCCTTTCTCTTTAATTATTGAAACTCCATGGAATTCATCTCCAACATTAGTTTCAACATTATCTTTATTATATCTTGGCGTTGTAGCAACTGGTTTCGCATGGTTAATTCGATTTAGAATATTAACTGTAAATGGCTTAGTTTTTCAAACTCAGGTTGCCTACTTAATTCCTATATTTGGAATTATATTTGGCTATTTTCTAATGGATGAAATAATTACATGGAGAGTTTTTGTTTCATTAGCTATAATCTTAGTTGGAATTAATATATTTAAAAGATACAACAAAGGAATAAATAAATAAAATGGGCACTGAGTCAATTGAGGCAAGTTTCTTATCAATATTTGCTCTTAT
>CACPPH010000027.1 GCA_902635795.1 uncultured Pelagibacteraceae bacterium
AAAAATTTATATTAACTATTTACGAAAAAAGAGTTAAATCTGCTGATCTTCCTTTTTTTTCTGATTTAATGTCATCTTTAAATAAAGCTAGCTTTAAATGCCCTGCTCCTATTTCTAATAATAATAATGAAACTATTACAAATTTTGAAGGGAAAAAATTAATGATCGTGACATTTCTTGAGGGAAAAGCAAAACAAAATTTATCTCCTGTCAATTGTAAGTTAATCGGATATGAAATAGCTAAAATGCATGAGCTTACAATGAATTTAAAATTAAAACGACAAAATGACTTATCTGTAAATTCATGGAGAAAATTATTCAATTCAGTCAAAGATAAGTGTGAAAATATACATAAAGACCTGCCGAGATTAATTGAGGAAAATCTTAATGATGTTGAAAAAAATTGGCCAAAAAATCTGCCAAGAGGAATAATTCATGCAGATTTATTTCACGATAATATTTTTTTTATTCAAGAAAAATTTAGTGGTATAATTGACTTTTATTTTTCTTGTGAAGATTTTTTTGCTTTTGAAATCGCTATTTGCTTTAATGCATTATGTTTTGATGGATTAAAAAATAATTTAAGTTTCAATGTAACTAAAGCTAAAAATTTTATAGATGGATATACATCCGTAAGGAAACTATCAGATAAAGAATTAAATAGTATAAAAGTATTGTCACAAGGCGCTGCTTTAAGATTCTTGTTAACTCGAGTATTTGACTCATTAAATAAAGTTGAAGGAGCAATTGTTAAAATTAAAGATCCAATGGAGTATTTAAAAAGATTAGAATTTCACAAGAATGCAAAAAATCATGAGGATTATTTTTTTTAATGAAATTAAAGATTTATACTGATGGCGCTTGCTCTGGAAATCCAGGGAAAGGAGGTTGGGCAGCAATCATATTAGATGACTCTAATCAATCTAATATCTCTGGAAGTGAAAATAATACAACTAATAATAGGATGGAATTAATGGCTCCAATTATGGCATTAAAAAAAATAAAAAAGAAGTCTGAGATTACAATTTTTACTGACTCGAAATATGTGAAAGATGGAATAACTGATTGGATTAAGAAGTGGAAAGTTAATAATTGGAAAAGTTCAAACAAGAAACCAGTTAAAAATAAAGATCTTTGGATTAAATTGGATAATGCTTGTCTTAAACATGAAGTTACTTGGAAATGGGTTAAGGCACATGCTGGCAACAAATATAATAATCTTGTTGATGAGTTAGCAGTTTCGAACACTAAATAGATTTTAAAAAGCTTTCGGCTGAAGATAATTCACAAGTAGCTGTTTCTTTTTCTTCCTCTACTTTTTTAACTTCGCCTTTCTCCACAAGCATAGTGTATCTATTTGATCTAATTCCCAATCCTTTTTTGGACTTATCTACTTCTGCTCCAATAGCTTTTGTAAATTTAAGAAAGGGATCGCCAGCCATAAAAATTTTACTGCCAACATTTTGGTTTTCACCCCAAGCCTTCATAACATTTGGATCGTTTACAGCGATGCATATAATTTTTGTAATTCCTTTTTGAGTAGCTAAGTCGTAATTTTTTATATACCCAGGAAGATGAAGAGCCGAACAAGTTTTAGTAAAAGCTCCAGGCATACCTAAAATAATAGTCTTGCCTTTACAAAGATCTAAAATATCAATTTTTTTTACATCATTATTTTGGTTAAGATAAAATAACTCTGAGTTAGGTAGTTTGTCTCCTATTTTTATTCTCATTGAATTTTGCCCAAAATATAATTTTTTACTTCTGAATTTGAATTCCTGATAATATCAAATGTTTCATTTTTATCTATATTCAATTTTAAATGCTCAGGTGAGTCTAAATTTTTTCCTATAGCTTTTTTGATAGTATCGTTAAACTTGTAAGGATGAGCTGTACCAAGAACAACTATATCTCCTAAATTTTTAAAACTTTTTGCTGCTCTTACTCCAGTAGCAGTATGAGGATCAATTATAAATTGATGCTCTTTATAAATTTCATTAATTATAGATACTGTCTCTTCATCTGTAACTTTTACTGCTTCAAAATCCTTTTTAATTTTATCGATTTCTTTTTTGTCTAAATTGAATAAACTTTTTGATGATAGATCTTTCATTAATAATCCTACCTTACTATCGCTTTCATCTAATATATAATAAAGCAGCCTCTCAAAATTACTTGCAACTTGTATATCCATACTTGGTGTAATGGTTGCTTTCACTTTACCAGGTTTATATTCACCTGTATTAATAACTCTTTGTAAAATATCATTTTTATTTGTAGCGACTATAAGTTTATTAATTGGTAAACCCATTTTTTTTGCAACGTATCCAGCATAGATATCTCCAAAATTACCAGTTGGTACTGAAAAGCTTATATTATTTTTTTTTAATCTAAAGAAAGAATAAAAATAATAAACAATTTGACAAACAATTCTCGCCCAATTAATAGAGTTTACACCTGACATATTTATTTTTGATCTAAAACTATTTTCATTAAAAAGTTCTTTTACAATTTTTTGACAATCATCAAATGAACCCTCGATAGCTATATTATAAATATTAGCTCCACCAATTGTTGTCATTATTTTTCTTTGAATATTTGAAATCTTATTATGCGGATGTAGTACAAAAAGATTTATATTTTTTCTATTGCTTAAAGCAGCTATAGCCGCTGAACCAGTATCTCCTGATGTAGCAACTATGACATTTACAGTTTTATCTTTAGCAACTTCTAAATGGTCATACATATTGCCAATTACCTGCATTGCAATGTCTTTAAAAGCCAAAGTGGGTCCATGATAAAGTTCGAGAAGATTTATATTTCCAATTTTTTTTATATTTACGACTTCTTTATCTTTAAAACTACTATAAGATTTTTGTATCAGTGAGCTAAGTTCTTCCTTTTTAATTTCACCTGAACAGAAATTAAAGATAATTTCTGTAGCAAGTTCGTTATAATTTAGTTGACTTAAATTATTAAGTTCCTCTTGACTATACTTCTTGATTTCAGCAGGTAAAAATAACCCTCCGCCTGGTGCAAGTCCTCTTAAGAAAATATCTTTAAAACTAAATTCTAAAGATTTATCTCTAGTGCTAAAATAATTCATTTTTTTCTTCTAAAATATAAATAATAAAAAATTATCGAGATTGATATTGCATACCATGTTATAGCATATTTAAGGTGATTATTTGGCACATCTATACTTATCTTTTTAGGAAGTGGTGTCTTGGCTTTATTATCCTCCAAAAAAATTACAAACTCATTAAATTGCTCTCCCGTAGCCTCTTTTAAATCTTCTAAATTTAATGAAAACCAAATATTATTTAAAATATCATTATCTGGTTTAAATATACTTGGTTTATAAATTTCTCTTAAAAGACCAATTATTTCACTATCACTTTCTGTTTTGAAGTTTATGCTTGTGCTACCTTTTAGTTCTTTTTTAATCCATCCTCTATTAATTAAAACATTTTGATTTTTATCAGTCCTAAAAGGAGTGACTACATCAAATCCGGGTTTTCCACTATCATTCAAGCTATAAAGGTAAATTTGCTTATCAAAATTAAATTTTCCTTTAGCGCTTACTCTCTGATAATTTTTCTTAATTGAATTAGAGTACTCTATTGGTTTAGAGTCTAATCCAAAAGTAATTTCGCTTATTAGTTCTAGCTTCCATTGCAATCTATAAAGTTGCCAAGTTCCTAAAGCACAAAATACCGTTACAAAGAAAATTACGAATAGTTGAAATAAAAATGCTCTTTTCAATTTGAGATTAACTTCCCCAAATATAGATAGCAGCAAATAAGAATAACCAAACTACGTCAACAAAATGCCAGTACCAGGCTGCTGCTTCAAATCCAAAATGGTGTTGGGGCGTCGAGTGGCCTCTCATTGATCGAAACAAACAAACTGCAAGAAAAACTGTTCCGACAATTACATGAAAACCATGAAAACCAGTCGACATATAAAATGTGGAACCATAAATTCCACCATCTAAAGTAAATGTTGCGTGATGATATTCGTAAGCTTGAAAACAAGAAAATATAAATCCTAAAAATACTGTTCCGATCAAACCATTTACTAATCCTTTTCTGTCATTTTCTAACATTGCATGATGCGCCCAAGTTACAGTAGTTCCTGATAACAATAAAATTAGAGTATTGATTAATGGGATATCCCAAGGATCAAAAGTTTTTATATCTGCTGGCGGCCATATACCACCTATAGAGTCAGGTGGAAATAAACTAGCATTAAAAAAAGCCCAGAACCAAGCAACAAAAAACATTACTTCAGAGGCGATAAATAATGTCATACCGTACCTGTGTCCAATTTGAACTACTGGAGTATGATGACCTTGATGCTCTGCTTCTTCTATAACATCTCTCCACCACATAAATGCACCATAAACTACTAACGCAAAACCAATCAAAAGTAACCAAAGAGCTTTAGAGTGAAAATAATAAACTGCTCCAAAAGCTAAGACTAAAGTTGCAAAGGAAACATAGATAGGCCAAGGACTTGGGTCAACTAAATGGTAATCGTGTTTTGGTTTTTCTGCTGACATTATGTGTTACTCTTTTCATAATAGCCTGATGAAAAAAAAGTAAAAGACAAAGTTACATCAGACATATTTTTAGTTTTATTATCATCAACGACTTTAGGATCCAAGAAAAATGTTAATACAAACTCCTTTTTTTCACCTGGTTGTAAAGTTTGTTTTTCAAAACAAAAACAACCTATCTTATTTAGATAAATACCAAATGGTGATGGAGATACATTAAATGTTGCTGACCCTGAAGAAATTTCATTGCTAGGATTTTCAACGTTAAATTTAACTGTATGAACTTCACCTGGTTTTAAGTTTAAAGTATTCATCTCAGGATAAAATTTCCAATCTAAAGTGCTATTAATGTTTGTATCAAATCTCATTTTATAGTCTTGGTTTACTATAATTTTTGGAATTTCTTTGTCAGTAGCGTTTTGAGTAGTTCCACCAAACCCTGTTACTCTGCAAAACAAATCATATAAAGGAACTGCTGCAAAAGACA
>CACPPH010000028.1 GCA_902635795.1 uncultured Pelagibacteraceae bacterium
GAAAATATCTAAATATTGATGAGTTTCCCAATCTAAATAAAAAAGTAAAACACGATATTTCTATAATTGTTGATAGAATAATTTTGAATTCAAATTTAGGCAATAGACTTGCAGATAGTGTTGAAACAGCAGTAAATCTATCTGATGGACTTTTGGTTGTAGAATATGAAAACGAAACTTTGCCTAAAAAATTCAGAAAAAGAGAATCAATTACCTTTTCATCAAAATTTTCTTGTCCTGAAAGCGGTTTTACTATTGAGGAAATTGAACCGAGATTATTCTCTTTTAATTCACCATATGGTGCATGTGAAGAATGTGAAGGTATTGGGCACAATCTCAATGTAGATCCAAATTTAGTAGTTACTGATCACAAAAAAAGTCTTCAAGAAGGCGCGATAGAACCTTGGTCGAAATCAACATCTCTTTACTATGCCCAAACATTAGCTTCACTATCAAAACATTACAGGATATCCATGTCAGACCCTTGGAAAAAAATACCAAAAAAAATTCAAGATATAATTTTATATGGTTCAGACGATGAAGAAATAAAATTTGCATATGATGATGGCTATGAAACTTATACGACAAAGAAACCTTTTGAGGGAGTAATCAATAATTTAGAGAGAAGATATCTAGAAACTGACAGTGAATGGAAAAGAGAAGAAATATCTCAATATCAAAGTGAGACAAATTGTGAGAAATGTAAAGGAATGAGACTTAAAGATGAAGCACTATGTATAAAAATAAACAATTTAAATATAAGTCAAGTTACAGAAAAATCAATAGATATTGCTCAAAAATGGTTTGTAAATTTAGAAAACTTTTTAAATGATAAAGAAAAAAAAATAGCTCAACATATTTTAAAAGAAATAAACGAAAGACTAAATTTTCTTTTAAATGTTGGATTAAACTATCTTACCCTGTCAAGAGAGTCAGGAACCTTATCTGGTGGTGAAGCACAAAGAATAAGACTAGCATCACAAATCGGATCAGGTCTGACAGGAGTTCTTTATGTTTTGGATGAGCCATCAATAGGTTTACATCAAAGAGATAATAAAAAATTAATTACAGCATTAAAAAAATTAAGAGATTTAGGTAACACTGTGATTGTTGTTGAACACGATATCGAGACAATGGAAAACTCTGACCATATAATAGATATAGGACCAGAAGCTGGTGTTAAAGGAGGCCAGATAGTTGCAGCAGGAGAGGTAAAAGAAATAATCCAAAATGAAAATAGTATTACAGGAAATTATTTATCTGGAAAAAAATATATTCCTTTACCAAAAAAAAGAAGAAGAGCTAAAAACGGAAGATTTATTGAAATAAGTGGAGCAAGTGGAAATAATTTGAAAAAAGTTAACCTTAAAGTACCAGTCGGAACCTTTACATGTGTAACAGGCGTTTCTGGAAGTGGTAAATCAACTTTAATACTACATACACTTTATAACGCATTCAATTTAATGCTTAATAAGAATAAAAGTAGAAAAGTTCCTAAAGCTTTTACAGGATTTAAAGGAACAGAACTAATAGATAAAGTAATTGATATAGATCAATCACCAATAGGAAGAACTCCAAGATCAAATCCAGCAACTTATACTGGAGCTTTTGGGCCGATAAGAGAATGGTTTGCAGGATTACCAGAGTCTAAAGCTAGAGGTTATAAAGTTGGTAGATATTCTTTCAATGTCAAAGGTGGGAGATGCGAAACATGTGAGGGTGATGGCGTTTTAACTTATGAAATGCATTTTTTGCCTGATGTTTTTATTCCTTGTGATACCTGCAAGGGCGCAAGATATAATAGAGAGACATTAGAAATAAGATTTAAAAATAAGAATATAGCTGATGTTCTTAACATGACTGTTGATGAAGGTTGCGAATTTTTTGAAAATATTCAAAGCATCAAATCAAAACTGATTACTCTAAAGCATGTAGGTCTTGGCTATATGAAAATTGGACAACAAGCTACTACATTATCTGGAGGTGAAGCTCAAAGAATTAAATTGGCAAAAGAATTATCAAAAAGGCCAACTGGAAGAACATTATATATTTTAGATGAACCCACAACTGGTCTACATTCACATGATATAAAAAAACTTCTTGAAATTTTACAAGCCTTTGCGAACACTGGAAACACGGTTGTTGTTATTGAGCATAATTTGGATGTGATAAAGACTGCCGATCATATTATAGATATGGGGCCTGAAGGTGGATTAAATGGTGGTAAAATAATAGCTGAGGGGACACCAGAAAAAGTATCGATGGTAAAAGAAAGTTACACAGGTAGATTTATTAGAGAAATTATTGGAAATAGCACGATGAAAAAAACTGCTTAAAAATTCAAATTATGTTATAATAGAATCATGACAAACATCTTACAATCACTCTCAAAAACAGTTCACTTGTCTCTAGGAATTGCAATTCTTTTGTTGCTTGGATTACATTTTTTTGGTGATGGATTTGCTTTTGATAGATATTTTTTTAGTTGGCTATTTAGATATTTGCATGTCCTAGCGGGTATTATGTGGATCGGTCTACTATGGTATTTTAATTTTGTTCAAATTCCATCAATGCCAAATATTCCCGATGAACAAAAACCTGCTGTGGGAAAAGTCATAGCACCTAAAGCTCTGTTTTGGTTTAGATGGGCTGCTTTAGGTACAATAGTTTCTGGATTAATTGTTGCTTATTTACAAGGTTATGTTCATCAAGCAATGATACTTGGTATAGGAAGCGGAGATCCTAAATCTACTGCTATTGGAATAGGTATGTGGTTGGGTATCGTAATGGCCTACAATGTATGGTTTGTTATTTGGCCTAATCAAAAAAGAGCTTTAGGTATGATTCAATGTACATCTGAAGAAAAAGCAAATTCTGCTAAAACAGCGATGTTATTTTCAAGAACAAATACTCTCCTTTCCTTTCCAATGCTTCTCTCAATGGTCGCAGCTCAAAATTTATACTAGCCTAAGGGACAATTTTTTCTTCATCTTTTTCTAAAGTTTTAGAACTTACTTTTAAAAATTTCAAAATTGGAGAAGCTACAAAAATAGAGGAATAGGTCCCAATTAGCACTCCTAAAATCATTGCAAATGAAAAACCTCTTAAAATTTCACCACCTAAGATAAAAATTGAAATTAGTGCTAATAATGTTGTTGCTGAAGTAATTATAGTTCTTGCTAAAGTTTCATTAATAGATAAATTCGCTACATCACTTATACTAATTTTTGTAAATTTAAATAAATTTTCTCTTATTCTATCGTAAATTACAACTGTATCGTTCATAGAATAACCTACAATAGTTAATACTGCTGCTATAATAGAAAGGTTTATCTCTAAAGATAATAGAGAAAAAATTCCAAGGGTGATTACAACATCGTGAAATAATGCAATTATGGAACCAACACTAAATTGCCATTCAAATCTAACCCATATATAAAAAAGCATCGCAATTAATGCCAAAGAAATCGCTATTACTGAAGATTCTAATAACTCAGAACTCACCTTAGGACCAACATTCTCCACTCTTCTAAAAGTAACTTCAGAATTCAAATTATTTTTTAAGTTTTCTTTGATTTTTGGTATAAGATCGTTATTATTTTCTTCTTTTTGCTCAACTTTTATTAAATAATCCCCTTCTTTTCCGAATTTTTTTACGTTTATATCTCCTAAATTCATAGAACCTAAGGTATCCCTTATCGAATAAGCTTTTACAGAAATGTCAGTTCTTAATTCAATTAATGTTCCTCCCTTAAAATCAATTCCATAATTTAAACCTTTAAAAATTATAATTAAAACACTTAAAACAAATAGTATAATAGATAAGATATTTGCTTTTTTAAATTTAGAAACAAAATTAATATTTTTAAGCATTAGATATTTACCTCTTTATTATCATTTCTTAACACCACAATTGACGTAAGGTGTCTAGCTAAGAAATATGCAGTAAATAGAGTAGTTATAATCCCTATACCTAAAGTAATTGCAAATCCTTTTACTGGACCTGATCCAAAAGCAAATAAGATAATTGCAGCAATTAAAGTAGTTATATTTGCATCAAGAACTGTGATTTTAGCTTTAGAGTATCCAGAATCAAATGCATGAATTGTTGTCTTTTCAGTTTTTAATTCCTCTTTTATTCTCTCAAAAATCAAAACATTAGCATCTACAGCCATACCAACAGTTAATATAATTCCTGCAATTCCTGGAAGTGTTAATGTTGCCTCTAAAATTGTCAAAACACCAATCAGCATTAGCAAGTTTGCAATAAGAGCAATGTTAGCTATCAAGCCAAATACTTTATATTTGTAAAACATAAATATAATTACTAAAATAAATCCCACAAATAATGAGGTTATTCCTGATTTAATAGAGTCTTCTCCTAAATCTGGGCCAACAGTCCTTTCCTCAACTACTTCAAGAGGGGTTGGTAATGCGCCTGATCTTAATAATAAAGCTAAATCTGTAGCTTCCTGAAATGTAAAATTTCCAGATATCATTCCATTACCAGAGGTAATAGGCTCATTAATATTAGGAGCGCTAATTATCTTACCATCAAGAACAATAGCTAGTCTTTTGCCAACATTATCAGTAGTAGCTCTTCCGAATTTTTGAGCACCAAGCCTGTCTAAAGTAAATGAAACAGTCGGTTCGTTTTGCTGATTTTGTATACTTGGTTGCGCATCTACTAAATTTTCACCACTCATCACA
>CACPPH010000029.1 GCA_902635795.1 uncultured Pelagibacteraceae bacterium
TAGTATAAAATTCAATGATGACATTTTAACTTGGGCCGCCAATGAAAATAGTAAAAATAGATTTAACTCTTCAAATTCACTTTGGACATTACAATCCTCAATTGGGTGGGCTAGGAAAAATATAAATCATTATAAAAAAAGTAATAAAGCAGAAAATACTCTAATATCAAAATTTTTAAATTTTACAGGGTACAAAAAAAATAACATTATTTTCAAAAAAACACACGGATGGAAATATTCTTATAATTTAAATGGTTCACCTTTAAAGAGTTATTGGAATAAAAAGTTAAGGTTAGGATTGTGCGCTGATTGGTTTATCGGTCCTAAAGTTGAAAATGCATGGTTAAGTGCTAATGATTTAGCAAAGAAAATCAAATGATTAAAAAATACTTTTACCGTTTTTAATTCTTTTTCTCATTTTTGGTAAAATTTCAACATTCAGTCCTTTTAAATCTTTAGGTTTTAATTTTCTCAAATTTTGAACGCATTTTAAAAATCTTTGTGACTCTTTTTTTGAAATAATATTATCTGTTAGAACTTTAAATTTATTAATATATTCTTTTCTTCCGAATGGTCGTTTTCCAGCAGGATGAGCATCTGCAACATTGATCTCTTCTGATATTGTGGAACCATTTTTCATTTCGACAATAACTTTTCCACCAAAACATTTCTTTTTAGGATCCCTGTTATGATATTTTTTTGTCCATTTCTTATTCTCTTTAGTTACTATTTTTCGCCAAAGTTGAACTGTGCTTTTTCGTCTAGCTCTTTGTGGTGTGTAAGACTTTACGTGATGCCAAGCTCCATCCTCTAAAGCTACAGCAAATATATACATTATAGAGTGATCTAAAGTCTCTCTACTTGCATAAGGATCCATTTTTTGAGGATCGTTGGCACCAGTTCCAATTACATAATGAGTGTGATGACTTGTTTCTATTGTAATTTTTTTTATGTTATTTAAATTTTTAATTTTCTTATTTAAACTTCTTGCTAAATCAATTAATGCCTGTGACTGATACTCAGCAGAATGCTCTTTAGTGTAAGTTTCTAATATTGATTTTTTTGGCTCATTAACCTTTGGTAAAGGAACAATATATTTTTTTCCAGGGCCCGAAAGAACATAAGCTATAACACTATCTTCACCCTCATATATTGGACTAGGAGCACCCTCACCTCTCATACATCTATCAACTGCTTCGACTGCCAACTTACCAGCATGTGCAGGAGCAAAAGCTTTCCAACTTGAAATTTCTCCTTTTCTTGATTGTCTGGTTGAAATAGTTGTATGCAGAGCTTGTTGAACTGACTGATAGATTATTTCTGTATTTAATTTTAATAAACTTCCTAAACCTGCTGCAACGCTTGGTCCTAAATGTGCTATATGATCTATTTTATGTTCGTGTAAACAAATCCCTTTTACTAAATTTACTTGAACTTCATAACCGGTTAAAATTCCTCTAATAAGATCTAATCCATTGCATCCTTTTTGTTGAGCAACTGCTAAAATTGCAGGTATGTTATCTCCAGGGTGGCTGTAATCTGCTGCTAAAAAAGTATCATGATAATCAAGTTCTCTTACCGCAGTACCATTTGCCCAAGCAGCCCATTCACAGTCAACTTTTACTTTAGGATTTAATCCAAAAACATTTGCTCCATTCTTTCTGGGATGTGCTAAAGCCATTTGTCTTGCAGATACAACGGGCTTCCTATTGTAAGACGCTATTGCAACCGATGCATTGTCAATAATTCTATTAATGACCATCTCAATTGCATCTTTATTTAATTTTGCTTTGTCAGATGAAATCTCTGCAATCTTCCATGCTAGTTGGTCCTTCTTTTTTAAATTCGCTTTAGATGGATGAACTTTTACTGTGATATTTCTCATTAATTGAGCATGTTACGTAAAACGTACTGAAGAATTCCTCCGTTTTTATAATATTCTATTTCATTTTCAGTATCTATTCTACTCAAAGCTTGTATCTTTTTAATTGTGCCATCTTTATATTTGATCTCACAAGCTACCTCTGCTCTTGGTTTTATTCCTTTTTCAATGTCAACTATTGTAATGAGTTCAGATCCAGTTATTTTTAATTTTTTTCTATCAAAACCTTCTTTAAATTGTAGTGGCAAAACACCCATACCTACTAAATTTGATCTATGAATTCTTTCAAAACTTTCAGCTAATACAGCTTTAATACCTAGTAGCTTTGTTCCTTTAGCTGCCCAGTCTCTCGAAGATCCTGTCCCGTATTCTTTGCCAGCAATGACAACTAAATCATTATTTCTTTTTTTATATTCCATTGCAGCCTCATAAACACTCATAACCTTGCCATCAGGCTGTAGAGTAGTAAATCCACCCTCTGTTCCTGGAGCCATTTCATTTCTAATTTTGATATTTCCAAAAGTTCCTCTCATCATTACTTCATGGTTTCCTCGTCTAGCTCCATAAGAGTTGAAGTCTTTTTGTTGAATTTGGTGCTCCATAAAATATTCTCCTGTAGGACTATCTTTCTTGATACTTCCTGCTGGAGAAATATGATCTGTGGTGACTGTGTCTCCTAATAACAAAAGTATTCTAGCATCATTAATTGCCTTAAAACCTTCAGGTTTATCAGGAAGATTATCAAAAAAAGGTGGTCTTTTTACATATGTTGAGTTTTGTTCCCAGTTATAAATATCACTATCACTTGTATCTATCTCTCTCCATTCTTTTGGTCCTTCTGAAACGTTAGAATATCTTTTTTTAAACATATCAGCGTTTAAAGAGGTAAGCATAATATCTTCAATTTCTTTGTTGCTCGGCCAAATATCTTTTAAGAAAACATCTTTGCCAGTTTTATCTTTCCCAAGGGAAGATTTATATAAATCAAAATTCATATTCCCGGCTAAAGCATAAGCAACAACTAGAGGAGGCGAGGCAAGATAGTTTGCTTTTACATCTGGATTTATTCTACCTTCAAAGTTTCTGTTCCCAGATAAAACTGAAACCGCATATAAATCTTTTTCGTTAATTGCGTCTGATATATTTTTATTTAGTGGTCCTGAATTTCCAATGCATGTAGTGCAGCCATATCCCACAAGATTAAAACCTAATTCATCTAAATATTTATTTAAGCCAGCTTTTTCTAGATAGTCTGTAACAACTTGCGATCCTGGCGCTAAAGAAGTTTTGACCCACGGTTTTACTTTTAATCCTTTCTCATAAGCTTTTTTAGCAAGGAGTCCAGCTCCGATTAGAACGCTTGGATTTGATGTATTAGTACATGAGGTAATTGCTGCAATTACAATATCCCCATCTTTTAATTTAAAATCTGCTCCTGCAACATCAGACTCCACAACTTTAGATCTTTTAGCGTTTTCTTTATAAACTTTAGCGAACGAACTTGCTGCCTCAGTTAGTAAAACTTTATCTTGAGGTCTTTTAGGTCCAGAGATACTTGTTACAACTGTGCTTACATCTAGAGATACTTTATCAGTAAACTCCACATCATTACTTGCCCATAGCCCTTGTTCTTTAGAATATTTTTCTACTAAAGCAATTGTTGCACTATCTCGTCCAGATAATTTTAAATATTTAAGTGACTCATCATCAACAGGAAAGAAGCCACATGTTGCTCCATATTCAGGAGCCATGTTAGCAATAGTTGCTCTATCAGCTAAAGTTAAATTTTTTAGTCCTTCTCCATAAAATTCTACAAATTTTCCTACAACACCTTTTTTTCTTAACATTTCCACTATTGTTAAGACTAAATCAGTTGCAGTTGTACCCTCTTTAAGTTTACCTTTAATTTCAACGCCAACCACTTCTGGAATTAACATTGAAATTGGTTGCCCTAACATCGCAGCTTCAGCTTCAATACCACCAACTCCCCAACCCAATACGGATAACCCATTTACCATTGTAGTGTGGCTGTCGGTTCCAACTAAAGTATCTGGATAAGCAAATAAATCATTCCCACTTTTAGATGACCAAACAACTTTAGATAAATATTCTAGGTTTACTTGGTGACAAATACCTGTTCCTGGTGGCACCACTCTAAAATTATCAAAAGCTTGTTGTCCCCATTTTAAGAAAGAATAACGCTCTCCGTTTCTAGAAAATTCTCTTTCTACATTTTTATCAAACGATTTTCCTGAAGCATATTCGTCAACCATTACTGAATGATCGATTACTAAGTCCACAGTTGATAAGGGGTTTATTTTTTCTGGATCTTTATTTTTATCTTTTACAGCATCTCTCATAGCGGCTAAATCCGCAACCGCTGGGATTCCTGTGTAGTCCTGCATTAAAACTCTAGCTGGTCTGTAAGCTATTTCAGTATTAGATTTTTTATTTTTCAACCACTCTTTGATTGATAAAATCTGTTTTTTATCTACAGTTATATCATCTTCGTATCTAAGTAAATTTTCTAATAAAACT
>CACPPH010000030.1 GCA_902635795.1 uncultured Pelagibacteraceae bacterium
CTAACATCATCTTTAATAGCTTTTGTAATATTTGTGTTATTTTATTTTGCCATTAAAGCTAAAAAAAATGAAAAATTTATTTTTTCATTAATTATTGGGGGTGCAATCGGAAACTTCTACGATAGGCTGATTTTTAATGCAGTGCCAGATTTTATAGATCTACATTTTAATAATTTTCACTGGTTTACCTTCAATGTTGCAGATATATTTATCTCTTTTGGAATAATTATTTATTTAATCATGGGAGTCAAACTGAGCAAATGAAAAAGATCTATTTATTATTTTTACTACTATTATTCGGATGTGGTGGCTTGAGCGATGCAGGAAAAGTTATGAGAAATGAAAAAGTTAAAACTACAGATGAATTTTTAGTAAAAAAAAGGGATCCATTAGTGCTGCCACCTAATTATAAAGATTTACCAAAACCTGGAACCAATTCAGTTAAGACAAATGAAGATGAAAAAATTAAACAAATTTTAAAAGTGCCGAAAGAAGATGCAAAAAGCTCAAGCAAATCCTCAAGTATCGAAGATTCAATTATTGATAAAATTTTGAAGTGATTAACAAAAAAAATATAATATATAAAGAATATATAAATAATAAATATAAAAAAAAACTTACTTCAAAGTTCACAAAAATCCTTAATAAAATTAAAAATGAAATTGATTTTAAAAAAAATACATTTCACGTCTTAAGCCATAAATTTAATTATAGTTTTAAGGTGAATGATTTGACACGATTCAAAAAATACAAAGATATAGTGATAATAGGAATGGGCGGTTCGATACTTGGCACAGAGGCTATATATGAATGCTTTAAATTCAAGATTAAAAAAAATATCTTTTTTTTAAATGATCTTAATGTAAGTAAAATTCTAAATTTACAAAAAAAAATAATATTGAAAAAAACATTATTTTTAATAGTATCAAAGTCGGGAAGCACGATTGAAACTTTAACAAATTTAATTTCTCTTAAAATTTTAAGTAAAAATTCAAAGAATATAATTTTGATTTCTGAAAAGAAAAATAATATTTTATACTCTCTGGCACGAAGATATAATTTAATGCATATAGAACATAAGAATTATATTGGAGGAAGGTATTCAGTTTTATCCGATGTAGGATTGATTCCTTCGATTCTTTTTGGATTAAATATAAATAAGTTAAGAAGCAATATAAAAAAACCTCTTACACACAAAGACTCGAAATTTTTGAGAGAAAGTACAATTAATTTATCTAATTTATTACTACAAAACAAAATTACAAATTTAGTCTTCTTAAATTATTGTCCAGTATTAGAAAAATTTTTATACTGGTGTCAACAACTTATTGCAGAAAGCTTAGGTAAAAAAGGTAAGGGATTTTTTCCAGTTGTTTCTAATGTGCCAAAAGATCACCATAGTCTTCTTCAATTATATTTAGATGGTCCAAAAGATAAATTTTTTTATATCTTTAGCTTAGAGGACAAATCAAAAATAAGGTTAAAAGGTAAATCTTTACCTGATAAAATTAGTTATTTAAAAAATAAAAGTTTTGATGCAATAAAATCTGCACAGATTGATGCAGTTAAAAAAACGTTAAAAAAAAACAAAATACCTTTCAGAGAGTTTAAAATAAAAAAATTAAATGAACAAATTATTGGAGAATTATTTTCATATTTTATTTTAGAAACTGCTATTACAGGTCAATTAGTTGGCATCAATCCTTTTGACCAACCTGCTGTTGAGCAGGTAAAAACTTTTACAAAAAATATTCTTAAATAAAAGTTCCAAAAATTATTTTTGAACGTCCATATACTTTTGAAAAAAGAGTATTTATTGCGTTTTTATAATCCTCGTCAGAGTTTTTTTCTCTATGAATTATAACTATATGATTACTAGTAAAAATTTTAGCTTTTTGTAAAAGTTTTAAAGTTGTATTAAAGTTTTTATCTGAATATGGCGGATCAAAAAAAAAAATACTATACTTTTCTTTATTTTTTTTATCCATAAAGTTTTCGATACTATCATTTACTAGTTTAGAGTTATTTGTAAGTGATAAATTAATTAGATTACTTTTTAAAACATTTGAAATATCAAAGTTCTTTTCAATAAAAGTCACTTTTTTTGCTCCTCTGGAGATACACTCAATGCCAAACGATCCAATTCCCGAAAAAACATCCAGTACATTTGAATCAAATAAATTTACGTTAAACTTATTTGTATGAATTATAATGTTAAAGATATTTTCCTTGACCGAATCTTTTAATGGTCGAGTAGTCGAAGATTTTACAAATTTTATTAATCTTCCCTTTAATTTACCGCCTATTATTCTCATTAATATTTATGACCCTCCAACCAATATCTTTCCTAAAAAATCCATTTTTCCAGTCTAAATTTTTTAGAATTTTAAAAATTTTAGTTCTAATTTTTTTAAAATTATGGCCCAATGCTGTTATATTCAGAACTCTTCCTCCGCTAGATAAAATTTTATTTTCTGAGGATTTTGTACCAGCATGATAGATGAACTCGTCTTTTTTTAAATTGATTTTTTTTAAATTTTTAATTTCTTTATTTTTTTTATAAATTCCTGGATAACCTTTTGAACATAGCACAATAGTCATACTTCTTTTTTTTTTCCAAATAATTTTTGTTTTTTTTAAATTATTTTTGATTGTATTGATAAAAATTTTGACTATATCAGTTTTTAATCTTGGTAGAATTACTTGACACTCAGGATCTCCCATTCTTATATTATATTCTATTAAATATGGTTCTTTTTTTTTAATCATAAGCCCAACATACAAGAATCCTTTATATGGCTCGTTCTTTCTTTTAAGTGCTAAAAGTGTTGGCTTAACGATTTTATTTATAATTTTTTTTTCTATTTCTTTATTAATTATAGGTGCAGGTGAATATGCACCCATACCTCCTGTATTTGGTCCTCTATCATACTCTCCTACACGTTTATGATCTTGCGCAGTGCCAAAAAATTTGAATTTATTTTCATCTACTACTAAAAAATAACTTGCTTCTTCTCCATCTAGAAACTCTTCAAGGACTAACTTATTTGAAGATTTAAATTTACCTTTGAATATTTCTTCAGAGATTTTTAGAACTTGTTTTTTTGTTTTGCAAATTATTACTCCTTTACCTGCCGCCAAACCATCTGCCTTTACAACAACAGGAAGTTTATTGTTGTCTAAAAATTTATTCACTTGCGATTTTTTTCTACAAATCTTAAATTTTGCTGTTGGAATATTATTTAATTTGCAGAGTTGTTTAACAAAAGCTTTTGATCCCTCTAATTTTGAGGCAAATTTTGATGGTCCGAAGGCTTTTACGTTATTTTTATCTAAAAAATCCACTAAACCTTTTACTAGCGGTTCCTCTGGCCCAACTACTACTAAGTCTACTTTGTGTAATTTTAATAAACTCAATAATCTTTTAAAATTTAAAATATTTACATCGATATTTTTAGCAATATTTGAGGTCCCTGCATTTCCTGGAAAACAATAAATTTTACTACATAATTTAGACTCACTAATTTTTTGACATAATGCATGTTCTCTTCCCCCGCTTCCTATTAATCCAATATTCATGTTAAAATATATATTGTATAATTTATTGATGAACAAAAAAAAAGCTAAACTTCTTTTTAAACACAACTCATTTGACATAATTGAAGATGGCAATTATGTAATTTGCGCAGTTTCTGGAAAAGAAATTATGTTAAAAGATCTAAACTATTGGAATGTGGATTTGCAAGAGGCGTATTATTCTCCGATAGAAGTAAAAGACAGACTCAATAAACTAAAAAAATAATATAATCTTTATTTATTTCCATCTATTATGCGTCCAAATCCAATGATTTGGATTTTTTAAAATCATGTTTTCAAGCACCTTATTTAATTTTTTTGTCAGATTAATTTTATTGTCATTATTTGAAGCATAAATTTCTTTAAAAAATTCTATTCTAAATTTATCTGGATCTATTCTCTCTATAAAAACTGGAATAATAGGAACATTAAATTTGATAGCAAGCTGTGCTGGAAGCGTAGTAGTAAAA
>CACPPH010000031.1 GCA_902635795.1 uncultured Pelagibacteraceae bacterium
CAAAGTTTTCTTCAGGTTTATCTGTAAATGATTTTTTAAAAAGACATTCATTAATAAAAATAACAAAAACAGGTATTGAAAGATTAGGACCATCAGTTATAAATTTAGCTAGGCATGAGAATTTAGAAGGTCATGCTAATTCGATCAAAATTAGATTAAAAAAGGATAATTAATTGGCAAAACAAGAAACTTTAGAATTTAAAGGAAAAGTAACAGAGTTACTTCCAAATGCTATGTTTAGAGTTAAATTAGAGAATAATCATGAAATTTTAGCTCATACAGCTGGAAAACTTAGAAAGAATAGAATAAGAGTTCTTGCTGGAGACAACGTTATGGTTGAAATGACACCATATGATTTAACTAAAGGTAGAATAACTTTTAGATTCTAGGCCTTGTAGCTCAGTAGTAGAGCAGTACCCTGAAAAGGTATGTGTCGTAAGTGCGATTCTTACCAAGGCCACCACCATGCAATTTATACACATCGAAATTTCAAAATAAATTTGTTAGCATTTTAAATGGTAAAAAAAATCGGACTATTCTGGCTAAAAGATGACTTTAGGCTAAAGAGAAATATAGCACTAAGTGAAGCTACTAATAATCATGATCAAGTTGTTGCTTTTTATCTTTACAAGCAAAAAGATCTTGATAGCAAACAAGCACAGAAATGGTGGATTGGGAGGTCTTTAGAAGAGTTTAGGGAAAGGTTAACTGAGCTAAATATTAATCTAGAAATTATTAAGACAGAGACATATAAAGTTTTTTTTGAAAAATTATTTAATGGGAATAACTTCTCTATTTATTGGAACAGAACCTATGAACCTAATTACTTAAAATTTGATGAATATTTATCAAAAAATTTTAAGAAGAACAATATTCATTTTAAAATTTCAAAAGGAAATATCCTCAATGAACATCAAGATGTCAAAAAAAAAGATGGTACACCATTTAAAGTTTTCACCCCATTTTGGAAAACAGCTGAAAATTTTTATGTAGAAAAAATTCCAACAAAACAGAGAAAAATTTTAAAGTGCAAAAATAAAATCACTTATTTTAAGAAAACATTAAATGAAACTGAAATTTATCCACAAAAAAAGTGGTACCAAAAATTTGAAAAATACTGGTCTCCAAGTGAAAAAGTTGCATTAAGTGAGCTAAAAAGTTTTATAAATAAAAGAGTAGAGAGTTACGCCGATGCAAGAAATTTTCCCAGTATTCTTGGCACTTCAAAATTATCACCTTATATAAAGCATGGTCAGATACATGTAGAAACTATATGGGAGGAATGTAGTAAAATTAAAAAAAAAGGAATTAATAAATTTTTATCTGAAATAGGCTGGAGAGAATTTAATCATTCATTGATTAATTACTTTCAATACATGCTAAAAGGAAATTACTCGAAAAAATTCGATAAATTTCCTTGGGAAAAAAATTCAAAATACTTGTTAGCTTGGCAAAAAGGATTAACAGGATATCCGATCGTTGATGCCGGTATGAGGGAATTAAATTCAACTGGTTGGATGCACAACAGAGTAAGAATGATAGTTGGATCTTTTTTAGTTAAACATTTACTTATTAATTGGGTGGAGGGAGAAAGATATTTTAAAAATTGTCTACTTGATTACAATGAGGCGAACAATGTTTCTGGTTGGCAATGGGTTGCAGGATGTGGAGCAGACGCAGCTCCTTATTTTAGAATTTTTAATCCAATATTACAGGGAGAAAAATTTGATAAGAATGGTGAATATGTAAAAAAATGGGTTCCTGAATTGAAAGATGTTCCAAATAAATTTGTTCATAAACCTTGGGAGATAGATAAAGAAAATATCTTAAAGCTTGGAAGAGATTATCCTTTTCCGATTGTAGTACACGAAAAAGCAAGAGTTAAAGCGTTAGAAGCTTTTAAAAAAATATAAACTTAAACATTTCCATGACAATATTTGAATTTTTTTCCTGAACCACAAGGACATTTCTCATTTCTTCCGACCTTTTTAAAACTTTTATCCGCGATTGTCTCGTCTTCTTTAGGTTTCTCTTTATCATTCGATGATAATACAATGTTTAAATTCAATAGTAATTTTATTAAATCGTATTTTATCTTTCCAAGCAAACCTTCAAAAAGCACAAAAGCTTCTTTTTTAAATTCTGACAGAGGATCTTTCTGGCCATATTGTCTTAATCCTATAACCTGTCTTAATTGTTCTAAATATTGTAAATGTGATCTCCAAGAAAAATCAATTATTTGTAAAAATATTTTTTTTTCCAATAAATTATTCTGTTCTTCACCTATCAAATTAACTCGCGATTTGTTTTTATTTGCAAATAAAACCTTTATATTTTTTAAAAAGCTATCCTTATCTTTTGATTTTAATTTTTTTAACTCCTGATCATTCAGAGCATTACCAGTGACATTTTTGATTTCAGTTATATATTTTTCATCATTTGATTTTTTAAAATTAGTAAATGATATTTCAAGATCTTTAAGGATTTCATCAAAAAAATCGTTTAAAATCTGACTTATGCTATTTTCTTTCAAAATTCTAAGTCTTTGAGAAAATATTACTTGCCGTTGATCATTCATTACATCATCAAATTTTATGAGAGTTTTTCTTATATCAAAATTTCTACTTTCAACCTTTTTTTGTGCTCGTTCCATTGCCTTATTTATCCAAGGGTGATCAATAGACTCATTTTCTTTTAATCCAAGTTTTTTCAACATACCATCTATAGAGTCTCCACCAAAAATTCTCATTAATTCATCTTGTAAGCTAATAAAAAATATTGTTGCTCCTGGATCTCCCTGTCGTCCAGATCTCCCTCTTAATTGATTGTCTATTCTTCTACTCTCATGTCTCTCTGTGCCGATTATATAAAGTCCCCCTAAACTTTTTACTTTTAATTCATTTTTTTTAAAAAAGTTTTTGTCATAAGCTTTACCATCCTCTAAAAAATCTTTGTTTCCACCTAATTTAATATCAGTACCCCTACCGGCCATATTTGTTGCAATAGTCACAGATCCTAACTTTCCTGCTTCTGCAATTATTTTAGCTTCCTGTTCATGATGTTTAGCATTTAGTATGTTATGTTTTATTTTTTTCTCATTAAGAAAATTAGAAATCTTCTCTGACTTATCTATACTAGTTGTACCAACCAAAACTGGCTGACCTTTTTTTGTACATTCAATTATTTTATTTGTGATAGCATTATATTTTTCTTTTTCAGTCCTATAAATTTTGTCGTTAAAATCTTTACGTTGCATTTTTTTATTTGTGGGAATTGAGACTACATTTAATTTATAAATATCGAAAAATTCCTCCGACTCTGTCATTGCTGTACCAGTCATACCAGCTAATTTTTTATATAATCGAAAATAATTTTGATAAGTAATTGATGCAAGGGTTTGATTTTCCTCTTCGATCTTCACATTCTCTTTTGCCTCAATCGCTTGGTGTAAGCCATCAGAAAATCTTCGACCCCCTAGA
>CACPPH010000032.1 GCA_902635795.1 uncultured Pelagibacteraceae bacterium
CAAAAACTATTTTCATCTCATAGTTATTATCAGGCATTCGATTAGTTTCAATAGTTAGAAAATCCAAAAATTTGTCTTTTTTAGATTGGATAATGTTTTTTGCGTGAACATTTATAACATTCTCAATTTTAATAATAGTTCTAATTCTTTTATTTTTTCTAAATACTCCTTTTTCAACATCTTCCCACATAAATCTATTCATCTGCATAAGGAATATTTTATTTTTTTTCAAATTTGCGATATCTGAAACATTTACTATCGCATCTTGCAAATGAGCAGAAACTACTCTTAAATCCTCTTCAGTTCTTGCAATTAATTTTAAATTCTTTACTTCCATTTTAAATACGTTTTATTTCAGCTTTGCACCTATCAAGTTTATTTTCTAGCTGCTCATATCCTCTATCCAAATGATAAATTCTATTAATTATTGTTCTATTATCTGCAATCAATCCAGCAAGTACTAGACTTACAGATGCCCTTAAATCTGTTGCCATTACTTCAGCTCCAGTAAGTTTTGAAGGTCCAAAAATATAAGCTGTTTTATTTTTAATTTCAATTTTTGCTCCCATTCTTTTTAGTTCAGGAACATGCATAAACCTATTTTCAAAAATGTTTTCTTTTATTTTCGATACTCCATTTGCTTGTGTCATTAGAACCATTAGCTGAGCTTGTAAGTCAGTAGGAAATCCAGGAAATGGCTTTGTAGAGACATTGATCCTTTTTAACTTTTCAAATTTGCTAATTATAATTGTATCTTTATTAACAATTATTTTAGCTCCCATTTTTTTTAAAATCTGAATTTCATAACTTAATATTTTTGAATTGATGTTTTTAATAATTAATTTTTTTCCGAGGAGTGCTCCTGCAATAAGGTAGGTGCCCGCCTCTATTCTATCAAAAATAATTTTGTGAGTTATTTTAGGATTTTCAAAATTTTTTCCGATAACAGAAATTTTTCGACCAAAAATTTTAATCTTACTACCAAGTTTTTTTAAAAATGATACAAGATCTAATATTTCTGGCTCAACAGCACAATTATATAAAACGGTTTTCCCTGTTGCTCCATAAGCGGCAAGTAAAGCATTTTCAGTTGCACCTACTGAAACTGATGGAAATTTAATTTTAGATCCGAACAATCCCTTTTTTGCTTCAGCAATTATATAGCCATCTTTAATTTTTATTTTAGCTCCAAGTTTTTTGAGAGCAAATAAATGTAAATCTACTGGTCTCGTACCAATAGCACAACCACCAGGTAATGATACTTTAGCTTTTTTATATTTGCTTAAAAGAGGACCCAAAACTAACACTCCAGCTCGCATTGTTTTTACAAGTTTATAAGGAGCTAAAGTATTAATATTTTTCTTAGAATTTTTTAATTCTATAACATTTTTTTTATTTTTTTTTTTAACTTTAATTTCTACACCTATAAATTTTAATAATTCAATCATTGTAAAAATATCTTTAACCAAAGGGACATTTGTTAGCTTAATTTCACTAGTTAATAAAGAAGCTGCTAAAATCGGTAAAGTTGCATTTTTAGAGCCTGAGATTGTGATATTACCTTTAAGCTCTTTTTTTCCTTTAATTAAAAGTTTTTGCATTAAAGAAATTTATACCTTAGGAAGAGTCACACCTTTTTGTTTCATATATTTACCTTTTCTTTTTGCATAAGAAACTTTTGGTTTTTCGTTACCTTTAATAAATACAAACTGAGCGACACCCTCATTCGCATAAATTTTTGCTGGAAGAGGTGTGGTATTTGAAAATTCAAGGGTGACATGTCCTTCCCATCCTGGTTCTAAAGGTGTCACATTAACAATTATACCACATCTTGCATAAGTAGATTTACCCAAACAAATAACTAAAACATCTTCGGGTATTTTAAAATACTCTATAGTTCTTGCGAGCGCAAAAGAATTTGGTGGAATAATACATTCTTTACCAATCTTAGTGACAAAACTCTCTTTTTTAAAAACTTTTGGATCTACTATACCTGAATTAACATTAGTAAAAATCTTAAATTCATTTGAAACTCTCGCGTCATATCCATAAGAAGAAAGTCCAAAAGAAATTTTGCCTTTTCTAACCTGCTTGCTTACAAATGGTTTAATCATACTCTTTCCCAAAGCATTTTTTTTTATCCACTTATCTGAAAGTACTGGCATTTTTCTCTTTTTTTAAATCTTTAAATTTTTTTCTTTTACTTAAATTTTTCTTTAATGCTGTCTCACGTTTTTTTTGTAATGAATCTTTCTTTTCAAAAGATTTCATTATTATTTAGTTTTTATCTGGATTTGTTAGATCCTCGAGAGTAATGGGCTTGTTGATGTCATGCATGGTATCTTGCTCTGACTCTTTTTGACTAGTGCTTGACCTTTTGGCTCTTCTTTGTTCTATTCGCGCTTTTCTTTTAGCTTCTTTTTTCATAGCTTTGTCGCCGCGTGTTGACTTATAGTCGTAGTGAATACCCATAAAAAGCGCTCCTTCATTATTATTCAAACTTACTTCTTGAACCAATTTTTTTCAAGTATCTTGATTGAACCATCTGAATAATTATAAACAAAATCGACAGAAATACGGCAACTATAACATCTTGAAAAGGCGTTGCTTGTGGAAATCCATAGTTCCACAAAATTACTAAAACTAACCAGATAATCCAATTAACTTTTTTCCTCATCTATTTTACAGCCCTGTTCATTACAATTTTTTCCTTCAAAAATATTTTTAAAGAAGTCAATCGCTCTTAAAGATGTCATCATGTGGTTTTTATAAATATTCAAATATCCGTTTAAACTATCACATAGCCTTTTTGCTTCGTCTAATAGTCCTAATCGAGTAAAATTTATTAACATTATTGCGTTTCCATTCGGTATAGTATTGTCACTTATATCAATGGGTTTGAAGAAAACATCATTATTATCTTTAGGATTTTTTTGAAAAATTTCCCTATCTTTTAAATAAAATTTATCTATTGCTTCATAACAAATTTGTTTGGCCAAGTCCTTATATTTAAAATTCATTGTTTTATCAGAAAGATCATTAAGGGCATTAATTAAAAAAGCATAGTCCTCTAAAAAAACTACATCTTTTGAGTAACTATGATATATTTTATCTTTTATATATTTTTTTTCTATTTTTAAAAAAAATTCTTCAGCTAATTTAAGATATCCCTCATCAGGTAAAATATCATGAGCTGCTACTAAAGAACTAATCCATAAACAGTTTAAATCTAATTGTGTCTTATTATCAAAAAATGGTTTGTTTCTTTTTGATCTAATCTCTAAAAGTTTTTTTACTATTTTTTCTGTCGGTTTTTCTTTCTCAAT
>CACPPH010000033.1 GCA_902635795.1 uncultured Pelagibacteraceae bacterium
TGCAAATTTATATTTCTTTTGAAGCTCAACAAATCTATTTACGTATGTTTTAGTTTGGCTAGTGAAAAGATTTTTCGAAAGATTGATATTTTCATATCTTATTTTAAATTTTCTTTTATAATTTGTATTTCCAAAAACAATAATTTTTTTTCGGTATTTACTGTTTTTACTCGTTTCATTAACAAATAAAGATACTGCCCCAGGGTACTCTGGTGAAAAATTTTCTTTATATGGTAGTAAAATTCCTATCACTTATCAGTATTTTTAATCTTATTTCTCAATGATCTATTATTCTTTATATAATATTCTCGAGAAATTGCCTCTTTTTTAGTATAGAATTTTTCTTTGTAAATAAGCTTCCATTTTCTACCCCTAGTAAACTTTGCGCCTTTATTGTTATTATGCAAATCGACTCTTTTTTGTAAATTATTAGTATAACCAACATATGTCACCGAATTCTTACTCAAAGATTTGAGCATATAGACGTGATATATCATTTTTTAATAGCCTTTTCCCGAGTCCTTACTTGAGTCTTTTTTTAACTTACCAAGCGCAGTCTTTGAGGCTGCAGTCATATATCGCTGATCAGATCCAATTGTAACTAACTGGAATCCTTTTTTTATCATTTTTTCTGCATATTCAGGCTGACCATTTTGAATTCCTGCAATAATATTATTTTTTTTGGCGTGATCTAATATTTTCATAATTACATCATAAACTGGATCACCCTCAGGTTTATCAAAACTTGGTTTCTCACCCAAAGCTAAACTTAGATCAGCTGGACCAATATAAATACCATCTAATCCGGGAGTTTTCATTATTTCATCCAAATTATTCAAAGATTCTTTTGTTTCAATCATAGCAAATTTTAATATTTCATCATTTGCTTTGTCAGCATAATCCGGGCCTCCATAAATAAGACCTCTTATTGGACCATAACTTCTATAACCTTTTGGTGGGTACATACACGCTTTTACAAAAATTTCAGCTTCTTTTTTATTGCTTACCATTGGACAAATAATTCCATATGCACCAGCATCTAAAATTTTCATTATTTGACCTGGTTCATTCCAATTAACTCTTGCCATTGGAACAACATTTGTTGTAGAAATAGCTTGCAACATTCCTACTGCATTTGAATAGTCAATTACACCGTGTTGCATATCTAAAGTTAAAGAGTCCCAATTTTGATTAGCCATTAATTCGGCTGTAAATGAATTTGGAATTTGCAGCCAACCATTAATTGCAGATTTACCAGATTTGAAAATTTCTTTTAATTTATTCTTTCTCATTCGTAAGAAATACCAAAATGAGTATATTTTATGTTTAAATAATCTTTAATTGCCATCGAGCCACCTTCTCTACCATAACCAGTTTGTTTAATACCTCCAAATGGCGCTTCAGCTACTGCAACAACTGGCGTATTTACGGCTACACAACCTGACTCTAATTTATCAGATGCTTTATTAGCCATTTTTAAATCTGTTGTATAAACATAACTACATAACCCCAAATCATTATTATTTGCTCTTTCCATAACTTCATCAAATTCTTTAAAAGATAATATAGGAACAATCGGACCAAACGGTTCTTCTTTCATTACTGTAAAATCATCTTTAATATTATCAAAAATAGTTGGTTCAAAATAATAACCTTTGTTAAAATTTGCAGCTCTTTTACCACCTAAGAGAACTTTTCCACCTTCTTTCTTGGTCGTTTCGACTAATTTTTCAACGCCCTCCAATCTTTCTTTTGTACATAAGGGTCCGAGTAAAGTATCCTTATCCATACCGTTACCCATTTTTAATTTTTTAGTTTTTTGAACCATTAAGTCTGCAAACTCATCTTTTTTCTTCTCATGAATATAAAATCTGTTTGGGGATATACAAACTTGGCCATTATTTCTAAATTTAGCTGTAATAGCCATATCAGTTACTTTATTTAAATCAACATCGTCAAAGACAATAAATGGAGAATGACCACTTAATTCCATTGTTACTCTTTGCACCTTATCTGCAGCTTGCTTAAGAATAAGTTTACCAACCCTAGTTGAACCGGTAATAGATATTTTTTTTATTATATCTGATTGAATTAATTCAGATGAAATCGCTGCTGGATCTCCTGATAATAAATTAACAACACCTGGTGGGACACCAGCCTCTTTACATATATCAACTATTTCCATTACACTACCTGGAGTAATTACATCAGGTTTTACTATGACTGAACATCCAGCAGCTAAAGCAGTAGAAATCTTTCTTGATGCTAAAATAACTGGAAAATTCCATGGAACTAATGCAGCTACCACACCTACAGGCTGATATATTACATGTATTTTTGTATTTGGAAAACGACTTTGATTTATTTCACCAAAAATTCTTTTTGTTTCTTCAGAGTTCCATTCAAATATATCAGCTGCCCCACCTACTTCTCCAGCGCCTTCAGCTAAGGGTTTGCCCACTTCTAGCGTAAGCCATTTTGATAAAGTATCAACTTTTTTTCTCATTAATTCTGAAATCTTTCTTATTACTTTTGATCTTTCCCAAGGAGAAGTGTTTTTCCAAATTTCTAAACCTTTTTTAGCTGACTTTAGAGCTCTTTGCACATCTTTGCTGTCTGCCTTCGATGCTTTTCCTATGATTTCCTCTGTTGCTGGATTTA
>CACPPH010000034.1 GCA_902635795.1 uncultured Pelagibacteraceae bacterium
GACCGACGATGCAGCTTGAGCCTTTTTTTCCTCACGTATTTTAGCTTTTTTCTCTCTCTCAACTCTGCGTTTTGCTTTTTCTAAACTCTTTTGAAATGCTTCTTGAGTACATAAGGCTAATATTACTGGGTCTCGTGGTTTTAAATTTGAAAAGTTCCAATAACTTCTCTTCCTTATCAATGAAACTGTTCCTTTAGTGCTTCCTACAAGTTTAGAAATTTGTCCATCGGTAAGTTCAGAAGCATTTTTACATAACCACAAAATAGCATCTGGTCTATCTTGTCTTTTCGATAGAGGAGTATATTTTGGTTTTTTTCTCTCTTTAACTTCAACCTCATCCAGTTTTTTAAGTAGAGTTAGTTTTTTATTTGGGTCTTTTGAACAATTTTCTATTTCATCTCTTGAAAGTTGACCTGCAAGAATAGGGTTATACGCTTTTATTCCTTTTGCAACATCACCATCTGCAATTCCTTTTATTTCTAATTCGTGAAGCTTACAAAATTCTGCAATTTGTTTGAAAGTTAAAGTAGTATTTTCTACAAGCCAAACAGCAGTTGCTTTTGGCATAAATGGTGTTTCAGTCATATTTATTTTTTTAATCTTAGGTTACTAAATTTTTTATTATATTTACTTACTCTTCCTTTATCCAAAATCTTTTGAGTACCACCAGTCCATGCGTAATGAGACTTAGGATCAATATCTAATTTAAGAGTGTCATTTTCTTTTCCCCACGTTGAACGAGTTTCAAATTCTGTTCCATCGGTCATAACGACTTTAATCTTATGATAATTTGGATGTATGTTTTTTTTCATGACGGGAGTTTTATAATATTAATTTTTTTTATTCAATATCTTTTTTATCAATTAAAGCTTTTAATTCATCATGAATATCTGAATTAGTAGCAATAATATTCTTTTTTAAAGGATAATTCTTATCTTGGTCGAAAAAATTTACAAATCCCCCAGCTTCTTTAATGATTATTATACCAGCTGCAACATCCCAATAATTTAATTCTCTTTGCCAATAACCATCAAATTTACCGGATGCAACAAATGCCATGTCTAAAGATGCGCTTCCATATTTTCTTACATTGGAAACATTTTTTGAAATATTTATATATTCAAAAAAAATTTTATCTTTAATTTTGCTAATTTGTTTTGGGCCGCCTGTTACCAAAAGAGAGTCTTTTAACTTTTTTTTTTTTGAAACCCTAATTCTTGTATTATTTAGGAAAGCGCCGCTACCTTTTTCAGCATAGTACATTTCATTTGTTACAGGATTAAAAATTACTCCGCATTTTATTTCACCATTTTCTTCATACCCAATTGATATTGCAAATTGAGGAATTCCATTAAGAAAATTCATTGTCCCATCTATTGGGTCAATTATCCATCTTTTTTCAATGTTAGACTCATTTATTACTCCAGATTCCTCTGTTATAATCCCATAATCTGGATGTGCTTTTTGTAACTCACCAATAATTATTTTCTCAGTTCTTTTATCAGCTGAAGAAACGAAATCCCCCGGAGATTTAGTAGAGACTTGTAAGTTTTCTAATTCTCCAAAATCTCTTATTAAAGATTTAGAAGCTTTAATACATGATTTAATTATTAAATTTATATGTGGTGAGCTTAATCTCATTAATTTACTCTCTTAACATATTCTAAGGTTCGACTATCAATAATTACTTTGTCTCCACTTTCAATAAATGGGGGAATATTAACTTTTATACCACAATCAAGAATAGCTGGTTTATAAGATGATGACGCGGTTTGATTCTTGATCGCGGCATCTGTACTTTCGACAACACATTCTATATTAACTGGAAGCTCAAGAGATATTGGCTTATCTTCCATGAAAGAAATACTTACTTCTAGATTTTCTTTTAATAGTTTGTGTTTTTCTCCTGCAATAGATTTTGTGATTTCCACTTGTTCAAAAGTTTCGTTGTCCATGAAATGACAATTTTCTCCATCAAAATATAAAAAATTGTATTTTTTTTCATCAACTTCTGCTTTTTCAACAGTATCGTTTGATCTAAATCTTTCATTTAATTTTGTGCCCTTGAGCAAACTTTTTAGCTCAACTTGGTTAAAAGCACCCCCCTTACCGGGTTTAACATGTTGAGTTTTAAGAACAGTCCAATAATCATTTTTATGCTCAATAATCATGCCAGCCTTTATTTCGTTTGCATTTATCTTCATCTAAATTTTTTAATTGCTATATCAGGTTTTAATTTTGGGTTATCCCAAATAAAACTTGATATTGCAATATAATTTGCTCCAGATTTAATTAATCTTTTATAATTTGTATTGTTAATTCCACCTATTGCAACGATCGGTCTTTTAATATTTTTTTTTGCCCATTTTAAAATATTAATTTTTGCTTTGATTGCATTGGGTTTTAATTTTGACTTATTAAAAGATCCAAAAGCGATATAATTTGCCTTTGATTTCAATGCTTTAAGTGCAAAAATTTTTGAATTATGACAAGTAATTCCAAGTATTTTTTTCTTTAATATTT
>CACPPH010000035.1 GCA_902635795.1 uncultured Pelagibacteraceae bacterium
AGAAGCTTGCTTTCTATGCGAACAAGAAAAAGCATCATTAACATAAATATCACATATAGAGGCAAGTTTTTTTGAAAATTCTTCGTCATTATTTTCTTCTTCTTTAAAGTATCTTATATTTTCTAACAAAATTACATCGCCTGGTTTCTGATATGAAAACTTTTCTTTAAATTCTTCATCAAAAGCACCTAAGAAAAAATAAATATTAGTTTTTAATTTTTTTTTTAAATATTTGTAAATAGGAGTCAAAGATAATTCGGGGACTTTTTTGCCATTGGGTCTACCTAAATGACTAACAATGATTATTTTTGCGTTTTTTTTTATTAAGTTGTTGATCAAGGGCAAACAGATGTTTATCCTGGTATAATCTTGGATAACATTATTTAAAATTGGTACATTAAAATCTAATCTCAATAGAATTGTTTTATTTCCAACTTCTAAATAATCAGATAAAAATTTTATTTTCTCCATTTAAACTTGATTATCTTCTCAAATGTTTTTGAATAATATTTAAGATTTTGTCCTCAGTTAAGTTAAAATGTTCATAAATTTGTTTATACGGCGCACTTTCCCCGAATTTATCTATACCGAAACTCAAACCTTTATCACCCACGTACTTTTGCCAAGAAGAAATACATCCGGCTTCCAAAGAAAAAACTATCGAATTTTCGTCAAAAACTTCTTTTTTATAATTTATATCTTTTTTATCGAACATTTCCATACAAGGCATTGATACTACCTTTGAGTCTATATTGTTTGCTTTCAAATTTTCCTGAACCTTTAAAGCTAATTCCAGTTCTGATCCAGAAGCAATCAAAACGACCTTGCTAACATGTGATGTTAATTTAACCGTATAAGCTCCATTTTGACATTTATTTTCAGAAAGATTGTCTCTTTTAATATATGGCAACTTTTGCCTTGAAAGAATTATTGCACTAGGAGTGTTTTTACTTTCAAGTGCCAATTCCCAACATTCCAAAGTTTCATTAATATCTGCAGGTCTAAAAACATTAAGATTTGGAATAGCTCTTAAGCCAGTCAGTTGTTCAATTGGTTGATGTGTTGGTCCATCTTCCCCTAAACCAATAGAGTCATGAGAAAAGATATAAATAACTCTTAAACCCATTAATGCAGAAAGTCTAATTGAGGGCTTACAATAATCAGAAAAAATTAAAAAAGTACCACCAAAAGGAATAAGGCCACTATATAAAGCCAAACCGTTCATAATCGCAGCCATGCCATGTTCTCTGACGCCGTAATGAAGATAATTTCCTTTAAAATTTTTAGAACTTATAGCGATTGAATTTGACGTTTTTGTATTATTAGAGCCACTTAAATCTGCAGAGCCTCCTATCAGTTGAGGTAAAATACTCGTGACACTTTCAATGGTTTTAGAGGAGCATTGTCTTGTTGCCAAACTAGGTTTTAACTCTTGATACTTTGATTTTTCTTTTTGTATTAATTTTTTTAAATCTTCAATGTTTGATTTTATATAAATATTTTCTAATTCTGTTTTGAGCTTAGGTTTTTTGATTAAATTTTCTCTCCATTCTTTTTCTAATTTTTCCCCTTTTGTGCCTATTTTTCTCCATTCTTTTAGAATATTGCTAGGTATTTCAAAGGGTTGATAATTCCATTTCAATTTTTTTCTAGCTAATACTATTTCATCTTCTCCTAAAGGAGCACCGTGTGATGAAGATTTTCCAGATTTGTTAGGTGATCCAAAACCTATAATTGTTTTGCAAGAAATAATTGATGGCTTGTTTGATTTTGAAGCTTTTAAAATAGCACTTGAGATTTGTTTTTGATTATGTCCATTTACTTCTAAAAAATTCCATCCATATGCTTCAAATCTTTTTTTATAGTTGTCGGAAACACTTAGAGAAGTTGATCCGTCTATGGAAATTTTGTTGTTATCAAAAAAAACTATTAAATTTTTGAGCTTTAAGTGGCCTGCTAAACTCATTGTTTCGTGACTGATGCCTTCCATTAAGTCTCCATCACTAGCAATTACGAAAGTTCTATTATTAATAATATTTGATCCAAATCTTTTTTTTAAAATTTCTTCAGCTATCGACATGCCAACTGCGTTTCCTAAACCCTGACCCAAAGGACCGGTAGTAGTTTCAATACCTGTTCCTTTTTTATATTCTGGGTGACCAGCACAAATACTATTAAGTTGTCTGAAATTTTTAATATCTTCGATCGAAACAGATTTATATCCTGTTAAATATAATAAAGAGTAAAGCAGCATCGAACCATGACCAGCTGACAAAACAAATCTATCTCTATTTATCCATTCTGGATTTTTTGGATTAAACCTGAGGTGGTATTTAAATAATGTTGTGGCAACGTCCGCCATACCCATTGGCATACCTGGATGTCCAGAATTAGCTTTTTGCACAGCGTC
>CACPPH010000036.1 GCA_902635795.1 uncultured Pelagibacteraceae bacterium
CCAACACCTCTATAATTTGCGTTAGTTGGAGACTCATTAGCTCTAGAACTTTGGCTTCTAATATTAATTCTTCCTAAGGACATTTTGTTTGTTTGATGATTTTTCCATGTGCTACCTAATTTTTTACTAATTAAAACTGATCCGCCAAACATATTTGGATCTGGAACTATCATAGAACCGTTTTCTCCGTAAAGTTCTATATGGTTCCTTAGATGAGAAATAACATCAAAAGATAAAGTTAATCTAATTATTGTACTATTATGAAATTTTATAGTAGAAAAATAAGTCGTTGGACACTCTACTTTAAATCTTTTCCCTTTTTTTGGCCCTATGCCAATAGTACGTTTGTTAGCTCCTTTTGAGCTTATACTTGTTACCTCTTTAGCTGGACCCAATAAATTTACTAAAGCAGTTAAATAATATGGACCCATGTCTATGACTGGTCCACCTCCTTTTTTAGCAAACCAAGGCTCTGGATTAGGATGATAGGATTGTATTCCTGGATAGGCAAATATACCTGTGCCAAACTTCACTTTACCTATTATTTTTTTGTCTAAAAGTTCTCTTGCTTTTTGATTTCCTCCACCTAAAAAAGTATCAGGAGCGTTTCCTATGCAAAGTTTTTTTCTCTTTGCTATTTTAATAAGTTCTTTTCCATCTTTAAATGAAACCGCTAAAGGCTTTTCAGAATAAACATGTTTACCATTTAGTAATGATTTTTTAGCTATTAAATAATGTGCATTAGGTATTGTTAAGTTTAGAACAACTTGAATTTCTTTATCTTTAAGTAATTCATTAACCGAAACTGAACTTATCTTATAAGTTTTTGCACACTTTTGAGCTGCGAATTTATTAATATCAGCACATTTAATTATCTTAAAATTATTAAAATATTTATGAGCTCTAAAATAAGTTTCAGCTATATGACCACAGCCAATAAGGCCGACTTTAAAAACTTTTTTCATTAAAAAGTTTATACACCTTTTCTTTGTTTTTTCTTCCCTTCTAGGTGTTCTTTTAGGGCTCTTTTATTTTCCTCAGTTGAAGGCAGTGAAAGAGTGGGGCTTTCCCAGTATGCGGAACCCTCTAACCACTGATAGCCATCCGTATGTATACTTATTACATATGTTTTCTTTGATTTTTTTGCCCTTTTAAAAGCCTCTTCTAGTTCAGATATTGAGTTAACTTGTTCTCCATCAGCCCCCATACTTTTTGCATGTGAGGCAAAATCGACCGGAACAAGATTTGGGGTTTTTGAGCTTTTTAATAAACAGTTAAATTCTTTACCACCTTTGTATAATTGAAGTCGATTAATAACTGCATGACCTCCATTATCGCAAACAATGATAATCAATTTATTATTAGTAATTACCGAACTGTAAATATCTGAATTGTAAAGCAAATATGACCCATCTCCAACGAATGCTATAACTTCTTTGTTTGGATTTGCCATTTTAATTCCAAGAGCCCCTGAAATTTCATAACTCATACAACTAAAACCCCATTCAGTTTCATGAGTATTTAATTCTCTAGGCCGCCATACTTGCACAACTTCTCCTACTAAACCGCCTGCCGCAGTAACTGCTATATCTGACGGATCAGAATTTCTATAGATTGCACCAACTGCATGAGCATAACTAGGTAATTTTTGATTAGTAGGACCACTTTCTTTGTCTACATATTCATTCCAACTTTTTAATTCTGATTGCGCTTTTTTATTCCAGCTATCCTCTGCTTTCCAACTTCCAAGGGCTAAAGATAATTCAGATAATGAAACCTTAGCATCACCAACTACAGCTTGTGCCATATGTTTATTTGCGTCAAATCTCGCTGCATTTATAGATACAAGTTTGAAATTTGGATTTTCAAAATTTGCCCAAGATCCTGTAGTAAAATCTGCTAGTTTAGTACCTACTGCTAAAGCTAAATCTGTTTTTTTTGCCATATTATTTGCAGCTTTACCTCCAAGACCACCTATTGGTCCTAAAAAATGAGAATGATCTCTTTTCATAGTAGAATAACCCATGACCGTTTGCGTTACTGGTATGTTATGTTTTTTTGCAAAATCAGATAATTCACCCATTGCATCAGAGTAAAATACTCCCCCTCCTGAAATTATTATTGGGTTTTTTGATGATTTAATTGCCTCAGCTGCTTTTTTTATTTGATAATCATCTGGACGTGGACGTCTGATAGAATGAACTCTTTCTGCAAAAAAATCTTCAGGATAGTCGAATATTTCGCCTTGAACGTCTTGACTTAAAGAAATACATGCAGGGCCACAATCAGCAGGATCAAGCATTACTTCAATTGCCTGAGGTAAAGTGGAAATTATTTGCTCAGGACGAGTAATTCTATCGAAGTATCTAACTACCGGTTTAAATCCATCATTTTGA
>CACPPH010000037.1 GCA_902635795.1 uncultured Pelagibacteraceae bacterium
CCTCATATAATCGTAAATTTCTGTTACGGTGGCGACGGTTGATCTTGGATTTTTAGATGTATTTTTTTGTTCTATAGAAATAGCAGGACTCAAGCCTTCAATGAAATCCACATTGGGTTTTTTCATCTTATCCAAAAATTGTCTAGCATAAGACGAAAGACTTTCGACATACCTTCTTTGTCCCTCAGCATAAATTGTATCAAAAGCTAAAGATGATTTTCCGGACCCGGACAGGCCAGTTATAACCACTAATTTCTCTTTTGGTATTTCCAAAGAAACATTTTTTAAGTTGTGTTCTTTAGCGCCTTTTACAACGATTTTTTTCAACATTTTTTTTCTCTCAAATAATAATCACCTTATATTTACTTATCAAATATGATATAAAATAAAGGTTTTTAACAATAAAAAAATCAAATTTATTCAAATTATTATGGCTGGAAGTTTAAATAAAGTGCAATTAATAGGTCGTTTAGGCGCAGATCCAGAAATAAAACAGATGGTAAATGGTAAAAGTGTTGCAAGACTGAGTATTGCTACTAGTCAGTCTTGGAAAGACAAGTCTAGTGGAGAAAGAAAAGAAAAAACAGAATGGCATAGGGTAGTTATATTTAATGAGGGTTTAGTTAATGTTGTACAACAATATGTCAAAAAAGGTGCTAATATTTATGTAGAAGGTCAATTAAGCACCAGAAAATGGAAAGACGAAGCAACAGGTCAAGATAAATATTCAACAGAAATTGTTTTGCAAGGTTATAACTCTAGTTTGACCATGCTTGATAGTAAGAATAGTGGCAATAATTCAAATTTAGTATCAGATAATAAAAGCTCATTACCAAACGATAATTTAAATCAAGATAGTTCCGATCTTGATGATGAAATTCCCTTTTAAAATCAATGGAAAAAAATATCTTAGAAAAAGATAAATTATTTAAACCTATATTTGTTCAAGATGAGATGAGTTCATCTTATTTATCTTATGCTATGAGCGTAATTGTAAGTAGAGCTCTTCCTGATGTAAGAGACGGCCTTAAACCAGTTCATCGAAGAATTATTTATGCAATGTATAAAGGTGGTTATGATTGGTCTAAACCTTTTAGAAAATCTGCTAGAATAGTTGGAGATGTTATAGGTAAATACCATCCTCATGGTGATCAATCCGTATATGATGCATTGGTTAGATTAGTACAGGAATTTTCAATGAGTGTACCTCTCATTTCTGGACAAGGAAACTTTGGTTCTATTGATGGAGACCCACCCGCTGCTATGAGATATACAGAAACAAAGCTTGGTAGAATTTCTCAGTTTTTAACAGAAGATTTAGAAAAAAATACTGTAAATTTTAGAAGTAATTACGACGAAACAGAAAAGGAACCCGAAGTTCTTCCATCTCAGTATCCAAATATTTTAGTTAATGGAGCAGGTGGAATTGCTGTGGGAATGGCAACAAGTATTCCTCCACATAATCTTGGAGAAATTATTGATGCTACGGTAGCCTTTATTAATGATAAAAATATTACTATTAGTCAATTGATGAAACATGTCCCTGGACCTGACTTTCCAACAGGAGGAATTATTATTGGAAAAGACATTATTAAACAGGGTTATAATAAAGGAAGAGGTTCTTTTAAAATCAGAGGAGAAATAGAGTTTGAAGAAAAAAAAGGTGGGCGAGAAATTCTGATAATCAAATCAATTCCTTACCAAGTAAATAAATCAGTTTTAATTGAAAAGATTGCACAACTCGTAAGAGATAAAAAAATAGATGGAATAAGAGATTTAAGAGATGAGTCAAATCGAGAAGGAATTAGAGTAGTTATAGAGCTTAGAAAAAATGTAGAACCTGAAACAATTAGAAGACAATTGTATAAATTAACTAATATCGAGAGTTCTTTTGGATTTAACACACTAGCGATAGTTGAGAATAAACCAAAAATTTTAAATTTAAAAGAATTTATTTCAGAATTTTTAAGATTTAGAGAAGATACCGTAACAAAAAGAGTAAAATTTGATTTAAAAAAAGCAGAGGAGAAAGCACATATATTAATTGGTCTTGCAACAGCAGTTGAAAATATTGATGAAGTAATCAAGATAATTAAAAATTCTAAAGATGCAGAGATAGCGGAAAAAAATCTTCTTTCAAAAAAATGGAAAATTAAAAAAAGTGTAAAACTTATCAATCAGATTGAAAAGAAAAAAAATATTTCAAGCTATCAACTTTCAAAAGACCAAGTAAAAGCTATTTTAGAATTAAGATTACAAAAATTAACTGCTTATGGAATTGGTGAAATCGAGTCAGAAATATCGAAACT
>CACPPH010000038.1 GCA_902635795.1 uncultured Pelagibacteraceae bacterium
TGAAGTATTAGAACTTCAGGATGTGAACGTTGCCTCTCCAGGTGCAGACGAAATTAAAGTTACAAATCATGCAATCGGTTTAAATTATATCGATACCTATCATAGATCTGGTTTATACCCCATCAATTTACCAAGTGGTATTGGTTTGGAAGCTGCTGGAAAAATTGATGAAGTAGGTTCAAATGTTTCTGAATTTAACAAAGCTGATAATATTGCATACGCCTCTGTTCCCTTAGGAGCTTATGCTCAGAAAAGAATAATCCCAGCTAAAATAGCTGTTAAAGTCCCAGATGGAATTTCACACGAGTTAGCTGCAACATTAATGACAAAAGGTTTAACTACAAATTATTTACTTACCAAAACATATAAACTTAAAGCTGGTGAAACAGTTCTTTTTCATGCAGCAGCTGGAGGAGTCGGCCAAATCTTTGCTCAATGGGCTAATAGTATAGGAGCAAAAGTAATTGGAACAGTCGGCTCTGATAATAAAATCAAAATAGCTGAAGAAAATGGTTACTCTCATGTAATTAATTATACAAAAGATAACTTTGCTAAAGAGGTTATGAAAATTACTAAAAATAAAGGAGTGCCTGCAGTTTTTGATGGTGTCGGAAAAAAAACATTCCATGGATCATTAGAATGTCTTTCAACAAGAGGCATGATGATAAGTTTTGGAAATGCATCTGGACCTTTAGATCCTATTAATGTTCAAAAAGAAATCCAACCTAAAGGGCTATACTTTACAAGGCCTTCTATTGGACAATATTTTAGTAATAGAAAAGAACTTCAAGCTGGAGCTGATCAAATTTTTGAAAAAGTAAAATTTGGAAAAATAAAAATTAGAATTTCAAAAAAATATAAACTCGCAGACGCTAAAAATGCACACGCAGATCTTGAGGCAAGAAAATTAATTGGTCCAGCAATTTTAATCCCTTAATGTCAAAAAAAATAATTTCTCCTTGTATTAGTATTTGTAAAACTGATCCTGTTACAGGCTACTGCTATGGATGCGCAAGAACTAATGAGGAAAAAAAACAGTGGAAAGATGAAAATATAAGTGAAGAATGGAAATTAAAAAATATTGAGAAAATAAAATCAAGAATGCAAGGATGGCAATTAAGTACTTTTGAAGAGTCTTACAATCATAAAATTAACCAAGGAATTTCTCTTTTTAAAAAAAAACTTTTAGAAAGTTAATTTACAAATCCTTTTTCATGGAGTCCATGTCGCTAAGGTGATATTTTAATGCTTCATTAGACATTCTTACTTCCTGTAAAAATAAGAAAATTGAAATTATCATGCATACACAACACAAAGCAAAGCTTAACCTAGCATAAAACGTTAAGTTTAAATATAATAGTAATACCGTTAGCATATTAAAAAGAAATCCAAAAGATGAAAAACCCATCACATATTTAAGATAATTGGTTCTTTTATTTAATACATGAAGTTGGTTTTCTAATTCTGGTGGAACTTTTTTTTCAAAAGTATATTTATCATGCAGTTGTCGAATTAATGCGCTTAAAGTATGAAAGCGATTACTATACATTGTCATCATTAAAGGAATTGCCGGAAACATTAATGCAGCAACTGTGTAATCAATATCCATATCGAATCAAATTGATTATGTAGTTAGTGTTTGATATTTACAAGTAATATTTAATGAAGCATTTGAAAATTTTCATAGAATTGACAAGATTAAACAAACCAATTGGTTTCATGCTTTTATTTTGGCCATGCTCTTGGGGCTTGGCTTACGCTTATAGCTTAAATAACAATATAGATTTGTTGATTTTCTATTTGTTATTATTTTTTTTGGGATCTGTTTTAATGAGAAGTGCTGGTTGTGTATTCAACGATATTGTTGATAAAGATTTTGACATAAAAGTAAGGAGAACAAAAAAAAGACCAATTGCATCAGGAAAAATTTCAGTCAAGCTTTCTCTCATCTATGTTTTATCGCTATGTTTTCTTGCTTTTTTAATTTTAATACAATTTAACTATTTGACGATTTTTTTAGGCATGTCTTCAATGGTCTTAGCATTTGCTTACCCATATATGAAAAGAATTACTTACTGGCCGCAATTATTTTTGGGTTTAACTTTTAATTGGGGAGTCATAATGGCTTGGTCAGCTTTTAATAACGATATTTCTATGAATATTTGCCTTCTTTACCTGTCAGCCATATTTTGGACATTGGGCTATGACACCATTTATGGAATACAAGATATGTCAGATGATGAAATTATAGGCCTTAAATCAACTGCAATAAAATTTAAAAAAAATATAAAATTATTTATAACA
>CACPPH010000039.1 GCA_902635795.1 uncultured Pelagibacteraceae bacterium
AGAAGAACCTAAAAAAGAACAACCTAAAGCAGAAGCTAAAAAAGAAGAACCGAAGAGGGAAGAACCTAAAAAGGAACAACCTAAAGCAGAAGCTAAAAAAGAAGAACCGAAGAAGGAAGAGAAAAAGGCTTAACCAAAAGGTAATTAGAGATGTTAGAGGTAAAAATTTTTACTTTATATCCAGATCTATTTCCTGGACCTTTAGATATAGGGATATTTAAAAAGGCAAAACAAAACAAGATTTGGAATTTAAAAGTAATTAATATTAGAGATTATTCAAAAGATAATCACGGCACTGTAGACGATACTCCTTTTGGCGGAGGAAGTGGAATGCTTCTACGTCCTGATATATTAGCATCAGCGCTTGATAAGAATATAAAAAAAGGCGAAAAAATTATCTACTTATCTCCAAGAGGTAAAAAATTTGATCAAAACGTTGCTAGATCTTTAAGCAAAGAAAAAAACTTAAACCTTATCTGCGGTCATTTTGAAGGTGTTGATCAAAGACTCATAGAGACAAGAAATATCGAAGAATATAGTTTGGGTGACTTTGTCCTATCAGGCGGAGAGCCTGCTTCTTTTGTGTTTATTGATGCTTTAATTAGATTATTACCTGGAGTGCTTGGAAATAAAGATTCTGTCAAAGAAGAAAGTTTTGAAAATCATCTTTTGGAATATCCTCAATATACTAAACCAAGGGAATGGGAAGGTAAAAGCCCACCAGAGGTCTTATTTTCTGGCGATCATGCCAAAATAAAAGGGTGGCGTTTATCTCAATCTGAGGCTATAACACGTCGCCAGAGGCCTGATCTTTGGAAAAAATATTTAGAGAAAAAAAATGAAAAACATTGAAGATATAAATAAAGCAGCGATTAAAAAAATAGTTGCTAACAAAAAAATTACAGACTTTTCTCCCGGAGACACAATAAAAGTTGGTGTCAAAATTGTAGAAGGTAAAAGAGAGAGAATTCAATTTTTCGAGGGTGTTTGTATTGCAAAAAAAAATAGAGATATAAACTCCTCTTTTACAGTAAGAAAAATTTCATTCGGTGAGGGAGTAGAGAGAACTTTTGCTCTTTACAGTCCAAACGTAGACTCAATTAAAGTAATTAGAACAGGAAAAGTAAGGAGAGCAAAACTTTACTATTTAAGAGATAGAAAAGGAAAATCCGCAAGGATTGCTGAAAAAATTAAAAAGAAAATTGGTGTTGATGTTTCAGTTAAAACTGAGGAAACAAAAGTAAAAACAGCCGAGCCTGTTAAGCAAGAAACTAAAATTGAAGAAGTTAAGAAAGAGGCTCCAAAAGTCGAAGCTAAAGCTGAAAAGCCAACCAGCGAAAAAAAATAAATTAAATGTCTAAAACACTATACGATAAGATATGGGAAAACCATCTTGTTCACGAACAAAATGATGGAACATCATTAATTTATGTTGATAGACATTTAGTCCATGAAGTTACAAGCCCCCAAGCTTTTGAAGGACTGAGATTACAAAAAAGAAAAGTCAGACGACCAGAATTAACTCTTGCAGTGCCTGATCATAATGTTCCTACAACTGATAGATCTAAAGGTATTAATGATGAGGATTCTAGAATACAAGTCGAAACATTAAGAAAAAATTGTAAAGACTTTGGAGTAGAACTTTTTGATGTTAATGACAAGCGACAAGGTATAGTTCATATTATAGGACCAGAGCAAGGTTTCACACAACCAGGAACAGTAATTGTATGCGGCGATAGCCATACCGCAACACACGGAGCATTCGGAGCACTGGCCTTTGGAATAGGGACATCTGAAGTTGAACACGTTCTAGCTACACAAACTTTAATGCAAAAGAAATCAAAAAATTTAAGAATAAACGTTAATGGCAATTTACCTAAGGGAGTTACTGCAAAAGATGTAATTTTAAAAATTATTGGCACGATTGGAACTGCAGGTGGAACTGGATATGTAGTTGAATTTGCTGGTGATGTGATCAAAAATTTAAGCATGGAAGAAAGAATGACTGTTTGTAATATGACTATTGAAGCTGGTGCTAGAGCAGGTTTAATTGCACCAGATGAAAAGACATTTAGTTATTTAAAAGG